>JAXECN010000152.1:0-3134 GCA_034093535.1 Pelistega sp.
GGTGAGGCTGGTAAGCGAACTGGCGCAAAGACAGGCATATTTGATTGCCAACCATGCTTAACGAGGAAATTAGCGACAGAAAAAATAGCGTCTTTAGTGCTATTGCGTAAATCAATTTTGCCATTACCGTCAGCGTCAACGGCATAGTGTAGGATACTAATTGGCATAAATTGACCGAGTCCTGAAGCACCGGCAAAAGAGCCTGTTGCCGTATAACCATCAAATTTACCCTTATGAGTGAGTTCAATAAGTGCGGCTAATTGATTACGGAACATCTGACTTTTTTCTGGACGTGAAGGGTCTGGGTGATAAAAGCCCAGTGTATAGAGAGCATCTAAGACACTGAAACTGCCCATTTGTTCACCGTACACAGTTTCAACACCGATAATGCCTGCAATAATGGCAGCGGGTACACCGTATTGGCGTTCGGCTGCGGCTAAATCAGCACGGTGTGCATTCCAGAATGCTGTGCCTTTGCGTGTACGAATAGGCTCAACAAAGCGATTGCGGTAGGTCTGCCAATGACGCTTAACGGCAGTCGTTTTCTTCGGGCTCATTAAATCTTGAACACGTTCATTAACATTGGCTTGAGAGAGCATTTGTTGGACAAAACTCTCAGGAATGTTATAGCGCTCAGCAACTTGCTTTATAAAGTGTGTTTTATCGGCACTAAGCGGTGAGTTCTCTACTTGCCAACCAGTTTTGGTGCTAGTTTGAGTATTACTAGGGGCAATCGTAGACTCTGTTTCATATGATGAAGAGCTGCTAGCACAGGCAGATAAGACTAAAGCAGTAGAACTAGCGATAAAAAGACGAGAAAGTGAAGTGTTTTTCACAATAACAATTCCAAAAATAATGATAACAAGAGTGTAACAGTATTTGCGGAGAGATATGTTAAGGAAAGTTAAGAGGGTTTTGATGAAAAATATCGGGGGAAACACTAAAGGAAACTCTGGCAGAAATCCGTTATGCTAGATGTAGGAGAAAACTATTAAAGGTAGGACTTTGGATACATTATTTATTACTCATCCCACGTGCCGTTTGCATATGATGCACCGCTGGCACCCAGAGTCACCTAAGCGATTAGACGCGATTAATGACCGTCTAGTGGCTAGCGGCGTGAGCAATTATTTAAATCATATGGAAGCCCCTAAAGCGACCGTAGTAGATTTATCTCGTGTACATCGTGTCTCCTATATTGACTATCTTCGTGAGAATACCCCGCTAGAGGGTTATTTTAATGTTGATACCGAAGAAACCTGCCTCAATCCTCATACCTATACAGCCGCTTTACATGCGGCGGGGGCAGGTATTTTAGCGGTTGATCAATTGATGACTAAGCAAGCTAAAAATGCTTTTTGTAGTGTTCGCCCACCCGGTCATCATGCCGAACCTGAGCGAAGTACGGGGTTTTGCTTTTTTAATAATGTCGCTGTTGCGGCAGCGTATGCAATTGAGAAATATGGCTTAAGACGGATTGCGATTGTGGATTTTGATGTTCATCATGGCAATGGGACAGAGAAAATTTTTGAGAATCATCCCTTTGTGAAGATGTATAGTTTTTTCCAACATCCTTTATTCCCGCATTCGGGGACAGAGAATGTGGCACAGAATATGTTAAATACGCCAGTACCTGCGTTTACGGGTATGGCACAAGTGGAGCGTATTGTTAAAGAGAGCTGGTTACCTGATTTGCACGCCTATCAGCCAGAGTTATTGTTGATTTCGGCAGGATTTGATGCTCATCGTGAAGACGAGATGGGGCAGATGGATTTAGTCGAAAAAGATTTTGTCTGGATGACTGAACAACTGATGGAAATTGCCGATACTTATTGTGAGGGGCGGGTGATTAGTTTTTTAGAAGGTGGTTATGCACTCTCAGCGCTGGGACGCAGTGCTGTTGAGCATATCAAAACACTGGCAAGAATTTAAAAAATCGAGCACTGTTTGGCAAATTATGTCCGAGCAGTGTATCATATAGTAACAATTTGGTTTTAATTTTATCCGAGGAGATAATGGATGAAGGTATTAGTACCTGTAAAACGCGTCGTTGACTATAATGTCAAAGTCCGTGTGAAGTCTGATAATACAGACGTAGATATCGCCAATGTGAAGATGTCAATGAACCCTTTTGATGAGATTGCTGTAGAAGAGGCGACTCGTCTAAAAGAAAAAGGGGTGGCAACTGAAGTGGTTGCAGTGTCGTGCGGTGTCACACAATGCCAAGAGCAAATTCGCTCTGCGATGGCAATTGGTGCTGATCGTGGTGTATTAGTTGAAACTAATGCTCAATTACAACCATTAGCCGTCGCTAAACTCCTAAAAGCAGTTGCGGATAAAGAAGCGCCACAACTTATCATCTTGGGTAAACAAGCGATTGATGATGACGCTAACCAGACAGGTCAGATGTTGGCAGCATTACTAGGCTGGCCACAAGCAACTTTTGCAAGTGCTGTCGAGGTAGAGGGTGATCGCGTTAAAGTAACGCGTGAGATTGACGGTGGTTTAGAGACATTAAGCCTCAAATTACCAGCTATCGTGACAACAGACTTACGTCTAAATGAGCCACGCTATGCGACATTACCTAAGATTATGCAAGCGAAGAAAAAACCACTAGAGACATTTACTCCAGAAGCTTTAGGTGTTGATGTTGCTCCACGTCTAAGTGTACTTAAAGTATCAGAGCCTGCAGCACGTCAAGCTGGTATTAAGGTTCCTGATGTGGCGACACTTGTTGATAAATTAAAGAATGAAGCAAAGGTGATCTAAGATGACAGTACTCGTAATTGCAGAACACGATAATGGCACATTAAAAAGTGCAACATTAAACACAGTAGCCGCAGCGGCTAAATTAGGTGGTGATATTCATGTGTTAGTCGCTGGTAAGGGTGTAGACGCTGTTGCAACAGCTGCAGCTGCTGTTGCTGGTGTGTCTAAAGTACTTGTCGCAGACGGTGAGGCTTTAGCGCATGATTTAGCAGAAAATCTTGCAGAGCAAGTTTTACAAGTCGCCGGTGCTTATTCGCATATTTTATTCCCAGCAACCGCTTCGGGTAAAAATACAGCACCACGTGTAGCAGCTAAACTAGACGTAGCACAGATTTCAGAAATTACTGCCGTAGTAGATGCTGATA
>JAXECN010000153.1:0-20398 GCA_034093535.1 Pelistega sp.
CCGATCTCGGCTATCTTGCACAGGCACTACCAGGGCAAAGTATTCGCTTTACACTCACTAGTGTTGAAGAAGCACAAACGATTTGGGCAGAGCGAATGGCACGATTTAAGCAACTACAAGCCCAACTTCGTGATACAGTAAACTTTTTAACAGAAAAATTTACGTATTTTTAGGATAACAAATGAGCATTGATTTAAATTGCGATATGGGCGAAAGCTTTGGTGCATGGTCAATGGGCCATGACGCAGAAATTATGCCTTATATCCACTCAGCCAATATTGCCTGTGGTTTCCATGCTGGCGACCCACATATTATGCGCAAAACAGTAGCATATGCCATCAAGCATAACGTCAATATTGGCGCACACCCTGGTTTTAATGACCTCGCTGGTTTTGGTCGTCGCAATATCCCTATCACAGCAGAACAAGCCTATGACCTAGTGATTGTCCAAGTAGGAGCCCTTGCCGCTGTCGCTAAAAGTCAAGGGAGCAAACTCTATCACGTCAAGCCTCATGGTGCCCTTTACAATATGTCAGCCAACAACGAGCCCCTTGCTCGTGCAATTGCTCAAGCTGTCTATGATGTTGACCCTAGCTTAGTTCTCTTTACCTTAGCCAATAGCAAAGCTGTCGACATTGCCAAAGACATCGGTTTAGCCGTCAAACAAGAGGTCTTCGCAGACCGCACCTATCAAGATGATGGTATGCTAACGCCTCGCACTCAAGCAGGAGCGATGATTACCGATATCGATGAATCCATCAAACAAGTCTTGCATATGGTTAAAGATGGCTTTGTCATTGCTCAATCTGGTAAACAAATTCCAATTCAAGCCGATACACTATGCATTCACGGTGACCAAGCAGGTGCTCTTGTTTTTGCCCAAAAGATTCATACTGTACTCAAACAAGAAGGCCTAATTTAATAATGAAAAATGATTATCTAAAACGCATCCTCACCGCCAAGGTCTATGAGGTTGCTGAAGAAACCAGTCTTGACTTTGCAAAACTATTATCTGCTCGCATTAGCAATAATATTTATTTAAAACGCGAAGATAAACAACAAGTATTCAGTTTTAAAATTCGTGGTGCTTATAACAAAATGGCACACCTCACTCGCAAAGAACTTGACCGTGGGGTTATTGCCGCATCTGCTGGCAACCATGCCCAAGGCGTTGCTTTCTCTGCTAAAAAACTCGGTTGCCGTGCTGTTATTGTTATGCCAACCTCTACTCCACAAGTAAAGGTCGATGCCGTACGTCGTCTTGGTGGAGAGGTGGTATTAGCTGGCACCAGTTATTCAGATGCTTATGCACACGCACTAGAGCTTGAGAAAAAAGAAAAGCTCACCTTTGTTCATCCCTTTGATGACCCTTATGTGATTGCCGGTCAAGGCACTGTTGCGATGGAAATTTTACGACAATCACCTCAAAAGCCAGATGCGATTTTCTGTGCTATCGGTGGGGGCGGACTGATTGCTGGTGTCGCTGCTTATATTAAAGCCCTAGACCCCTCGATTAAAGTGATTGGCGTACAAACCGAAGACTCTTGTGCCATGATTAAAAGCGTCAAGAGCAATCGCCGTGTTAACCTCACTGATGTTGGCTTATTCTCAGACGGCACGGCGGTTAAGCAAGTAGGTGCAGAGACTTTTAAACTCTGCAAATCACTTGTCGATGATTACATCACTGTCAATACCGATGAAATCTGTGCTGCTCTAAGAGATGTTTTCCAAGATACTCGTAATATCTTAGAGCCTGCTGGTGCTCTTTCTGTCGCGGGAGCCAAAAAATACGCTCAACAAAATCGCTGGAAAGACAAAAACATCATTGCCGTCACTTCGGGCGCCAATATGAACTTCGACCGACTACGCTTTGTCGCTGAGCGAGCTGAAGTCGGTGAACACAAAGAAGCGCTTTTCTCAGTAACATTACCAGAAGTGCGCGGAAGCTTTAAACAGCTCTGTGCCACACTAGGCAATCGTAACGTAACCGAATTTAATTACCGTATTTCAGACAAAACGCAAGCACATGTTTTTGTCGGCGTACAGACAAGCAAAGCCGATGACGTGGAGAAAACACAACGCTTATTAGAGAAAAATAAATTTAAAGTTCTCAATCTGACCAATGATGACTTAGCCAAAACGCACTTACGCTACATGGTAGGCGGTCGCTCTGCGCTGGCTGATCATGAAGAACTCTATCGTTTTGAATTCCCAGAACGTCCAGGCGCACTCATGCGCTTTCTTGACTCGATGAGTCCAGAATGGAATATTAGCCTCTTCCATTATCGCAATATGGGGGGCGACTTTGGCCATGTATTAGTAGGCATGCAAGTGCCACCCTCTGATAAGAAGGCATTTAAAGTATTCTTGGATGAATTAGGTTACCCATATACCAATGAGAGTAGCAACCCGGCTTATAAGCTCTTTTTATAAACACCAACAAAAAGCTCAGTCCGTAAAACTGAGCTTTTTTACTAAATTACTAAAACACTACTTTAGAACTCATACAAAGCATGCACTGGCAAACCACTATCTTTGATAAGTTTCGACCCGCCTAATTCTGGCAAATCAATAATAGCCGCTGCTTCAACAACATTAGCACCTAATCGTTGCAATAAGCGACTTGCCGCTAATAGGGTACCACCTGTAGCGATTAAATCATCAATCAACAATACGCGCTGCCCCGGTTTGACTGCATCCGTATGAATTTCCACCGATGAACTACCATACTCTAAATCATAATCCTCACCAACTGTCTCAAAAGGCAATTTACCTTTTTTACGAATAGGCACAAAACCGAGGTTCAACTCATAAGCGATTACGCTACCGATAATAAAACCACGGGCATCAACCCCTGCAACCAAATCCAGACGCTGGCGCATATAACGTGCTACAAAAATATCAATTAGCATACGGAAGCAACGAGGATCTTGCAATACTGGCGTAATATCACGGAAAGTCACACCAGGTTTTGGCCAATCATTAATCGAGCGAATAGACTGACGAACGGTTTCAACAGGATTGTATTGCATGGATATAGACCTAAATGATTAAAAATAGCAGCTAATGATTATAGCCTTAAACCGATAAGTTTTTGCGCGTCATTACGAAAGTCAGAATTTTGCCAGTCGCTTACATTAAAATAATGATATGGAAAACTTAAATACTTATCTATTGTCAGGTCAACGTACGATTACTACCGAAGCAGAGGCTTTGGTGTCGTTGGCTGCACGCTTAGATAATACCTTTATCGAAGCAGTAAATATCCTCTTGGCTTGCAAAGGGCGTGTGGTAGTCACTGGCATTGGTAAGTCAGGTCACATCGGTCGCAAAATTGCAGCAACACTTGCCTCCACCGGCTCACCAGCTTTTTTTGTACATTCTGCTGAAGCTGTCCATGGTGATCTCGGGATGGTCACTGGCGAGGATGTCGTGATTGCCATTTCTTATTCTGGTCAGTCCAATGAGCTCTCGACTATTTTGCCAGTGGTTCGCCGTTTGGGTACTAAAGTCATCGGGATTGGAGGTAATCCAGAATCTGACCTAGCTAAATTAAGTGATATTTTTCTTAATGCTCATATCGAAAAAGAGGCTTGCCCTCTTGGGCTCGCCCCTACTGCAAGTACAACAGTTACACTTGCGCTTGGTGATGCCTTAGCTGTCGCTTGTCTTGAGGCTCGCCATTTTGGTGCTTCTGACTTTGCACGCTCACATCCGGGCGGTGCCTTGGGACGTCGTTTACTGACGCATGTTTATGATGTCATGCGCCAAGGTGATGACCTCCCTATTGTGACGCCAGAGACATCGCTGACTGAAGCTCTCGAAACCATGTCTGCCAAACGGATGGGTATGACTTGCATTATCGATAAGCAAGGTAAACCTATCGGTATTTTTACCGATGGCGACTTACGCCGACTCATTCAAAAAGAAGGGGATATTCGTCACTATCAAATAAAAGAAGTGATGTCTTTAAACCCTAAAAGTATTGCTCATACCTCACTCGCTGTCGAAGCCGCCAGTGTGATGGAGCAAGCACGTGTATCTCATATCCTAGTAACCGACACAGAGGGCAAACTAATTGGTGCATTGCATATGCACGATTTAATGACCGCTAAAGTTATTTAATTCATACACTATCATGACTAGTAAACTTTTACATCCTGCAGAATCCTTAGTTCTCTCTAAAGTCTCTGAAACCGTACGCCAACGTGCTGAAAATATTCGCTTAGTGGCATTAGATGTTGATGGCGTACTCACTGATGGTTCACTACTATACAATGAGTCAGGAGAACAACTTAAACGCTTTAACGCCCTTGACGGTCATGGTCTAAAAATGCTCAAGCAAAGTGGTATTAAAGTCGCTCTCATTACGGGTCGTAGCGGACCGATTGTCGCTCGCCGTGCCGCTGACTTAGGCATCGCCCTTGTCTATCAAGACGCTCGTGACAAAGGACAGCTCATCGCCAATATCGCAGCAGAGAATGGCTTTACCCTCGACCAAATTGCTTATATCGGTGATGATATTATTGATTTACAAGCCATGCAAAAAGTAGGACTGGCAGCAAGCGTGCCTCATGCCCCTATTTACATCCAGCAAGCCGCTCATTGGGTAAGTTCGGCACAAGGAGGTTATGGTGCGGCTCGAGAATTCGCTGATATTATCCTCGCTTCCCAAGGCTTACTAGGCCCATTTTTACAAGGCTCCTTACTCGTTCGTGGTCTTGCCATCCAATAATTTGAGGCTGTATGAAAGAACGTCTTCCTGCGCTGATTGCTTTATTTCTGCTAGTAGGTTTGGTAGTCACCACTTGGTGGGCTGCTGACTATGCACAACGTGCTGTCCCTGTCGACACACCGGTAAGTATTCGACATGAACCTGATGCATGGTCTGGCAAATTTATTATGATTACCACCAACGAACAAGGTCAAGCGATTAATCGCCTCTCTGGCGATCGCCTGCGTCATTATCCAGATGATGACTCTTATGAAGCAGACAACGCCCATCTTATTGGCATGCACCCAAACAATCCGCGCACCTTGGCAAGTGCTAAACTTGCCACCCTCAAAGACAAAGGGGATTTAGTATTACTCCAAGGTAATGCCCATATCCACCGCTTTCCTACCGAAGATAGCTCACGCTTAGATGTCCGTAGCGAAGAATTGATTGTGTTACCTAAAGAGGACATCGTCAAAACCGACAAAGAGGCTGATGTCCAACAAGGCAATTCTCGTATGAAAGGCAAAGGAATGATTTACAATAATGAAACTCGCCGTCTAGAAGTTTTTGCTAACACAGACGTCAAGATTTCACCCGATGATATGAATAAAGCAACCTCAAAATAAAGGCTCTCCCGAATGAAAAAGTTGTTATTGCTAAGTGCCTTAGGTCTCTGTAGCCTCCCTCTTCTTGCTAGTGCACAGACCACCAAAAAAGCTGATGAGCCAGAAACTCTCATCCTATCTGATTCCCTCAGTTACGATGACACCAATAAAACCAGTAACTTCAAAGGTAACGTCATTCTCACGCGTGGTTTAATGCGTTTAACGGCAGATGAAGTTAATCTCAAAGAAGATGCCAAAGGCTTCCAACACGCCACAGCTACAGTAAAAGGCGCTAAAAAAGTAACAATCTACGAAGAGCGTCCTGAAAACTATGAAACCATTCATGCCGAGGGATTAACCGCGACATACAATGGCGAAACTGAGGTTGTCCGTCTAGTGGGACAATCTATTGTCACTCGCAGTGTATGTGGTAAAGTCGTCGATGTCTTACGTGGTGATATCGTCACTTACAATAGCAAAAACAGCACTTACTCAGCAACAGGTGGTCCTAATGCACCTGATCGTGGTCGTGTTCGCTCTCTCGTACAAGCACGTTCAAAAGTAGACGCTGCAGTAGCAGAATGCCGTACACGCTACAATGGCAAACCTATGCCTTCCAACCTTAAAAAGAGTTCATAATGGTATCGACAAGTAGCTCAGGTAAATTACAAGCCATTGGTCTACGTAAAACCTATGGCAAACGCACCGTTGTTAAGGATGTCACCCTTGAAGTATCAAGCGGGGAAGTCGTCGGTCTACTCGGCCCCAATGGTGCGGGTAAAACCACCAGTTTCTACATGATTGTCGGTCTTGTTCCAGCAGATTTTGGTCGTATTGAGATTGATGGCAAAATCATCACCGCACTCCCCATTCACCAACGTGCACGCATTGGTCTGTCTTATCTCCCCCAAGACGCCTCGATTTTCCGCCGTCTGACGGTAGAGCAAAATATTAAAGCCGTACTTGAACTACAAGTTGACCCGCAAACAGGCAAACGTCTTTCAAAAACACAGATTAGTGAACAACTGGAAAACCTCTTAAACGAGCTACAAATTACCCATATTCGTAGCAATCAAGCCCTTTCACTATCGGGGGGAGAAAGACGTCGTGTAGAAATTGCTCGCGCATTAGCCACTAGCCCTCGTTTTATTCTACTTGACGAACCTTTTGCTGGTGTAGACCCTATTGCTGTTATTGAGATTCAACGTATTATTCGCTTCCTCAAAGAACGCAATATCGGTGTACTTATCACCGACCATAATGTCCGTGAGACATTAGGGATTTGTGACCGTGCCTATATTATTTCAGATGGTACTGTACTCACCAGTGGCTCACCCGCTGAGATTATTGAAAACCCTGAGGTTCGCAAAGTTTATCTTGGCGAACATTTCAAAATGTAACTACCTATTGATTAAATTCAAAAACGGTATACACTTAACTTAAGCAAGTTTAATGAGGTGATAGACAATCCTGTTTATCACCGCTTTACCAGACGACGTTCTGGTTGTTTAAATGAAAAAGGAGTATCCGTATGAATTTAAACATTTCTGGTCATCATCTTGACATTACACCTGCTATTCGAGAATATGTAGAGACAAAATTTGCTCGTGTTTTGCGACATGTAGACAATATCATCGATGTCAGCGTCATTCTCTCCAAAGAACCTCTCAAACAAAAAGCAGAAGTCACCTTGCGTGTACCAGGCAAAGACATTCATGCTGAATCCTTAGATGACAACCTCTATGCGGCGATTGACCTATTGGTCGATAAAACCGATCGTCTCGTGGTTAAACACAAAGAAAAGCAAAAAAGCTTTAGTAATACCGCTGCCAAACATCTCGCTAGCGAATAATTTCATTCTTACCTAAACACCTACTGGATACCCACCTTCTCATTGGAGGTGGGTATCTATATTAAAGCCCTTATCTATACAGAGACAAATGCATTCATTTATAATGCTGTTTCCATGAAATAGTGTGAACATACGACAACGTTTGTAAATTTTCATAACATTTATAGAAAATCAGCATATAATCACAACTATGAATCAATTATCTTCTATTTTATCGCTCGATAACATCATCCTTGATGTTAATGCTACTAGCAAAAAGCGAGCTTTTGAACAAGTCGCCCTATTGTTTGAAAACAATCAAGGGATTGCCCGCTCAACCGTATTTGACGGTTTGTTTTCGCGTGAGCGTTTAGGATCAACGGCATTAGGTCATGGTGTTGCGATTCCTCATGGTCGTATCCCCAAGCTAGAACAGGCACACGCTGCTTTCTTGCGCCTTTCTACACCTATTCCTTTTGACGCACCAGATGGTCAAAATGTCCAACTTCTCGTCTGTTTACTCGTCCCAGAGAGTGCTACTCAACAGCACCTAGACTTACTGGCAGCCATTGCCCAGAAACTCTCGGATGATTCAGTACGACAACAACTTCTCACTGAGACAGACCCTCAAGTCATTCACGGGCTTCTCACTAACTAATTCCATTCTTTAAGCCAATGTATCCACATTGGCTTTTTTGCACATAGTAGCGGATACACCATGTTATCAATTCAAGAACTCATTGACGACAATATTGAAACCCTTAAGTTTTCATGGAAAGCCGGTCAAGTCTCTGCCAACCGTCATCTACCAGAAACCACTAGTGATGCAGCAGACTTAGTGGGTCACTTGAATATGATTCACCCCGCTCGAATCCAAGTATTCGGACAAGAGGAGTTAGATTTCTTTAATCGTCTTGCTCCAGCTCAACAAGAACGCGCCCTAGTCGGTCTTGCTGAGGGCAGTGTACCCGCCATGATTTTAGCGGAGTCCATTGACGCACCACAAAATATCTTAAATTTCTGCCAACGCAGTAAAATCCCCCTTCTGTCATCCCCTGTCAGCTCAGCGCGCGTTATTGACGTTCTCCGTGTTTATCTTTCACGCCGTTACGCACCGACGACCACTGTACATGGTGTTTTTATGGATGTACTCGGGCTAGGCGTGCTGATTACAGGGGAATCGGGGCTGGGTAAGAGTGAACTCGCCTTAGAGCTCATCTCTCGTGGACATGGACTGGTAGCGGATGACGCTGTTGAATTTTCCAGAACAGCCCCAACCTTAATTGAAGGGCAATGTCCTGAACTCCTCCGTAACTTACTGGAGGTACGTGGATTAGGCTTGCTGGATATTCGTACGATTTTTGGTGAGACATCTGTACGCCGCAAGATGAGCCTCAAACTCATCGTACACTTGGTACGCGCAAACAACGAGAAATTTGAGCGTTTACCTATTCAAGATCAGACGCAAGATATTCTCGGTATGCCTATCCGTCGTGTGATGTTACAAGTGGCGGCGGGACGTAACCTTGCCGTACTAGTTGAGGCAGCAGTACGCAATACTATCCTTAAATTACGCGGCATTGATACGCTGAGTGAATTTATGGAGCGTCAATCTAAAATTATTCTAGAAAATAGTCGTCTATAAACGAGAAAAGTTATGAAACCATCTGTTGTACTTATTACTGGTATCTCTGGGTCAGGTAAATCAGTCGCCTTACGCCAATTAGAGGACTTAGCCTATAACTGCGTGGATAACCTTCCTGTTTCTCTACTACACGAATATATCGCTGACGCTCTGAATAACAATTTAAACCGTATTGCAGTCGCTATTGACGCACGTTCTCATGGCGATATTAGTAATATGCCCGAGATTATCTGCGGCTTAAGAGCACGCGGCATCCCTATTCAAGTTATTTTCTTAGAGGCTGCCACCGAGACGCTTTTGCAGCGGTACTCCGAATCGCGTCGTGCTCACCCACTCACCCAAAAACTCAAACAAAATACAGGCAATACACCTTCCTTAGAAGAATGTATTGAATACGAGAAAGAATTACTTTCCCCACTTCGTCAGACAGAACATGTCATTGACACCTCCTCACTCGCACCTAGTCAGTTACGTGCTTGGGTAAGAGAGTTAAGTGAAGTCGGACCTGGTGAAATATTGTTAACTTTTGAATCGTTTGCATTTAAGAAAGGTATGCCAAGTAGCGCAGACCTTGTTTTTGATGTAAGATGTTTACCTAACCCTCATTATGACCCAGAATTGCGCCCACAAACAGGGCGTGATCAGGCAGTCGCTGACTGGCTAGCTAAATTTGATAGCGTCAATGAGCTGATTAATGACATCGCTGTATATATTGAAAAATGGTTGCCATTTTATATGCAGGATACACGCAGCTACTTAACCGTAGCGATTGGTTGTACCGGCGGAAAGCACCGTTCAGTTTATGTGGCAGAAGAACTTGCCAAACGCTTTAGCTATCATCAACCATTACGCGTGAGACACCGTGCACAAGCACAGTTTTATAGCGATATAGTATGATAAAAAAACTTTACGTAGCATTCTTTAGTCTAGGTCTTATCGGCAGTGCTGTTGCCCAAGAAGCAGCAAGCACTAGCACACCCGACACATTCAGAATTACCGTCAACGGTATCTTCCCTGATTCACCCACTGAGCGTTGGGCGAATCGTAGTTTTGCCAATGAGCTAGACCCAAATAAATTATTTATTGATAACTCGACAGAAGAGAGTACTTCGACTGAGGAAACCGTCGCTTCGACCAATACCTCAGCACTCAAAAAAGACAACGCGCCGAAATTACGCACAGAGCCTTCTCATGCCAGACGCGGCAAAGCGTATACTGTCAACGGTAAGCGCTATGTGCCCTTTGCAAGCATTAAAGAGTTCTCTCAAGTAGGCATTGCCTCTTGGTACGGTCCGGGCTTTCATGGCAAGCTGACTGCCAACGGCGAAAGATTCAATCAAAATGCACTCACTGCCGCACACAAAGAATTACCGATTAATAGCGTTGTTCGTGTTACTCGTGTCTCAACAGGCAAAAGTATCGTCGTACGCATTAATGACCGTGGTCCATTCCATGGGAATCGCGTCATCGACTTATCTTATGGAGCAGCCAAACAGCTCGGTATTGTTCACCGCGGTGCAGAAAAAGTCAAAATCGAACTACTTAACAAAAAGCCGACGCTTTAATCAGCCAAATTATCTTTAAGTACTAATGCGCGACTATAAACGACATCTTTAGACAAAGAGGTCAATTTAGTCGCCATTTTTACGGCATCTTTTAAAGAAACTTGTACCAACATCACCTCTAGCAAAGTATCTAGATAAACGAGCTTTTCATCTCTCTCTTCCAACCCCTGTTCTGGCGATAGAATCAATACAAACTCTCCTCGCTGACGATTATCATCCTCTTGAATCCAAGCCAAGACATCGTCGACTGAGCCACTCTTCATCTGCTCAAAACGCTTAGTCAATTCACGGGCAATGGTAATTTGGCGAGCTGCTCCTACGATAGCACTCAAGTCTTTTAACGAGTCTACAATTCGATGAGGCGACTCAAACATCAATACCGCCACTGGACTCTTTTTCCATTGTTCAAACCACTGTTGTCGGGCATGGCTTTTGGGCGGAACAAACCCAGCAAAAGTAAATCCGGGCTGACTATCATCTGTCACTCCACTGCCCATCAACGCCGTAATAACCGCTGACGCACCCGGAATAGGTCTAACGTCAAAACCTGCCTGTCTAACCTGTGTCACTATCTTACCACCAGGATCACTCACTGCCGGAGCGCCTGCGTCCGAAATCAAAGCCACTCTCTGCCCTTGCGATAATCGCTGGATAATTTGTTGTGCTGCCTCCATCTCATTATGCTGATGTGCAGCCATCAAGGGGGTCTGGATAGCATAGCTATTGAGTAAACTCTTTGAAGAACGAGTATCTTCACAAGCAATCATATCCACCATTTGCAAGGTATACAAAGCACGCACAGATATATCACTTAAATTACCAATAGGTGTAGCCACAATATATAAAGCACTCTCTGGCCAATATTGACAGTTTAAATCATCAACCATCATTTCAACACTGTGACTAAATTGTCCTACTGCTATCGACATAGATAACTCTTTTGCAGAAAATAAAGAAGTGTTTATTATGGCAAAAAATCATGACAGATATTCGGTTTCAACTTATTAAGCCTAGAAAAGCCCCTAAAACTAAAAAGCCTACCGCCTCTCGAACTCGTCCTGTGAAAGACAACATTAAACTATCCCCTACCCAAAGCAAAGGGCTGGATTATGAAAAAGAAGCCATTGAGTTCCTATCCGCTCAGGGCTTGCAACCACTTACTCAAAACCTATCTTGCAAATTTGGTGAGTTAGACCTCGTCATGAAAGACGGTGATACACTGGTCATCATCGAAGTCAGGACACGCAAAAACAACGATTATGGTGGTGCCATCGCCAGCATTACCCCTAGCAAACAACATCGCATCAAAAAGACAACACTCTATTTCCTCCCCTACTTACAATTGAAATACTTCAACAATCAACGCCCGTTTTGTCGATTTGATGCCTACTGTATCCAAGAGATACCGTATTCCAGACAATGGTTAAAAAATATCTTTAACTAAATTGAACTTACTGAAACAATTGATTGCGACAAGAATGGATTTTTTCCGCAATCTTCGCGAATAGCAAGGTTATACTAATAGTTTCATCGTTTATCGTGATTGATTACAATGGACTTACAGAATAGAATTGCACAACATTTTGATGACGGTGCCCAAGCTCTAGCACAGAGTGCAATAACTTTACAAGAACCTCTGGCTAAAGCGACCATGGCTCTGGTCAATGCTATCGAACAAGGCAATAAGATTTTAGCGTGTGGTAATGGTGGCTCAGCTGCTGACGCACAGCATTTTATTGCTGAACTAGTTGGACGTTTTGAGCGTGACCGCATTCCACTCGCTGGCATTGCTCTCAACACCGACACATCTATTCTGACAGCTGTTGGCAATGATTATGGTTATGAACAAGTTTTCGAGCGCCAAGTCCAAGCTTTAGGCATGCCCGGCGATATTCTCGTGGCGATTACTACCAGTGGCAATTCCCCCAATGTGCTTAAAGCTATCGAAGCAGCCCATATGCGTGGTATGACCGTGATAGCCCTAAGCGGCAAAAAAGGCGGTGCCATGAATGACTGCTTAGCCACAGATGATATTCATCTTTGCGTTCCTCATGACCGAACAATGCGTATCCAAGAAATTCATATTTTATTGCTTCATATCCTATGTGACGGTATTGATGCTTTCTTGTTAGGAGATTTTTAATGACTACTCGTATTTTTCGTCCTACTGTTGTCGCTGCACTTGTAGGTGCAACGTTATTATCTGGTTGTGTAACCTCTATGGTATTAGGCGGTGCGGCAGCCACTGGACTTATCGCTTCTGACCGCCGTACGGCAGGTATGCAGCTGACTGACAAGACGATTGGAATCACGATTGAAAATCGAGCTAAAACACAACTTAATGCCGATACCATTCGCGTTAATGCCACTTCTTTTAATCAACGTGCCTTAATTACAGGTGAGGTTTCTTCACAAGCTGATAAAGACCGTGTTACCGAAATCGCTCGTGGTGTAACGGATGTCAAAGAAGTGATTAACGAGTTAATGATTGGTCAACCAGCAGCTTTTGATGTCCGCTCTCGTGACGCTTGGATTTCATCAAAAGTACGCAGTGAGCTATTAGTCACAAAAAATATCCCTTCACGCACCATTTCTATTACAACCTCTCAGGGCGTAGTTTACCTGATGGGTCAAGTCACCCAACAAGAGGGCGACTTAGCTGCTCAAACGGCAGCGTCTGTTGACGGTGTTGTTCGCGTTGTTAAAGCTTTTGATATCATCACAGCAACACAAGCCAATGCAGCAAGCTCTAGCACAACCACGACTAACTCTTCTGCAAATAGTGCACCTGCTAGTGGCATGACCACAACACCATTGAAATAAGCATGGAGTAGTTGTATGAATAAGATAATCGTAGCGATTACTGCTGTTATTCTTGCTGTGGCAGGTTTCTTTTTCTTCTTTAATAAAGACGGCGCCCCTACTGTCGCTTACAAAACGATTGACGGCACTCAAATTACCTCTGATGAGCTCAAAGGCAAAGTCGTCTTGGTGAAATTCTGGGCAACCACTTGTGTGACTTGTGTCAAACAAATGCCTGATACAATCGAATACTACAACACCTATAAAGACAAAGGCTATGACACTGTTGCCGTCGCCATGAGCTATGACAATACCGAAGCTATTCAGAAGTTTCGCGAGTCATACAAACTCCCTTTTACTGTTGCCTATGACAAAACAGGTGAGCTTGCTAAAGAATTTGGCGGTATCCGTTTCACTCCAGTTTCTTTCTTAATTGATAGAGACGGTAATATTGTCAAACGCTATATCGGCGAATACGACAAACAAGAATTTATTCACACTCTAGAACAAACCTTAGCTAAACAGTAGGAGCACTACAATGGCAGATCAAACCATTAGCCCATCGATTAAAGCGGATATTATTGCGGAATCACTCCCATATATCAAACGCTTCCACGGCAAAACTGTTGTTGTCAAATACGGTGGCAATGCCATGACCGAAGAGCGTCTACAAAAAAGCTTTGCTCATGACGTTGTTCTATTAAAACTTATCGGTCTTAATCCTATTGTCGTACACGGTGGTGGACCGCAAATTGACTCTGCTCTCAAACGCCTCGGTAAAGAAGGTAACTTTATCCAAGGCATGCGTGTCACTGATGAAGACACGATGGAAGTCGTCGAATGGGTACTCGGTGGTCAAGTCCAGCAAGACATCGTGATGATGATTAATCAGGCAGGTGGTAAAGCGATTGGTCTAACAGGTAAAGACGGCGGTCTTATCCAAGCCAAGAAAAAACTAATGCCTAATAAAGAAGACCCTAGTAAGCCTTTAGATATCGGCTATGTAGGCGAGATTACATCCGTTGACCCTGCTGTACTTAAAGCGATTATCGAAGACCAGTTTATTCCTGTTATTTCACCAATCGGCTTTAACTACGAAGAAAACTCTGTCTATAACATCAATGCGGACTTAGTCGCTGGCAAGATTGCTGAAGTCTTAATGGCAGAGAAACTATTACTCATGACCAATATTCCTGGTGTTTTAGATAAGAACGGTAACCTTCTACGCCGCTTATCAACATCAACTATTGATGAACTATTTGCCGATGGTACTATTACTGGCGGTATGATGCCAAAAATCTCTTCTGCTTTAGACGCCGCTCGTAGTGGTGTCAATTCAGTACATATCGTTGATGGTCGCGTTCCTCATTGTCTACTATTAGAGATTCTAACGGATGACGGTGTTGGTACTATGATTACAGCGTAAATATGGCACGCCTGATTCATAAACTCTCATCAAAAGCACACTACCCTGTCTCTGACAGGGTATGGCTTTTTGATTTAGACAATACCTTACATGATGCTTCACACGCCGTCTTTTCACAAATTGATCAGACCATGACGACGGCAGTGATGAAATCACTCAATCTGGACTATGCCAGTGCCACAGCTCTACGCCAACGCTATTGGGAACAATATGGCGCTACCATGATTGGTATGCAACGCCATCACGGTGTCGACCCCATTGATTTTTTGCACTTAAGTCACGACTTTGATATCCCTAAGTTTGTCAAAAAAGAACCTCACTTAGGACATTTATTACGCCAAACGCCCGGCATAAAATACATCGTCACCAACGCTCCCTATGCCTATGCAAGGGCGGTTTTACAGACCTTACGTATTGAAGACTGCTTCTCGGGTATCTGTGCAATTGACCATATGTTCCTACAAGGGGAATACCATCCCAAACCGTCTATGCGTCTGATGAGAGCTCTGTTACGAGAGCTTGATGTCCCTGCTGCTCGTATTACCCTTGTCGAAGATACCCTGAAAAATCTAAAAACCGCCAAAAAGCTCGGTATGCAATGTGCACATATTGCTAATCCAGGCACACCATTTAGTACTATTTATGATGGACGTGCCGATTATGTGGATATTAAAGTGCACTCTATTCAAGCCTTATTGTTAAGCGAATTTGCGAGGAAAGGTTGATGGTTGGTGGGGGCTCAGATGCCTTACTCGTGCTTACTCTAACATCCACGTCGTGACTCGTAGGTCACTCCGATGTCTTACGCACAAAATAGTCCGCAGTGGACTATTTTGTGTCGAAGCCCTCCACGTCGTGACTCGTAGGTTACTCCGATGTCCTATGCACAAACTCAGGCACCCACTTCGAGCCAGAGGCTCTCAGATGCCCTATGCAGCAAATAGTCCTCAATGGACTATTTGCTGTCAAAGGGCATCCAAACTCGTCTCATCGAAGGGTCTTCAGAATCCATATCATTAATCAAGCCAAGGCTAGTCATGAGGCCAAGCATCGGTTTGTTATTAGCTAAAACCACACCCTCAATATATTCCAACCCTTGATCTTTTGCCTCAGCAAGTAATTTTGACATCAGCTTTCTACCCAAGCCATGTCCTTGCCAATTATCGGCAATCACCAAAGCATACTCCGCACCTACGCCATCAGCATTACGTAAATAATGTGCCAAGCCAATGATAATCTCTTTAGGTAAGCCACGATTTTCTGGATTCGGCACCATTGTTGTCGCCACCAAGGCAAGCTCTCGATGATAGTCCACATAGGTATACCGCGTCAGCATTTTAGGGGTCAGCTCTTTCATCATCGAAACAAACCGCATATAACGCGACTCATCAGACAGTTCACGAATAAACGCTTGCATTTGTTCGGCATCTTCTGGGCGAATAGGTCGCAAAGTCCATTCCTTGCCATCTTTAAAGGTATGATGTTCAATCAAGTAATCAGGATAAGGGTAAATCGCCATATGTGCATAACCACCTTCTTGTGGCATATCTGGCATAAAATGCTCAGTCAATTTGATACGAATATCATGCACATTAAGCTCACGATAACCAATCACAATAGGATTAATTTCAATCTCTTCAATCCCCGGAAAGTCAGTCACTATATCCGAGACCGTTTCGAGTAATTTTTGTAATTTCTTAAAGATAGGTGGCTCTACATAAACCTGTAACTCTTGTCGATATAAGCGACTACGCTCAATAAGCTGTGCCGCCAAATAAGAATTCAATGGTGGCAAATCTAAACCATGGTCATCTGTTGGTATTTTGACCTCATGCCCACCCTCTCCAAAATAAATCCAAGGTCCAAATACTGGATCTCGCTTAACGATAATTTTTAATGCAGGAATATCATCTTCAACAGAGTATTGCTCATCTTGTTCATCAACACCCCAATGAATATCTGCATGATAAAACTTCAACAATTGATAAGCTTCTTCAGCTGTTAACTCTCTTCGCTGCTGAGCACGCAATCCATTAATTAAATCAATCCCCGCTTGCTTATCAGGTGTTGCCGTATCAAAAAATGGAATCCGAGTTTGTTGTAAAAGCTGTTGGTTATAGTGATAAGAAATCAAAGCACCCATACCCGAAATAGCCGTTTCTGGGGTTCGAAAAGCTGGTGACCCAGACTGGTCTATCAATCGACGCAGAGGCTTCATGGAATACTCACCTAAGAGCGTATTCAGTATCGGTTTTTTTGCACGCGGCACAAACTGCACTAAATGCGCCACCACTTTTTCCATATCAGTCGCATCATCAGGCGCTAATACCGGCATGATAGCGTCAACATTATTATCTTCTTGGATAATCTTTAAACATTCAACCAGTTTTTCACCATCGACCGCCTCATAAGCAATCACTGGATTACGCACTAAGCCACCAGGTCCCAATAGCTCTCGCAACTTTGTCATGGTTTCCTGAGAAAAGTCCGGCTGTGTCATACTCTGATTACTAGTGAGCATTTCATCCAACATCAATTGAGCTTGGGCACGACCATTGGCAATGACAGCAACTCTCCCTCCTTTAGGGCGACGTTTATGTGTTAAAGCTTTTAAAGAAGAGAATAAATCCACAAAGTAATGGACACGTACCGCTCCCGAACGACGTAACGCTGCGTCAAAAACTTGATCGCTGCCCACGAGCTCACTATCTGTACGCCCTGCTCTTAATACCACAACTGGCTTAACACTCGCTGCTGTCCGCACCGCACTAATCAACTCTCGACCACTACTAAACTTATCCAAATAAAGCACGATACTATCGGTGCGAGGATCACCTGCCAAATACTCAATAATTTCAGGGATATCAATATCAACCGTTTCTCCCAGAGAGACCACCGCAGATAAGCCAATATTGGTATCCAAAGCCCAGTCTAACACCGACATCACTAGCATACGCGACTGCGACACCACTGCCACACGTCCTGCTTTAGCATTGGGAGAACGACTTAAATTGAGATTTAAATGAGGGCGTTGCACACCAAAACTTCTTGAGCCTAACATCATCACTTGATGTTCTTGTACCCATTTTCCTAGCAGTTCCTTGGTCTCTTTAGGGTCAACATCAATATGATTGGGAGGCAACATCAATAAGGCTCTGGGAGGCATAGTCGCTAAGTATTGCAGCACAGATGGAAGACGCGATGGTTGCACACAGACCAAGGCTAACTCTTTTGTCTCATCGAGTGAATTAGCAGCGAATAATTGTTCCATCTGCTCTTCGTCTTGAATATGTAGAACAGTTGTCTTTGCTGCTAATGTCGCTGGTACTGCCTGTAAAATAGGCAAATCAATATCCGTGATGACCACTAAAGACTTAGGTTCAAAAAAGGATGCTAAACGATGTCTTAACATTCGCGTACTCTCAATTAACTTAAGTTAAAATACTGCAATACTCTCGGCTACTATTATTTTAAAACCTTGTAGCTATTTTTTTATTTAATTCGATATTTTTAAATTTATGTCTACCATTCGTACTCGTTTCGCACCCTCACCAACAGGTTATTTACACCTAGGCGGTGCTCGTACCGCATTATTTTCTTGGGCTTTTGCACGTCACCACAAAGGCACTTTTGTCCTTCGTATCGAAGACACCGACCTAGAGCGTTCTACACCAGAGGCTGTTCAAGCTATTCTCGACGGCATGCAGTGGTTAGGGCTCAATCACGATGAAGGTCCTTTCTATCAGACCAAGCGCTTTGATCGCTACAAAGAAGTCATCGCACAAATGCTACAAGACGGTACGGCTTACTACTGTTATAGCACACCCGAAGAAGTGGAACAAATGAGGGAAACTGCTAAGGCTAAAGGGTTGAAGCCTAAATATGACGGTACTTGGCGTCCAGAGCCCGGCAAAACATTACCACCTATTCCAGAAGGTCGTAAACCTGTCGTCCGTTTCAAAAATCCGACAGAAGGTGTTGTTTCATGGGACGATATGCTCAAAGGGACGATTACCATTGATAATCAAGAGTTAGATGATTTAATCATTGCTCGTCAAGACGGTACGCCTACCTATAATTTCTGCGTAGTGATTGATGACTGGGATATGCAAATTACGCATGTTATCCGCGGTGATGACCATGTCAATAATACACCTCGCCAGATTAATATCCTCAAAGCCTTAAATGCACCACTACCTATCTATGGTCATTTACCAATGATTCTCGGTCCTGACGGTCAAAAACTCTCTAAACGTCACGGTGCTGTGAGTGTTATGCAATATGATACTGACGGCTACCTACCCGAAGCGATGATTAACTATCTGGCTCGCCTAGGCTGGAGCCATGGTGATGATGAAATTTTCACTCGTGAACAAATCATCGAATGGTTTGACGGCAATCATCTATCCAAATCAGCTGCTCAATGGGATCCAAAGAAACTCAACTGGGTTAATGCTCACTATATCAAACAACTCAATGATGATGAGCTCGTTGCTGCCGTTGCCCCTCGTATCCAGGCACGTGGTGGCGATACCCAGCAGGTTGATTTAAAAGCGGTACTATCACTCTTCAAAGAGCGTGCTGAGACATTAGAACAATTAGCCACAGAAGCAATGCTATTCTGTGCACCATTTAAAGCGGCTGATACAGAGCTAATGACACAATTCGTCACCCCAGAAGCACGTGTATTGGTCAATGACTTTGCACAAGCAGCCAGTGCGCTTAGCGAATGGTCGAGTGAAAATATTGCACTAACCATTAAAGAGGTATTAGCCAAACATAACGCTAAAATGCCAGCACTAGGTATTCCATTACGCTTACTCGTCACTGGTCAAAAACAAACACCAGCAGTCGACCAAGTACTCGCCATCATCGGTAAGGAAACTGTTTTAAGCCGCCTCAACGCTAACTAAAGCAGCCCTCATTGTTGGTTTTATGCTAATGTTAATAATATTTTGCATTTAAGCCAAACCCTTTAAAAGCACCATTTTTATGGTGCTTTTTTATTACTCTCCACACAATTAATTTATTTTATATTTAAAATAGTTTTTATAAAAAAGCGTATAAAAGTATGCCTCCTTCTTATTCTTATTAAACAAAAAACCTCGAAAACCCCTTTAAAATATAGCTTCTTAGAATTCTACCTAAGAATTCCCTGTATACTTATTTTTACTTACTCAACATTCATTTAATTTAAATTTAAAATAAATACCAATAACAACTTATCTTTACACCCTGTAACCCAACGAAAAATAAAGTCAGTAAGTTATTGAACAATAATAAAAAAATAATGATTTTCGATGAAGATTGTTGTAATCTTTCAATTATGAGCAAGTCGACAATAAAGACAGGCTATACATTTCAATTTGAGATATTTCTCATCTCACCTGGGGAATATGTCAAATTCAATAATTGCAATTAGGACCCTACTCAGGAGTATGATGATGGCAACAGCCAAAGCACCTGCAAAAAAAGCAACTACTAAAAAAGTAGAAGACAGCAAAGTGACAAAACCAGTAGCAAAGAAAGCTACAGCAACTAAGGCAGCTCCTGCTAAAAAAGCAGTAGCAACTAAAGCAGCTCCTGCTAAAAAAGCCGTAGCAACAAAAGCAGCTCCTGCTAAAAAAGCGGCAGCAACCAAAGCGGCTCCTGCTAAAAAAGCAGCAGCAACCAAAGCAGCCCCAGCTAAAAAAGCAGCAGCAACAAAAGCAGCTCCTGCTAAAAAAGCAGCAGCAACAAAAGCAGCCCCAGCTAAAAAAGCGGCAGCAACAAAAGCAGCCCCAGCTAAAAAAGCAGCAGCAACCAAA
>JAXECN010000154.1:0-23287 GCA_034093535.1 Pelistega sp.
CCACAAGCGATGTATAACAATAATAAGATGATTTTGACGAGGATAAAGGGGTGATGAGGACCCAGAACCATTACCATCAAGATGGCACAAGTTAATAAAACGGTATCAATCACATGAGGGAGCACTTTTGCCCAAGTTTGTTGTAGTACCGCTGGTTTGGCGACGGATAAAAAGATTCGCGTAATCAATAATGCAACGCTTAAATAAGCGCAGCTCATATGAATATGTTTAAACGTTAAGTAATATTCGCTCATGATGACTTCTCAATAGAAAAAATAGGTGCTAGCCCTATGGCATAGCTACCACTAAACCATAATATAGCGTAAGATAACTGGGTTTGTATCAATTAATCATAAAAATTTAAGGTTTTTAAATATGGAGTTTAGTTTTGGATGGGAGATGCTGTTGTTATTTTTTGCAGCAGCAGCGTTGGCAGGTTTTATTGACTCAATTGCGGGTGGCGGTGGCTTAATCGGCATTCCAGTCTTATTACTTTCTGGTCTTCCTCCGCTCAATGCACTAGCTACCAATAAGGTGCAAGGCATGGCAGGGTCTTTTACCGCTTCAGTAACGATGATGAAAAAAGGGGTGGTGGATTTTAAAAAGATTTGGTTTGCGGCATTGATGTCTTTTGTCGGTGCGACGCTTGGCACAATCTGTGTGCATTATATTGATGTTAGCGTATTGGATATTTTAATTCCGATTGTCTTGATTATGATTGGCTTGTACTTTTTATTAGTACCTAATATTGGTGATGTTGAGAAAAAGCCACGTCTAAAAGAGAGCACTTTTAACACCACAGTTGTGCCGGGGATTGGTTTTTATGATGGTATTTTTGGACCGGGGACGGGATCGTTTTTCTCTTTGTCTAACATCGCTTTGCGCGGACAGCAAATCGTGACAGCGACAGGCAATGCCAAGGTGTTTAACTTTGCGAGTAATATTGCTGCGGTGGTGGTGTTTGTATTGAGTGGCAAAGTGGTCTGGCTAGTTGGAGGTATTATGATGGTCGGGCAAATTTTAGGAGCGTACCTAGGCTCCTTGATGGTGATTAAAAAAGGCTCAAAACTTATTCGTCCATTAGTGGTCATTATGTGCTTTTTAATGGTGGCACGTTATTTATATGGCAAGTTTTAAGACTTTACTGAAAACTGTCATCATAAAGCAGTAAAATGAAGCCTAAACTTTTGATAATAAGGAAAATTCATTGAGTAAACGGAATACGAATTCACCGATTAATATGGGGGAGCAGTTCGATCCAGATGTGCCTAGCCGTGAAGATATTCTTGTCTTTATGCGAGAACATCAAAAACAAATTGGGATAGATGCCTTGGCTCGACATTTCGGTGTTTTCCGAGAGGCGGGCTTGCGAGGGTTAGAAAAGCGTCTAGTC
This sequence comes from Pelistega sp., assembly GCA_034093535.1. Classification (GTDB taxonomy): domain Bacteria; phylum Pseudomonadota; class Gammaproteobacteria; order Burkholderiales; family Burkholderiaceae_B; genus Taylorella. The sequence goes on from JAXECN010000154.1 coordinate 1,394, forward strand.
GCTATGCAGCGAGATGGTCAGCTGATGGCAGTACGTCAAGGCTATAAGATTAATACACAAAACGATAGCGTGGTCATCGGTAAAGTTCAAGGTCATCGTGATGGTTTTGGTTTTCTTATCCCTGAGGATGGGAGTGAGGATGTCTATCTCGCCAGTCGTGAGATGTTAAAAGTCCTCCACGGGGATAGAGTGAGTGTTAAAGTTACGGGTGATAATCGCGGACGTTTAGAGGGAAGTATTCTCGAAGTCTTAGAGCGTGGTACGACGCGTTTAGTGGGTCGTATTCTCTATGAACAAGGTCAGTGGGTTGTTGTCCCTGAAGACCAGCGTATCAAGCATGATATTCTTATTCCTGCGGCAGATATTTTAGATGCTGACCACGGTAAAGTGGTGGTCGTAGATATTGTGACGCAACCAACACGCTATACGCAGCCGATTGGCAAAGTGGTTGAAGTATTGGGCGAGATTGATGACCCCGGTATGGAAATTGAAATTGCCATCCGTAAATTTGAAGTACCTGCCGAGTTCTCACCAGCGGCTTTAAAACAAGCGGATAGCTTACCTGACCATGTCACTGAAGCTGATTTAAAAGGGCGTATCGACTTACGGGATGTACCTTTTATTACCATTGACGGTGAAGATGCACGTGATTTTGATGATGCGGTATATGCTGAAGAAGTGAACCTCGGCACAGAGAAACGCAAACGCAAAGGGTGGCGATTGTTAGTGGCGATTGCCGATGTATCGCATTATGTAACACCCAAAGATCCTTTGGACAAAGACGCTTTAGAGCGTGGTACTTCGGTCTATTTCCCACGTCGGGTGATACCGATGTTGCCAGAAGTGCTCTCTAATGGACTTTGCTCACTCAATCCAGATGTAGAGCGTCTAGTCTTAGTCTGCGATATGGTGATTCCAGCCACAGGTGCTAAAGCCGGGCAAGTCCAAGCGTATCAGTTTTATAATGCGGTGATTCATTCGCATGCACGCACAACCTATACGCAAGTCTGGGATTGCTTACAACAGCCTGATGGTCCGACGGCTAAGCAACTTAAGCATGTGCTGCCGCAGATACAAGACCTCTACGAACTCTATCATCTGCTTTTTGACACACGTCGCAAGCGTGGTGCGATGGAGTTTGAGACAGTTGAGACTAAGATTATCAGCAATGATATGGGCAAGATTGAGCAAATTGTTCCATTTGTCCGTAATAATGCACACCGTCTTATTGAAGAATGTATGCTGGCGGCAAATACCTGTGCGGCTGATTTTATTCTACGTCATCAGCGTATGGGCTTGTTCCGTATTCATGAAGGGCCGACAGTTGATAAGTTAGCGAGTTTGCGTGATTTCCTCAAACATCTGGGCTTACATCTGGGTGGTGGTGCAGAGCCTCACGGTACTGATTATGCCGCACTCTTAGACAGTGCACGGATGAGACCTGATTATCATATTATTCAGACGATGGCGTTACGCTCAATGCAGCAAGCGATTTATAGTCCGGATAATGTCGGTCACTTTGGTCTGGCTTATGAGGCTTATACACACTTTACCTCTCCGATTCGCCGTTATCCTGACTTGCTCGTCCATCGAGTGATTAAGTCTATCTTGGCGAATAAGCACTATACCCCAAGTGTTGAGGGTGTGGAGCGGGTAAAAGGCGAACCGGCTGAGGATTTTGAATATGCGACATGGGAGCGTCTGGGCTTAAAACTCTCGTCTACTGAGCGACGTGCAGATGAGGCATCACGAGATGTTGAGGCTTGGCTGAAGTGTTGGTATATTCGCGAGCGTATTGGCGAGGTCTTTAGTGGTAAAGTTACTGGCGTGACGAGTTTTGGTTTATTTGTCACCTTGGATAATCTCTTTGTTGAGGGATTGATTCATATTTCCGAACTCGGGTCGGATTATTTTAATTTTTCTGAGGTGAGCAATGAACTTATTGGCGAGCGCACTGGTAAGCGTTATCGCTTAGGCGATAATCTCCAAATCCAAGTCGCTCGAGTCGATTTAGAAGCGCGTCGTATCGAGTTTATTCCTGTCAAAGGCTTAAGCTATGCGGCGGTACAAAAAGAGCTAAGTGGTGAGGTATCTGGGGAGCGACATTTTAAGCGTCCTGCCAAACCGAAGCCGACTGCACTCAAAGGACAAACTGCTCATCAGCGTCGAGCAGCCTTAAAACGTGAAGAAAAACAAGCGACGACGGCAAGAAAAGCCGCTAAGAAACGTAGCTCTACAAAGAAATCTTCGCGTAAGAAAAGACGCTAGTAAAAAGCAGGGGGCACCAGAATCGGTGTCCCCTAAAAAACAACAAAGGTAATTAAACGTGGCATCACATCAAATTTTGGCAGGCTTTCATGCAGTAACCGCACGATTACGTCATGCCCCCGATTCTATTAAAGAAATTTATATCGAAACCTCTCGCAAAGACAAGCGTATGCTGACTTTAGTTGAGCAAGCTGAGCGTCAACAAGTCAAAATCTACGCCGTTAATATGGAGCGTCTTGACGGTCTTGCCAAAGGTGTGCGCCACCAAGGCGTTGTGGCACTAGCAGAGCAGCGTCAATTAGCCGTCAATGTTCACGATGTCTTAGACGTGATTACGGGACCGGCGTTTTTCCTGATTTTAGACTCAGTGACTGACCCACATAATCTCGGTGCTTGTTTACGCACTGCCGATGCTGCTGGTGTGCATGCTGTGATTGCGCCAAAAGATAAAGCAGTAGGCTTAACCTCGACTGTCCAACGCGTCGCTTGTGGTGCTGCAGATACCGTGCCTTATTTAATGGTGACAAACTTAGCTCGTACTATGCGTGAGTTAAAAGAGCGTGATGTCTGGCTAGTCGGGACGACTGATCAAGCCGAGGGTGATATTTATCAAGTAGATGGCAAACGCTCAATGGCATGGGTCATGGGGGCTGAGGGCGAAGGTATGCGTCGCTTAACGGCAGAAACCTGCGATGAATTAGTGCGTATCCCGATGGCAGGTTCAGTGGAAAGTTTAAATGTGAGTGTGGCGAGTGCCGTTTGTCTATATGAAACACGTCGCCAACGTCTATTAGGTGCTTAAAGGTAGTTTTTATGAGCAAAGGTATTACAACCCAGATTTTACACGCTGACCGTCAACAAAAAGTCGAGCATAACGCTATTCACAAACCCATCCATGTGGCAGCACAATATTCATTTGCCGATGTACGCGATTTGATTGCTGTATTTGGTAGCACACCGGGCTATGCCTATTCACGTCAAGGGACACCGACAGTAAGCGCTTTAGAGCAAAAGGTAACGTTAATCGAAGAGGGGCATAGTAGCGTCTGTTTTGCCAGTGGTATGGCAGCGATTTCAGCGGTATTTCTGACCTTGTTAAAAGCCGGTGATCACCTGGTTTCTAGCCACTATATCTTTGGCAATACCAAGAGCTTATTAAATACCCTAGAAAACCTTGGTATCGAAGTGACGATGGTGGATACCCGTGATATTGATGCGGTAAAAGCAGCGATTCGTCCTAATACGCGAATGTTATTTACGGAGACAATTGCGAATCCAGTCACCCAAGTCAGCGATTTAAAAGCCATGGGGGATTTATGCGAAAGCCTAGGCTTATTATATTTTGTGGATATGACGATGGTGACACCTTATCTCTTAAAAGGTAAAGAGGTTAAGGCTTCACTCGTGATGCATTCTCTCTCAAAATCCCTCTGCGGTCATGCCAATGCCCTAGGTGGCTCAATTACCGATACGGGTTTATACGATTGGACACGCTATCCTAATATTATGGAGATGTATAAATCATATCCAGTGAAGAACTTGGGGATAGTACAGATAAAGAAAAAAGGCTTGCGTGATATGGGTGCGACCTTATCGTCTGAAGCGGCAAATCGTATTGCTATTGGGATGGAGACCTTTAGCTTGCGTGCCAAACAGGCAAATGATAATGCCTTGGCTTTAGCCCGTTATATGCAAGACAGTCCTATCTTTGCTGAGGTGAAATACCCCGGCTTAGAAAATCATGAACAACATAGCCTAGCCAAGGCGCTTTTTGCTGGTAAAGGGTATGGCTCGTTAATTGCCGCTTCATTGCGTGAAGATATTGATTTATTCGCTTTCTTAAACAGTCTAGAGACGATTATTCTTGCTACGCACTTAGGGGATAACCGTACCCTATGTTTACCGGTGGCACCGACTATTTATGCCGAAGCGACAGCAGAGCAGCGTGCCTTGATGGGGATTTCGGATAATCTGTTACGTATCTCGGTAGGTATTGAGAACGTAGAGGATTTAATTGCGGATATTGAACAGGCATATGCGAAAGTGATGTCTGCCAAGAATGCGTAAAAAGGGTTTTGCCTAGCCGTCAAGATGAGTAAATAAAAAAGTCAGTAAAATTAGATACCTGTGAATAAAAACCTACATTTGCGGTGGATAGTTTTAACGAATTGTAAAACTCTTTAAATAAATCGCATTTTTTTGCTCGGAATGCTTGACAGCTAGGCGTAATCAAGCCAATATTACACAAGTAGTTTTTCTTTTAGTTGTTCCAGAAATAGGGGTATATAATGAATAAAACTGAATTAGTAGAACAAATCGCAGAAAAAGCAGAAATCTCTAAAGCTGCTGCTGCTCGTGCATTAGACGCAGCTGTTGCAACAGTAACAGAAACTCTTAAAAAGGGTGATAGCGTTACATTAGTTGGTTTCGGTACTTTCCGTGTTGCTGTTCGTGGTGCACGCCAAGGTCGTAACCCACAAACTGGTAAAGTTATCCAAATCGCTGAAGCTACAGTACCTAAGTTTGTTCCAGGTAAAGCACTTAAAGAAGCGGTTAACGTAAAAGCTCGCAAGAAAAAATAATTAAGTCTTCCCATACTTAAGTGATTTTTTAAGACCTACTTATTTTTAAGTAGGTCTTTTGTTTTTGGGGCAGTTTTGAGAGAAGGGTATATTTAGCTGTCTTATTCTTATGGCTAGCCCTTTTTGCTTTTTAGGTGGCTGATGTTGAAGTGAAAATTTAGCGATAGCAAGAGACGAGGATAAGAATAAACAGAAGGTGTGCTAAAACAATATTTTTAAAAAAGAAGTTTTTTAAAGCGCAATTCTTTTCAAATAGAAAGTAATGGTGTTGTTTTTTTGATACACAAAATCAATAAGATTGCATTTTTATGACTTAAATACTTGCCAAAGTATCTAAACTTACCTATAATTTAATTCTTACGACGCACACAGATGGGCGCTTAGCTCAGTTGGTAGAGCGGCGCCCTTACAAGGCGTAGGTCACAGGTTCGACCCCTGTAGCACCCACCATCAATTAGACGGATGAAGATGACCAGCCAGTGAGCTGGTTTTTTTGCGCCTGTTTGATTTATATTGGCTAATTAATCTTTTGCTAATTACCCAAAGCCTTAGCTTTTTCAATACAACGGCGGCATACGGCTTCGACTAGTGGGCGGATGGTGTTCTTATGGCTTTGTGTTTCTAGCCATTGTTCCAATACTTTTGCCGTAACCAATAAGCCATATTGCATGGTTTCTTTTTTTGCTGAATTGAGCGTAATTGAATGAATGCCACTAGGTCAAATACCTTAGTCCTTGAGCGTCCAAAATATACGGTAGAGATTAATGTTCCGGGTTATGATCCCGACCCTAACACTAGCGACGGCTGGTGACCCTGCGACTAACTTAGGTTCTATTGACTCAAAAGCAGGCTCCTCATCGGGAGCCTGTTTTGTTTTAACTGATTACTTCGTAGTATCGCTAGTGCTTGTCTAGGTCTTTAATAGTTGCCTAATTATTTATCATCTAGGTATCATCTGTGCAGAAACAGCTTTTGTCTGCTGAGCATGCTTGATAGGCATTGATAGCGTCTTGGCGAATATAGTCTTTGACAAAGGCATTGTGCGGTGCATGGATAAGGGTCTGAGGGTCAGACCACTGGGCTAAGTTGCCTTGATGAATAATCCCGATTTTATCCGCAAATACAAAGGCTTCAACTTGGTTATGAGTGACGAGGATAGCGCTGAGTTGCTTTTCTTTTAAGATAGCACGCACATCTAGGGCTAAGCGCTCACGGGTATCCACATCAAGATTAGAAAATGGCTCATCCAAGAGTAAGAGTTTTGGTGAGGGGGCAATCGCACGAGCGAGAGCCACACGTTGTTGTTGCCCACCGGATAGCTCATGAGGATAGGCTTTTGCACTGTGTTGTAAGCCAATAAGTTCAAGCATTTCTGCGGTGATTTTCTGTGCTTGTTCGCGTGGGAGCTTATTCAACCCAAAGGCGATATTCTTCTCGATAGTGAGGTGCGGAAATAGGGCATAGTCTTGGAACATCATGCCGATATGACGTTGTTCTGGAGGTACCATACGACCCGCTTCGGCGATGGTTTGTTGTTCCAGTTGAATTTGTCCGGCATAGACAGGTTCAAAACCAGCAATCGCTCGTAGTACGGTAGTCTTGCCGCAGCCTGATGGACCGAGTAAGCAACCGATTTCTCCTCGTGCCAATTGTAGCGATAATTGATGGACGACATTTTTTAGGGCTTTACCTTGTGGGTAACCCAGTGTTAATTGGTGTAGATGAAGTAAATCGTTCATATCAAGTATCGTTTAATAAGAATGTTTAAACTGGGTACGTGCCAAGAAAATTACCGGTAATAGTCCGACTAAGACAATCAGCAAGGCAGCAATTGCCCCTTCTTCATAAGTGCCACGAGCCGCTTCAGCATAAAGCCAAGTCGAGAGGGTTTCAAAATTCAGTGGGCGCAATAATAAAGTGGCTGAGAGTTCTTTCATCGCATCGACAAACACCAATAGCGCCGCAGCACCGAGAGCGGGTCTTAGCAAGGGGAAATGGACTTTCCAGAAGGTTTGTTCAGGTGTATGGCCGAGGGTCTGGGCGGCATTATCCAGTGAGGGTGGAATGCGGGTATAGCCAGACTCAACAGAGCCAATACTAATTGCCATAAAACGGATACTATAAGCAATCACAAGTCCTGCAATACTGCCCATCACATAGAGTTGTGGCGGTAGATTAAAAAGTAGTTGCATAACTCGGCTGATAACATCATCGAGTAGGACGAGTGGGGTTAGCAATCCAATGGCGAGAACAGAGCCGGGGATAGCGTAGCCTAAGCTAGCGAGGCGTACCATCAGTTTGCTATAAGCAAAGCGAGGTTGGCGAACTACCCAAGCAATAATCAGTCCTAGAATAACGGTGACTGTGGTAGCAATAACAGCGAGGATAACTGTATTGAGGGTACTGGTGAGCAGTCCTTGTGATACAGCACCTACGGTATCAAGACGCTTCACTGTCTCGGTGATGAGATAGAGAGCAGGGAAGATAAAGCCAGCGATAACAGGTAACCAACCGAGAATAATAGCGATAACCATCTTCCAGCCGGTGAGTTGTTGTGGCTGTATGGGTCGGGGGCGCTGGGTATTGGCATAGCGTTGGCGTTGGCGACTTAGACGCTCTACATAGATAATGAGGGTCACAATAAACAGCATAAATATGGCAATTTGTGCCGCTGCCTCTAAGTTGGAGCGTGTTACCCAAGCGGTATAAATCGATACAGTGAGAGTCTGTATACCGAGGAATTCTGAAGCACCAATATCATTGAGTGTTTCTAATAAGGCGAGGCTAATACCCACTGCAATAGCAGGTCGTGCCATCGGTAAGATTAGACGGCGAAAGGCTTGCGCCGGTGTGCAACCTAGGGTGCGAGCGGCTTCGACCAGATTAGCGGATTGGCTCATAAACATCACGCGTACACTCAGGTACACATAAGGATAGAGTGCCAAGCCCATAATAAAAATAGCCCCCGGCATAGAGCGAATATCGGCTAAGCGAAATTCACGAGGAGAGGAGTAGCCGAGTATCTCGCGGATAATCCCTTGAATGGGACCCAGAGGGTGCATGAGGTCTAAATAGGCAAATGCCATAATATAGGTCGGTACAGCGAGTGGCAAGAGCAATGCCCACATCAACATCTTACGCGTAGGAAACTGATACGCCGAGGTCAGCCATGCACTGCCCGTACCAATAAGCCCGACCATGGTAGCCACTCCGATAAGAAGAATAGCCGTATTGCTTAGTGAATGTGGAATAACGTATTGGATGAGGTTCTGCCAATGGTCAAAATGCCCTGTCAACGCCAGTATCAATAGCGTCAGAATAGGGGCGACAACACCTAGCACCACTAGCCAAGCGAGGATTTGCCAAAAAGTGAGTTTATTATTTTTTTGTAATTGCATTGCTTTATGTACGGAAAAAGGGGAGTCGTCCCATACTCCCCCTCAGAAGCTTTATAAAAAGCTCTATTAGTATAACGTAAAATTAGTTATCAAAACCGACTTTATCGACTAACTCACTCGCTTTTTTACGGTTTTTAGGCACTTCAGCCATCGGTAAGGCGTCAGGTTTAAATTCACCAAAAGATGCAACAACTGGGTCTAACTCTGAACCTGCACGCACAGGGTATTCGTAGTTGATTTTCGCATACATCGCTTGGGCTTTTTCACCGACTAAGTATTCGAGAAGCTTGACGGCATTGTCTTTATTAGGCGCATGTTTCGCAACAACAGCACCGGTTACGTTGGCATGAGTACCACCGTCTTTTGCGCTAGCAAAGACTGGACGGATAACTTTAATTGCGTCACCCCATTGGCGTTGTTCTGAGCCTTCTTCTGCATTACGCATACGACCCACATAATAAGAGTTAGCGATACCGATATCACAAATACCCGCTAGAATATCACGAGCCACTTCACGGTCGCCACCAGCTGCTTTACGAGCGAGGTTAGCTTTAATCCCTTTTAGCCATTCTTCGGTTTTTGCTTCGCCATTGTGAGCGATAAAGGCAGAAATCAGACTAGTGTTGTAAGGGTGTTGACCTGAGCGAATGCATACTTTGCCTTTCCATTTTGGATCAGCGAGTTCTTCGTAAGTGAAGCTAGTGAGGTCGAGGTCTTTAGCCGCATAGAGGATACGGTCACGTAATGAGAGAGCAAACCATTTGCCGTCAGGGTCACGGTATTGAGCAGGAATGATTTCTTCTAAGACTTTAGACTGGATAGGTTGTGCGAGGTCTTTTTCGGCTAAGTCTGTCAGACGACCAATATCCACCACCATTAAGACGTCAGCAGGGGATTTGTCACCCTCGTTAGCAACACGCTCGGCAAGACCGTCTTTAACAAAAACGGTGTTTGCTTTAATGCCGGTATCTTTAGTGAATTGGTCTAAAAGAGGTTGTAATAGACCAGGCTCGCGAGTTGTATAGATATTAACTTCTGCTGCTTGTGCTACAGAAGTTGTCAATGCGCAAGCGATGAATAAAGGTTTTAAAACTGCTGAAAATCTCATTGAAATCCTCCGAAATATAAATGAGAATAATTATCATCTATAATATCATTTAAATTTGGATTTCACAAGATTTTTTGTTCAGCGTGATGATTTGTTGGGACTTCAGTAAAGAGGTACAGAGGAGTCAATCTCTTTTGACCAAGCGTCAATACCGCCTTGTAGGTTATACACTTCTTCAAAGCCCATATTTGCTAAAAACAATCCCACTTGATAGCTACGCATACCATGGTGGCAATAAATTACGAGGGGTTTACTATCATCAATCTCGCCATGACGAATAGGAATGAGGTGCATAGGAATATGTTGGTAGCCATCGATATGGGCGTAGGCGACCTCATCGTCTTGGCGGACATCGAGGAGGGTGAAGTCTTTAGCTTCGGCTTGCCATTGTGCAAGTGTCTGCACCGTCATATTTTTAATAGGAGTGGACATAGTAGTCTGTTTACTAATAAAGAATAGTGGGAGGAGGGGGCTAACAAAAAGCCACTTCTCGATAAGAAGTGGCTCTCTGCATCAAAGCAATGCGAAGTGATTATTTACGACCTGCTTTGCTCTCGATACGCATACGTAAGGCGTTAAGCTTAATAAAGCCGCCAGCGTCTGCTTGATTATAAGCACCACCGTCATCATCAAAAGTTGCAATGGTTTTATCAAACAAGCTGTCTTTTGAGTCACGAGAAACAGTGTATACATTGCCTTTGTAGAGTTTGAGGCGTACAAAACCGTTAACGTGTTGTTGTGTGTGGTCGATAAGCACTTGTAGGGCTTTACGCTCAGGAGACCACCAGTAGCCGTTGTACACTAATGAAGCATAGCGTGGCATGAGGTCGTCTTTGAGGTGAGCCACTTCACGGTCAAGCGTGATAGATTCGATAGCACGGTGACCTTTTAGCATAATAGTGCCGCCTGGGGTTTCGTAGCAACCACGAGATTTCATACCTACATAGCGGTTTTCTACGAGGTCTAAGCGACCGATACCGTGTTTACCACCGAGCTCATTAAGCTTAGTTAAAACAGCTGCAGGGCTTAGGCGAACACCGTTAATCGCCACAATATCACCACGCTCATATTCTAAGTCGATGTATTCTGGGCTATCAGGGGCTTGCTCTGGTGATACGGTCCAACGCCACATACTTTCTTCAGCTTCGGCATTTGGGTCTTCGAGGTGACGACCCTCGTAGCTGATGTGAAGTAGGTTAGCGTCCATAGAGTATGGTGCACCACCTTGTTTGTGCTTCATATCGATTTCGATACCCGCTTTTTCAGCGTAGTCTAATAATTTCTCACGAGATAATAAATCCCACTCACGCCATGGAGCGATAACACGGATATTTGGGTTAAGTGCGTAGTAACCTAATTCGAAGCGAACTTGGTCATTGCCCTTGCCTGTTGCACCGTGAGATACAGCGTCTGCATTTAGCTGATTAGCAATCTCGATTTGGCGCTTAGCGATAAGAGGGCGAGCGATAGAAGTACCTAATAGGTATTCACCCTCGTAGATAGCGTTGGCACGGAACATCGGGAAGACGAAATCACGCACAAACTCTTCGCGTAAGTCATCAATAAAGATATTCTCTGGTTTAATACCAAAGTTTAACGCTTTACGGCGAGCTGGTTCTAATTCTTCACCTTGACCGATGTCTGCAGTGAAAGTAATCACTTCACATTGGTAAGTATCTTGTAGCCATTTTAAAATGACCGAGGTATCAAGACCGCCAGAGTAGGCGAGTACTACTTTTTTAATATCGCTCATGTTATTACTCAAAAAATTATTAATAAAAACAACCTTGTTATTTTACGCTTTAATCTCGAGGAAAAAAAGCGAATTTATATCTGTCACGGATAATGCTAATGGATTAAAGTGCAGGGGTGTCTTGTTTACCAAGCACTAGGAATTCCATAAGGGCTTTTTGGACGTGTAGACGGTTTTCCGCTTCGTCCCAGACGACGCTTTGCGGACCATCGATGACTTCGGCACTGACTTCTTCGCCACGATGTGCAGGGAGGCAATGCATGAAAATAGCGTCTTTATTGGCAAGTGCCATCATATCTTGGTCTACCATCCAGTTAGCAAAGGCAACACGACGTTTTTCGTTTTCTTGCTCGTAGCCCATACTGGTCCATACGTCTGTGGTGATGAGGTCTGCTCCTTTGGCTGCTTCCATCGGGTCATCGAATTCTTGTAGGTGTTCTGGGCTAACTGAGCCAATGCGGTCGTGGTCGAGTTGATAACCTTTTGGTGCAGATACATGCAGTCTGAAATCTAGCATCTGTGCGGCTTGTAGCCAAGTATACGCCATATTATTAGCGTCACCAATCCAAGCGACTGTTTTACCTTTAATACTGCCTTTGTGCTCGACAAAAGTGAGTAAGTCAGCGAGGATTTGGCAAGGATGGAATTCATTCGTCAGACCGTTGATAACAGGTACGCGAGAGTGAGCAGCAAAACGCTCTAAGCGAGTTTGCTCAAAAGTACGAATCATCACAATATCCACCATACGAGTGATAACGCGTGCAGTGTCTTCGATAGGCTCAGAGCGACCGAGTTGGGAATCATTAGAGGTGAGGTTAATCACAAGACCACCCATCTGATACATGCCGGCCTCAAAAGAGACGCGAGTGCGTGTACTGGCTTTTTCAAAAACCATCGCTAAGGTACGGTCGTGTAAAGGCATATGTGGCTCGTATCGTTTGAACTTCTGTTTGATATAGCGAGCACGATCCAAAATATAAAGAATTTCTTGTGCGGAAAAATCAGTTAACTGTAAGAAATGACGCATAGGTGCGCTAGAGTTATTTTGGTTAGTCATATGCAAAATACATCGAAAATAAAATTAAGCCCTAAGTCTCTGATAGAAAAAGTGTTTAGAGGTGCTTAGGAGGAAGAAAATGATTATCCCTATAAGTTTCTCGTTTCAAAAAAGAATTAAAGGGTAATTATTAATAATAACAATAATCTTAAAAATTGTCGAAATTCTTGCGTAAATAGACTAAAATAACTATTTTAAAGCTTGCAGAGTTTACACAAGTGCAACAATTAATTATTTACGGTCTAACAAAATCAGGACAGAAGTTTCGTCCAAGTGATTGGGCAGAACGTCTTGCAGGTGTGATGGCTCAGTTTCGACCACCTGGTATTCAATCTAGTCATTTGACTTATTCTCCCTACGTCATCCCCAATGATAAAAATGGACATAAATGTCTGATTGTTGATGAACGTCTGCGTCAGCTAGAACCTAAAGCGTGGAAGTTTGTTAATGATTTTGCAACAGATAATGATTTAACTGTTGAGGTCATCGGCGAAGCGGAATTTGAATGATAAAGAGCACTCGTAAGAGTGCTTTTTTATTGGCTGTTCTTTTTGTCTGGCTCAGATAATAGGGCATAAGTAAGCCGTTTGTGAATAGGAGGAAGTTTTTTTTCTGGAGAAGAGGCTTTGTAGTGGGGCACAGAAGGGCTAAGTAGATGTGTTTTGGAAAGCACATAAAAAAAGACGCTATTTGTATAAATAGCGTCTTTTTTTGCTGAACCCTAAGCGCTGAGGTAATTATTCAGAGAGGACTACCAACGCAACTTAATATTTACCTGTAAATTAAGCTAGGGCTTTAATAGCTGCAGCCAAACGGCTTTTATGACGAGCAGCTTTATTTTTGTGAATGATTTTCTTATCAGCAACGCGATCGATTACGCTAGTTGCGCGAGAGAAAACTTCGTTAGCTTTAGCTTGATCACCTGCTTCGATTGCTTGACGTACGCGCTTGATTGAAGTGCGTAGTAAAGAACGTAGGCTAGAGTTGTGTTTGTTGCGTGCTACAGCTTGGCGAGCACGTTTACGAGCTTGGGCAGTATTGGCCATAATTAGTATCTTCTATTAAGTTAATTCAGCAAAACGGCTATTATATCAGTAAGTGTTTAATGTTGCAAGGGAATTTGTGGCAAAAACACAAGAGATTATTTAAGTTTCAGACTTAACATCAGTGTGTAAGGGTGGTTCGGGCTTTGTTCAAAACCATATTTTAAGTAAAAGCGCTTTGCTTCATCATTTAATGCGTGTACGAGTAAAGCGCAAATTCCTAACTCATTAGCGATATTTAATGTTCTGGATATAGCGTCTTTTAACAGACCTTTTCCTACCCCTAAGTGTTGGGAAGATTTTGATACGGCTAGTCTACCCAAAACAGCAACGGGAAGTATATCGGGGGAGTTGCGAGTGAGTTTTTTGATACTGTCTTTTTTTGCGATAGAACCTGCTGATAGACAGTAATATCCAAGTACCTGTTGCTTTTCATCTGTTACGACAAAGGTACGGCTAAAGGCACTTTGCTGATTTTGCAAGGCTCGTGTTTTTAACCAGTGATTGAGACCTATATCGCCACAATCAAAATTTGCTACATCGTGTGCAGAATTTAATAAAGCTGGACTTGTGATATGCATAGCTTATTTTTCCCAAGGTGATGGACTTGCTAGCAATGCTTGAACTTTATCATTTTCAGATAGCGGTTTTTCAAGCAATTGAGTGAAGCTTTCAAATTCATCATCCTCAAGAGAAAATAAGACTTGGTCAAGTAATACTTTTTCTGCTTGGGCACAAGAGGCTTCTAACATAAAGTCAGAACGGCTTTTTCCCATAATAGCGGCAGCTCTATCAAGAAGTTCTTTTTGATAGGCTAGTGCACGTAGGTTAATGGTTTCTACTCTTTTTGCATTTACTTTAGACATTGTCAATCTCTTATAGTCACTATTAGGCTAATCATTTGTAATTACAATGTATCTACATTGTAATTACAAAGCAATTTGAAAGCAAATGATTTATTTATATAGTTTCTTAATTTGGATTAATGACGTCAAGCTGTGTAAACGCTAATAGGATAAATTTGTCCTATTACTTAAATTTTGAATAATTAGTATTGATAAGGGTTTCAGGGTGATTTAGTGTTATAAAAGGAAGAAACTATTCACCCTGATTGATAGACTGCTGCCACCAACAATTAGTTCCATAGTTGCAATAACTTTTCTTTTAACAATTCAGTATTCTCTGCATTGGACGCTAAAAAGCGGGCTTTGCCTTTTTCATCAAAGATATAAATCCCTTGGGCATGCATAACTTCGTAGTTGTTTTCTGCTGCACCGGGTTTAGGCTTTTCAATCTGATAAGCGACTCGATAGCGTTTGGCGACTTCGGCAATTTGCTCTGTGGTGCCGGTTAAACCCAAGCCACCACTTTCAAAAGCGTCTACATAGGCTTGTAAAATCTCTGGGGTATCGCGGTGAGGGTCGACACTGATAAAGACGATTTGTACTTTGTCCTCATGCTCGCCTAGGGATTTTTTTAGGGTCGCTAATTCTGCCATGGTGGTAGGGCAGATATCTGGACAAGAGGCATAGCCGAAGAAAACTAGGGTGGCTTTGCCTTTTAAATCTTCAGCATTGACCGTCTTATTTAATCCCTGAAGTTCAAACTTTAAATCAGGTAAATTGCCCTTGATATTGTAAACCGTGGTAGGTTTGCTGTCTTGGGCAAGGGCAGGCATGGGAGCACTCAGTGCCCCAATGGCTAGAAAAGCAGATAAAAGACTACGTTTTAACATTATATTAAGCCTCTAACATACCACTATGACGCAATAAGGCTTCAGGCTGTGGATCACGACCGCGGAAGTTTTTAAAGAACTCTGCTGCTGGAATAGAACCGCCGACAGCAAGAACTGCTTTACGGAAAAGCGCACCAATTTCGGCATTTAAAGTACTACCGTCAGCGATTTTATTTTCTTCAAAAAGGCTATAAGCGTCAGCAGACAGCACTTCTGCCCATTTATAGCTATAGTAACCTGCACCATAACCACCGGCGAAGAGGTGAGAGAAGTTATGAGGAAAACGGTTCCAGCTAGGTGGTATCACCACGGCAACTTCTTGGCGAACTTGGTTAAGAATATCTAAAACTTGTTGAATAGAAAGTTTGTCTACAGATTGATGGATAAGCATATCAAACAAGGCAAACTCAATTTGGCGTACTGTTTGCATACCGCTTTGGTAGTTTTTAGCCGCAAGCATTTTGTTATAGAGTGCCTTAGGCAGTTTCTCATTGCTTTCCCAATGGCGTGTGAGTTGCTCCATCACGACCCATTCCCAAGTAAAGTTTTCCATAAACTGCGAAGGAAGTTCAATGGCGTCCCATTCTACACTTGAAAATGGTGAGGCAGCAGGATCTTTTACCTCTGATAATAAGGCGTGTAGAGCATGACCACTCTCATGGAAAAGCGTAATTAAATCATCAGGAGATAGCAGGGCAGGTTTATTACCTGTGGGTGGGGTAAAGTTGCAAGTTAAGTAGACCACCGGTGTTACAGTAGTATTGGCATAGCAATGGCGACTACGCTCTGAACCTACCCAAGCGCCACTTTGTTTGCCTGCACGAGCATAGAGGTCAAAGTAAATATAACCAATTGTTTGTCCTTGGTCTTGCACCGCATAAGCCGTTACATCTTTATGCCATACGGAAGCTTCGATAGGGGTGAAGTCTACGTTAAAAAGCTTTTTGATAATACTGAAAAAGCCTGCCATGACCGTATCTTCAGGGAGGTATTGTTTAATTTCTTCGTCAGAGTAGGCATATTTATTTTGACGTAATTGCTCTGAGACATAAGCGTAGTCCCAAGGGTTCATTTGTTCGATACCGAGCTTTTCGCGGGCAAAGGTTTTTAACTCCTCAACGTCTTTGAGGGCAAAAGGCTTTGCTTTAGCCGCTAAGTCACGCAAGAAAGTAATCACTTGTGGTGCATTGTCTGCCATGCGTGTTTCTAATTGCATATCCGCAAAGTTCTTATAGCCTAATAATGCGGCTTCTTCTTGACGCAAAGCAAGCAATTGTTCGATATTACTTGAGTTGTCAAAGCGTGTATCGCCTTGGTCAGATGCAATCGTGCTGTAACCACGGTATAAGGTCTCGCGCAAGGCTGCATTTTGAGCGTATTGCATAACAGGTAAGTAAGATGGCATTTTGAGGGTGAATTTATAACCTGTTTTGCCATCGGCTTTTGCAGCTTCTTCTGCTGCAGTGAGTGTGTCTGCAGGGATACCTGCTAATTCGTCACGATTATCGACATAGTGAGCCCAGTTATCCACAGCGTCAAGAGCATTTTCACTAAATTTCTGTGAGAGATTAGCAAGCTGTTCGCTAATTTGAGCATAGCGGACTTTATCTTCACCCTCTAATTCTACGCCGCTTAGTTTGAAGTCGCGCAAGGCTAAGTCAATAATACGCTGACGAGTCGGACTTAGCGTGGCGTATTCTGGAGAGTTTTTTAGTGCTTTATAGTGTTGGTAGAGGTCTTTATTTAGACCTAACCAAGTTGAGTATTCGGTAATCTTAGGCAGAATTTCGTTATAAGCTGCACGTAATTCTGGTGTATTCACAACGGAATTCAGATGATTGACCACATGCCATGCTCGCCATAGCGGCGTAGAGGCAATGTCCAAATGCTCTACAAAACTCTCCCAAGTTAGCGGTGCAGGTTCAGCGGCAACTTGCTCAATGAGGGCTTTATTTTCTTCGAGCAATTGGGTAAGTGCTGGTACGATATGTTCGGTTTTAATAGCGGCATAGTCGATAAAATCGAGGGAAGAGCTTAGTAGAGGATTTGTCATAGTTATTTAAGTGTCTGTTTGTTTAAAATTGGCATCAATCAACTAGTGAGTGGTCACTAAACTAAGTTAGTGACCAGTATGCAAGATGGCTAATTAAGCACGCTCCGCCGACTCAATCGTATTTACCAATAACATCACAATTGTCATTGGGCCTACGCCACCGGGTACTGGCGTAATTGCACTCGCCACAGCTGCTGCAGAAGCATACTCCACATCGCCTTTTAGCTTACCATCAGCACCGCGATTAATACCTACATCAATCACCACTGCACCGGGTTTAATCATATCTCCTGTCACCATTTCAGGACGACCTGTTGCTACGACTAGGATATCAGCTCTTTTCGTGTGTGCGCTAAGGTCTTTTGTTTTTGAATTGCAGATGGTTACAGTCGCCCCTTCTTTTTGGAGTAGAAGTGCCATTGGTTTACCCACAATATTACTTGCCCCCACCACAACTGCTTCAGCACCTTTGAGATTGACTTTTTGCGACTCAAGCATTTTCATCACACCATATGGCGTGCAAGGGATAAAGCGAGGATTACCTGTCATTAAGGCACCAGCATTGCTCACATGGAAGCCGTCTACGTCTTTTTCCGGAGAAATCGTATCGATTACTGTATTGGTATCGATATGTTTTGGTAGTGGTAATTGAACCAAAATGCCGTGCAGGTCTTTGTCATTGTTCAACTCACGGATTTTATTGAGCAAATCTTCTTGGCTAGTATCAGCAGGGAAGCGTAAAACCTCGCTTTTTAGACCTAACTGTGTAAAAGTATTGTGTTTGCTATTTACATAAACAGCAGAGGCAGGGTCATCGCCCACGAGAATAACGGTTAATGCAGGAATAACGCCTTTGTTTTTTAAAGCGTCAATACGTTGAGCTAAATCTTCTTTGATTTGGTTAGCAAGTGCTTTACCGTCAATAACTGTTGCTGTCATTTAAGCTTCCTTTTGTGAGTTAAGTGCTACTTTCATTAAATCGGCGACCGTTGAAACTTGGAGTTTTTCCATAATATTGGCACGGTGAGCTTCTACGGTTTTGATACTGATATTGAGGTCATCAGCAATTTGTTTGTTCAATCGACCTGCTACAATACGACCGAGTACTTGCTGTTCGCGAGAAGTGAGGCGACTTAATAGCTCTTCGTTGGCGCGTTGGCTATTCGCTGCTTCTGCTCGTGCTTGTGCTTCGGCAGTGAGATTTGAAATAACTTCTTGAATATCCGTGAGGTTAAATGGCTTTTCAATAAAGTCCATGGCACCTTGTTTGAGGGTATTGACTGCCATTGGGACATTGCCATGACCAGTGATAAATACGATAGGAATATTGACTTTGCGAGCGTTGAGCTCTTCTTGTAGTTGTAGACCGCTCATGCCTGGCATACGTACATCGGTGATGAGAATGCTCACCAGTGTGGGGTCGTATTTTTCTAAGAACTCTTCGCCGCTGGAAAACGTTAAGACGTTATAGCCATTGGTTTCTAATAAAAAACGTAGAGAATCACGTACGGCATCATCGTCATCTACGATATAAATAGTGCTATTGATTGTCATCACATTTCCTTATTTGTTAATGCTAAAGAATTAGTTTTGTTGAGTGGTGCTAAAAGGGAGTCGGAATTTGAATATAGTACCACCTTCTGGATTGGGTTCAGCCCATAATTGACCATTGTGCGATTCAATAATGGTGCGACAAATATTTAAGCCCATGCCCAGACCTTCGTTTTTTGTACTAAAGAAAGGCTCGAATAAACGTTCTGGCTCTTTAAGACCATGTCCGCGATCAATGACCGATACCTCGACTTCTTTTTCAATACGCGCGATACGGACACGTACAAGCGTTTCTTGATTTTGCAACATCGCTTCTAGACCGTTTTTGATAAGATTGAGTAAGACTTGCTCGATAAGAATAGGGTCAGCATAGACATCGGGTAAATTAGGCTCGATATAAGATTCAATTTGTTTGCCGTGTTTACGAGCGTCAATCTCTGCTAAATCTAGGGTATTAGACACGATACGCTCAATGGATACTGATTGGCGGCGAGGGTCACTGCGTTTTACAAAAGCACGAATGCGGCTAATAATCTTACCTGCACGTTCGGCTTGGGTAGCCGATTTTTCTAGGGCAGTGATAAGCATAGGATTGTCGGTTTTACCAGCTTTGAGTAAATTCATTGCGGCGGTATTGTAGTTAACAATCGCCGTGAGAGGTTGGTTAAGCTCATGAGCAAGTGTTGACGCCATTTCACCCATGGTAGTGAGGCGACTGGTGAGTTGGATTTTCTCTTGTTGGTTACGCGACTCTTGTTCGTGTTTCAGACGCTCGGTAATATCACGGGCGACTTGTAGGCGGACTTTACGACCATCTGTCCAGCTTAGTGTACGATGATGAACTTCAAACCAAATATTGACGGTTGGGATAAAGTACTGGTTATTGTCATCGTGGTTTTCGGTGTGCTGTTTGAGGAGTTCTTGATGACCGTAGGGTTGTGAGCCGAATAGGCGGCGATAGGTACGGTTAGCAAAGAGTAGCTCAATACCATTGGGCGTATCAGCAGCGACAGAAATCGCATCATCCAGACTTTCTAACACCGTCATAAAGCGTTCGTGTGCAGCAGATAAAGCCTCACGAACACGTTTAGGTTCGGTAATATCCGTCATGGAAGTCATCCAACCGATTTGATGTCCGTCTGGGTTACGCATAGGGGATACATATAGACGTGCGGTAAAGCGTGAACCATCACGACGTTGTACTTCTAATTCGAGACCAGAGCTAGGTGTCTTACCTGACAAGACAATTTCCATGGTTCGCATATGCTCGGTATGGCGTCCCGGAATCCAATACGGGTAGGGTAAAGCACTGCCGACTAGGCTAGACTCATCCCATCCAATCAATCGACAAAATGCTGGGTTGACGTAGATAATCCGACCTTGCATATCAATCACACGCATACCTGTTGACATGGAGTTTTCCATAGCACGGCGGAAAACGGTTTCGGTTTCTAGGGCTTGCTCTGTCTTTAGTCGCTGGCGAGTATAACGCCACATCAAGAAAAGACTCAAAATAATGATAATCGACAGCGCAATAATGATGAGATTGAGTAGGTGCTGTAAGTTCTGATTATCATCGACAAAATAAGGTAAAAGATTCGTCTGTATACGCTGCAGACTAAAAAACGCCATCATGACGACAATATATAGGGCAATCACAAAGACAGGGGCTAACCAATGTAGGTGACGTGATTTAGTCGCATAGTTGAGCGATTTACTGATGAGGCTCTTTTGATTACTTTCTTGCATAATTGTCGTGATAAAAACCTTTGTCAGACTTTGTAAATTTTGTAAAGTGATGTCATTTTAAAAGTTTTATTTTCGCTTGTGTTGGAATTGTTTAAATTTGAATGATGTCGTTGAAAGAAAAGGGGAAAGGAGAATATGTCATAGGATATTCGTAAAAGAGAGAAAATAAATTAAAAATAGCAAATTCTCATAATATGAAATTTATTTCCATTATATAAAAATTTAAATGAAACAGTCCTCAATGCTTTAAGAAAAGTGTGGCATAATCACGAGATAAATTAGCGTCAGAGTATGCACAAAATTCTCTCTCTTAGGGTGTGTGCTCAGGCGTATTTAAAACACTGCTATTGAAATAGGAGCAATGCATGGCTACGAGTCAAACACCAAAAGACGTAGATGCGGTAGAAACCAAAGAGTGGTTAGAAGCCTTAGAAGCAATTCTTGATCGTGAAGGTCCAGAACGTGCTCACTTTATTATTGAGCAATTAACAGACTTAGCACGTCGTTCTGGTTCTAATATTCCATACTCACCAAATACAGCGTATGTGAATACTATCCCTCCAGGCTTAGAGCCACCAAATCCGGGTAACTTAGAATTAGAAGCTCGTATCCGTGCGTATGTACGTTGGAATGCGATGGCGATGGTGGTGCGTGCTAATCGTCACGAACCTGAAGACGGTGGTAGCTTAGGAGGTCATATTGCTTCGTTTGCTTCTTTAGCGACGATGATTGCTTGCGGTCAACATCATTTCTGGCATGCAGAAACTGAAGACCATGGCGGTGACTTAGTGTATTTCCAAGGTCACTCATCGCCAGGTATGTATGCTCGTGCATTCCTAGAGGGTCGTATTTCTGCCGAACAATTAGATAATTTCCGCCAAGAAGTAGACGGCAAAGGTCTACCATCTTACCCACATCCGAAATTGCTATCAGACTTCTGGCAATTCCCAACGGTATCAATGGGTTTAGGTCCAATGATGGCGATTTACCAAGCCCGTTTCTTAAAATACTTACATGCTCGCGGCATTGCTGATACGTCTAAGCGTAAAGTATGGTGCTTCTGCGGTGACGGTGAGATGGACGAACCAGAATCACTCGGTGCTATCAGCTTGGCTGCTCGTGAGAAGTTAGACAACTTAGTATTCGTGATTAACTGTAACTTACAGCGTCTTGACGGTCCAGTACGTGGTAATGGCAAAATTATCCAAGAATTAGAGGGTGATTTCCGTGGTAGTGGCTGGAATGTTATTAAGCTAATCTGGGGTTCTTACTGGGATCCATTATTAGCACGCGATAAAGACGGTGCACTTCGTAAGATTATGGAAGAGACTGTTGACGGTGAATACCAAGCGTATAAAGCCAATGACGGTGCTTTTGTGCGTGAACACTTCTTCGGTAAAGACCCTCGTACATTAGAGATGGTTAGCCGTATGAGTGACGAAGAAATTTGGCGTTTAAACCGTGGTGGTCATGACCCTAACAAAGTATTCGCAGCATTTGACGCTGCAATGAAGACTGAAGGTCAACCTACGGTAATTCTTGCTAAGACAATTAAAGGTTATGGTCTTGGTCATGTGGCTCAAGGTAAAAACCCAGC
>JAXECN010000155.1:0-13553 GCA_034093535.1 Pelistega sp.
ATAGTGTGGCTCTTTTTGCCTTTGATATTGGCAACAAAGCCGACACCACAGGCATCATGCTCCATCTCTTTGTTATACAGACCTTGGTTTTCTGGCTGTAATTGAACAACAGGCTGAGTAGTCGCACTGGTAGAACGATGACCGATAGCAGAAGCATCAATCACGATTTCTTTTGATAATTGAACTGGCTTGCGCATAACTATTTTCCTAAAAAAATGGCAAGAATATTTCTTTAACCGTTCAAGAATAATCGGATCTGTTGCATCGCGCAACAAAAATAAATGGGGACTGTCCATATTTATCAAATAAATCAATTTTTGTTTAATTATTAGGGACAGACCAATATGTTATTTTATGAAAATACAATTAAAACAATCACTTAGTCATAAAGACAACTTATTAAGCGCTTAGCGGTGTATAATAGCGCCTTAGATAAATCCTCTTTTACTGTTGTTATGAACTTCTCTTCTCTTCCTCTCAGCCCAGCACAACTACACAATCTTAAAGAGTTGGGCTATACCGAAATGCGCCCTATCCAAGAGCAAAGCTTGCCTGCCATTTTGGAGGGTAAAGATGTCAGAGGACAGGCGGAGACAGGGAGTGGTAAAACATTAGCTTTTGGCTTAGGCATTATCCAAAAAATCAATCCTGCTTTTTTTGGTGCTCAAGGCATTGTGCTCTGCCCGACTCGCGAACTTGCCGATCAGGTAGCACAACAAATTCGTAAATTAGCTCGTGCACTTTCTAATATTAAAGTACTCACCCTATGTGGTGGCAGTGCCTTACGTCCACAAATTGAGTCTCTTAAGCATGGCGCACATATTATTGTTGGCACACCAGGTCGTGTCCTCGACTTAGTACGCGGGCAGCACTTAGACCTAAGCCATATTAAGGTGTTTGTCCTCGATGAGGCCGACCGTATGATGGATATGGGCTTTTTTGATGATATTGGAGAGATTTCTCAAGCAACACCACTACGCAAACAGACCTTATTTTTCTCAGCAACTTATCCCGAACATATTCTAAAAATCAGCGAAGGATTCCAACGCAATCCTGTCGTTGTTGAGACAAGTCCCGAAGCTGTTAATCACAATCTCGACCATCTTTTCTTCAAGACTACGGCGGAGGCTCGCTTTGCTGATTGCGCACGCCTATTAAAACACTATCGCCCCACTTCAACACTGGCATTTTGCAATACCAAAATCCAGTGCGAGGATTTAGCTGACTATCTCGAGGAACAAGGAATTAAGAGTCTAGTCCTACACGGCGATATGGAACAACGCGACCGCGAAGATGTCCTTGTTCAGTTTATCAACCGCTCATGTTCTGTACTCGTTGCGACTGACGTTGCGGCTCGCGGTTTAGATATCGAAAGCCTAGATGCGATTATTAATGTTGAGCTTACCCCAAATGTGGCAACCCATATTCACCGTATTGGTCGTACTGGTCGCAAGGAAGCAAAAGGCTTAGCACTCAATCTCGTCACCGATAAAGAGATGTATCGCGCCGAGCGTATCGAAAAGAATATTGATTTAGCCCTCGAATGGCTAGAATTACCGAGCAGTGCCAAACAAAAACCACTTATCGCACCGATGAAAACCATCTGTATTCGCGGAGGCAAAAAAGAAAAACTGCGCCCCGGTGATATTCTTGGCACGTTAACTAAAGACCTAGGCTTACCCGGCAGTGCTGTCGGCAAGATTAATATCTTTGATTTTGTGAGTTTTGTCGCTATTGAACGCGACTTAGCAGAAGACACCATCACCCGCCTACGCAAGACCAAAATCAAAGGCAAAGAGTGGTTAATGAGATTTATGTAGGCATAGGCGGTGCAAGCTTAGGCACTTTATAACGGTTATAACTCCACAAATACTGTGTCGGTGCTAGGCGAATCATTTCCTCTAAAGCATGGTTCATCGCTTGCGCTTGTTCATTGGTCGATAGACCATCTAATGTAGGACCATCCTTAAAGGTCAGTTCCCACCCTTGTGCATTAGGCAAGCGTACCCCAGCTACCATCACCACTTTAGCCTTGGTTTGTGATGCCAATTTACCCGGCAAGGTAATCGTATACGCCATACGCCCAAAAAATGTCACCCATTCACCATCCGCAGAAGCTGGCACTTGGTCAGGTAATAAGCCAATATCGCCCCCTTGACGCAAGGTTTTAATAAAGCCTCGCACGCCTGAAAAATCTGCTGGGACAGACTCCAATCCTGAATCATCGCGCGCTGACTTCATCACCGGCTCAAAAAACTCTCGTCTTGCCTTACGATACATCACGGTAATGGGTTTTTGCTGAGCTAAATAGCGTGCACAAATCTCAAAACAGCCGAGATGAGGTGTAATAAAAATCACGCTTTGCTCTTTATTCGCTCTCAGTGCGTCAAGGTACTCTGGGTTAGCGACCTTTGTCTGTGCCAAGCATGCTTGACCATTAAACCAGACGCGAGGAATCTCGGCAAACATCGCACCGATTTGCTTAGCCGCTTCATCATGAAAGGCTTGAGCTGCATACCCTGCTTGTGTCGCATTATCACGGATACGCTGCCCATAGCGAGGGGATAGTTTATAAGCCAACCAACCCAAGCCTCTACCAAAAGACTGGATAAAGCCCAGTGGCAACTTGCTCCAAAACTTTAATAACCAAACCATTTACTTCACTTCCTTTCGAGGGCGTCCTCTTTGCCCTGGCACTACACGGCGACTTGCTACCTCACTAATGGTATGAATAAAACTAGGGCTACCTAATGCCCATTGTCCCTGTAAAGCCGCTTGAATTTTCTTAATCATCGCCTGGCTAAGACCGTCCTCACATAGCTCACGATAACGTGCCTGTCGCTCAAATGGAGTATTACCCAACGACCAATATGCCTCATGGTCACGCATCCAAGGATAGTCTTTAAAAGAGCGTCCCATATGCCAACCTGCTGATGACCAAGGAAAGAGTTCGGGACTCTCTACGCCATCTTGCTGATGAATATGCATCTCTAACCAAATCATACTAGCGAGTAAATGCTCGCCTTTCTCAACCAAACAAGAGCGATAACGCGAAGCAAAGACAGCCCCCTGTTTAAGCGTAGACGCCAAATACCTGCCAACAGACTGTACGACTTGAGAAACCGCTTTTGGGTCATGTGGTGTGCTCAATAAATAAATACTATCTTGAGTCAAAGACCAAGCATGAACCGACAAGCCATAACGAACACTCGCTTGCTCTAACCATTCGATAAGCTGTGGCTTAAGCGACTGCATCTCAGGCAATACTGCCACTTGTGGCAATAACCTTGCCTGAACAAGCTGACTAGTATCGGGAGCATAAAGACGAGCTAAGCGTGCCATATTCGTATAAAAACCTAAAAAATGTATTATCCCCTTTTTTCAAAAAAAAGGGGACAGAATAGTTTATTTTTGATTATTTTCCCTATTTATCAAGCTCTCAAGGGGATATGTGACCTATTGAAACGAATTCCATTACACCCACTATGGATAACATTAGCACTCTATTGACAAGAGTGCTAAAATGAACTTATCGTAAAATTTTATTGGAAACCAAATACACTATGACAAGTCAATCACTTGCTTTACAACCCAACATTGCGATGGCAGTTGCCAATCCTGGTGCTATGGGTACGATTGAAGCTTACATTAGCGCTGTCAACCGTATTCCGGTTCTTACACCAGAACAAGAAAAAGATTTAGCCACTAAGTTACAACAAGACGGTGACTTAAATGCGGCTCGTACTTTAATTCTATCGCACCTACGCCTAGTCGTATCGATTTCTCGTCAATACTTAGGCTATGGCATTGCGCATGCTGACTTAATCCAAGAGGGCAATATCGGCTTGATGAAAGCTGTCAAACGCTTTGACTTATCCCATGGCGTGCGTCTTGTATCGTTTGCCGTACACTGGATTAAAGCGGAAATTAATGAATATATTATCCGTAACTGGCGTCTTGTCAAAGTAGCTACCACTAAGGCACAACGTAAATTATTCTTTAACTTACGTAGCATGCGTCCTGACGGTCAAACACTCAATCCCGAACAAATTCAAGGGATTGCTGAGAAGCTTAATGTCCGCCCAGAAGATGTGACCGAGATGGAAGTCCGCTTATCGGGTCGTGATATGGCTCTTGAGGGTTCATCAGACGATGATGAAGAGTTTGCACCGATTAGCTACCTCTCTGACGAGGGTGAACACGAACCGGGTCAGGTTTTGGCACAGCGTAATCGTTATGCGTTACAGACCCAAGGTATTGCTGACGCCCTAGAGAGCCTAGACGACCGCTCTCGCGACATTATCCAATCGCGTTGGTTACAAGAAGAAGGCGAAGGCAAAACTCTACAAGAGCTTGCAGCTCAATACGGTGTTTCAGCAGAACGTGTCCGCCAAATCGAAAACGCTGCCATCAAAAAAATGCGCAAAGTTCTCGAAGCTGCTCAAGCCTAATTCAGCGTAATAAGGTCTTTATATCACTCGCCAAGTTCTCTGGTGCAATATCACCATAATAAAAGAGCTTGGCGTTACCTTTTTTATCGAATAGAAATAAATTCGCACTATGCTCC
The DNA here is from genome assembly GCA_034093535.1 of Pelistega sp. GTDB lineage: Bacteria > Pseudomonadota > Gammaproteobacteria > Burkholderiales > Burkholderiaceae_B > Taylorella. Next base: position 4,568 of record JAXECN010000155.1, read on the forward strand.
ATCGTGTAAGTATCACCGAGTGGGACTTTACGATAGAACACTTTAAAGGACTGCGCCAATCGTTGAATTTGTGCTGGCGTTCCTGTCAATCCCTCAAATCGCTCAGAGAAGTTCGCCAAATAGCGCTTAATAACCTCAGGGGTATCTCGCTCTGGATCAACACTCACTAACACAATACTAAGCTGCGCTTGCTCTCTCTCGTCCAATAATGAATACATTTCAGATAAGCGTAATAAGGTTGTCGGACAAACATCAGGACACTGCGTAAAGCCGAAAAAATACAAGCGCAGCTTACCTTGCATAGCAGATGCTTCAATTGGCTGTGCCTCAGCATTGACCGCCTCCCAACGCTGACCTATAGTCGAGCCTGAAATATCACTTCCATGTAGCTTGGCATAAGCAATACCAGCACTAAAAAGAAAAAATCCTATTAAAAGCGCAAGTCTTTTCATCATTCCTTATTCTCGCTACAATGAACACATTATTTTGACTGAGTATCCCTATGGTGAACCAACGCATTGCGACATTAAAAAAACGCTTACTCAACGAGATTCAACAGCCCCCTGTAACAGGCTCACTACCACTTTATCTCAATGGCGTGCGTTCTGGTACCCTACACCCAAGCAGTATCGCTCTACTGACAAGGGAGACCTCACCTTATGCTTATATATCGCGTTCGCAAGAGCATATAGCGATTGAGCTACCTCAGTTATCTTTTGAACAACGCTCTGACTATTTTAACAGTCTTGCTCATCATCTACGTGACAATGGCTTATTACCTTATTGGCGTGATGAGCAAGTCAATGTCTGGCAAGGTGCTCAACTATTGGCTCATATAGAACGCACTGCTACTCGCCCTCTAGGTTTGCTCACCCAAGCGATTCACATGAATGCCTGGACACCTGATGGACAGTTATTCCTCTCTTTACGAGCACCCACTAAACAAACAGACCCTAATAAATGGGACACCATTGCAGGCGGACTACTCAATGCCGCTGACACCTTGGACATCGGTTTAGAAAGAGAAACTTACGAAGAAGCCGGCGTACCTGCAGAAGCATTAACACATCGAACTGATATTCGCTCTATTTTAAAAGTACAACGCCCACTACGAGAAGGTTTTCAATACGAAGAAGTATTAACCAGCGATTGTATCCTAGCACCAGAAGTTAAGCCTCAGAATATGGACGGTGAAGTCAGCGAGATTCGTACATTTACCGTCAGCGAAGTGATTGAATTAATGGAAGACGGCATGGTGACAGCAGAAGCGATGGTCGTGCTATTAGATAGTTTAGAACAAAACATCTTCTCTCAATTGCAGCAATCCTACACGAGGTAATATCCATGAGCGATAGCAAAAATATGTTTGAGCAGATTTTTAACCCTGAGCATTTCAAACATTCATTTTTTGGCAATGCTGAGGCTTTTCAAAAAGCATGGCAAGATACCTTACAAAAGAACCCTATAGGCTTTAATCAGCACTCTGAACAAAGTATCGAAGAGCTCGACAAACGAATTAATGAGCTCAAAAGCGTCGAGAATTGGCTGAGTTTAAACCTCTCCATGCTTAAAAACACCATTCAAAGCCTAGAATTGCAGCGCACTAATTTACAGTCCCTACAAGAGATGATGCAGAATAACGAAGCACTACAAGCGGCAGGGCAACAATGGTGGAATAGTCTACAAGCGCAATTTAACGACTTTTTACAAAGCCAAGCCGAAATCGTCGAACAAGCTACCCAAGCCAAAGCGACTGAAAGCCAAACCAGCACCAAAAAACGCTCAAATATTGTAAAGAATAAGCCGGCGACTAAAGTTGCCCGTAAAACCGCTCGCAAAAAAGAGTAAAATGAGCCTATCTATATATGGGACATCGTCCGGTTTTTAAAAGTTTTTGCTATGAAATTAAATATCGTTATTCTAGCTGCCGGTATGGGCAAGCGTATGCAATCAGATTTACCAAAGGTACTTCACCGTATCGCTGGCAAACCTATGCTCTCACATGTGATTGATAGTGCTCGCCAACTCGACCCGACTAAGGTTATTGTTGTGGTCGGACATGGTGCTGATACTGTTAAGCAACATTTTGCCCAAGAGTCTGATTTAGGCTTTGCCTTACAAATGCCACAACACGGCACAGGTCATGCTGTTCAGCAAGCCGTTGACCAATTAGTCGGTGGTGAAGCAGCGGAAGATATGACATTAGTGCTATATGGCGATGTTCCTCTAGTACAGGCGTCAACATTAACCGCTCTACTTAAAACTGCTAGCACAGGTGTTGGTGTACTCACAGAAACACTACAAGACCCAACAGGCTATGGTCGCATTGTGCGTGATGCTAACGGTCTCGTTAATCGTATCGTCGAACACAAAGACGCAAGCGCCGAAGAACTCGCGATTAAAGAAGTGAATACTGGTATTCTTTGTGCCCCTACTCGTCTTTTAAAAGAATGGCTCACCCGCATTGATAATAACAATGCTCAAGGTGAATACTATCTCACGGATATCATTGGTCTAGCAGTAAAAGACGGTATTCCCGTCAATGCAGCCCAACCAAGTGCCAACTGGGAAACTCTAGGTGTCAATAGCCGTATTCAACAAGCCCAATTAGAGCGTCTATGGCAAGCTGAGCAAGCTCGTCGCTTATTAGAACAAGGGGTAACGCTAGCTGACCCGAATAATTTCAACCTCCGTGGCACTTTACAATGTGGTCGCGACGTCTTTATCGATACCGGTTGTGTCTTTGAGGGTGAAGTTATCCTAGCAGATGGTGTACATATTGGTCCAAACTGCGTGTTACGCAATGTCAGCTTAGGTGCCAATACACAAGTAGAAGCCTTTAGCCATCTCGAACAAGCCAAGGCTGAAGAGCACGCTGTAATCGGTCCTTATGCTCGCTTACGTCCAGGCGCTTCATTGGGTGCGCATAGTCATGTTGGTAACTTTGTCGAACTGAAGAAAACTCGCTTAGGTGCTTACAGCAAGGCTAATCACCTAAGCTACCTCGGTGATGCAGTCATTGGTGAAAAAGTGAATATCGGTGCAGGCACCATCACTTGTAACTATGACGGCGTGAATAAGTTCCAAACAATCATTGAGGATGGAGCTTTTATTGGATCGGATAGTCAGTTAGTAGCACCAGTTACGGTTGGTGCAAATGCCACAATCGGAGCAGGGACGACCTTAACAAAAGACGCTCCAGCCGATAAACTAACTATTTCTCGTGTAAAACAACTCACTATTGAGGGCTGGCAGCGTCCTGTCAAGAAATCATAAGGTAAACCGTCGGTGTTTTCCGCCGACATAATCAAAGTATGGCGATAACAGAAAATATAAAATCAAATATCTCGGAGACCCATGGAGCTCATCAGGAAAAAGATGGGCTCCCTACACCACAACGCTACTTTGCCGTAGCCACGCTCCTTCTGATTATCGCCATTAGTGTGATTGACAGTAGTATCACCAATATCGCCCTACCAACAATCAGCAAAGACCTCAATATTCTTCCTGCTTCTGCGGTCTGGATTGTCAATGCCTACACCATCACCATTATTGCCACCTTACTACCATTTTCTGCACTAGCCGAAAAGATTGGCTTCAAACGACTCCTTCGCATTGGCATTATTATCTTTTTAATCGGTGCGATTGGCAGTATGTTTGCAGATAGCCTCTCACACCTGATTACAACGCGCATCATCCAAGGCTTAGGTTGTTCGGCACTCATGTCTATTTTTGGGGGGCTAGTTCGTCATATTTATCCTCGTCGACTACTAGCAATGGGAATTAGTATTAATGCCATGATGGTAGGTGCAGCGGCTTTACTAAGCCCTTCATTAGGCGCTTTTATCATTGGTATTGCATCTTGGCACTGGATTTACGGCTTTGCTATTCCCTTGTCTTTTATTGCTTTTATCATGACAGCTTATGTCCCTCGTGTTAAACGTGTTAATAAGCGTTTTGATTACCTCAGTGCAACCCTCAATGCTTTTACCCTCGGGGGCTTTATTGCTGCTTTAGATTTAGCCTTTAGTCAACCCCTATGGAGTATTATTTTCCTCACTATTTCAGTGATTGCAGGCTACTTCCTCTATCGCCGTAGCTTGGGTCAAGAACACCCTCTCGTACCAGTAGATTTACTCAAAATCACCTCATTCCGTGACGCAGTTATTGTTTCTTCGATGAGTTTTGCTTCTGCCTCACTGACGATGATTTCGGCACCGTTTTACTTCCAAGCAGGCTTGCATATGAGTCCAACAACGGTTGGTTTAATTTTTAGTGCTTGGCCTGTTGCCACCCTACTCATCGCTCCCATTACCGCCAAGCTGTCTAATAGGTATCCCGCCTCTGTCTTAGCAGGATTAGGTAGCTTAATGATGTCGATTGGTTTAGCGTGTTTACTCTTCTTACCTGAGGGCACTCATCCGATTTATTTTGGGCTTTGTTTATTTGTTGCTGGTCTAGGTTTCGGTTTCTTCCAGACACCCAATAATAAGGCTATCCTACTCTCCGCACCACCTCATCGTGCTAGTGCCACAGGTGGTATGCAATCCACTGCTCGCCTTTTTGGTCAGTGTACAGGTGCTGCTCTCGTGGCAGTCTGCTTTACACTAAGCCCTGAGCGTGGTCATTTTTACGGCATTCTGCTTGGCTGTATCATCATTGGTCTTGCGAGCCTAGTGAATCTTAGTCGCTATTTGCGCAAGACAGATGTTGCTGTGTTATAGCTAATACTCAAGCCTCAACACATGTTACGCCCTAATAACGAAGGGTCTCACGAAGAGACCCTTTATGATATAGCACTAAATCAGCGCAACAATTAATGTTCCACACCCGCATTATGTGCTTGTTGATCGGCATGATAAGACGAACGCACCATCGCACCTACTGCAGCATGGGTAAAGCCCATCTTGTAGGCTTCTTCCTCATACATCTTAAAGGTATCAGGGTGTACATAACGCAATACAGGTAAATGATGGTCAGACGGTTGTAAATACTGACCAATCGTCAACATCTCAATATTATGTTCACGCATATCACGCATCACTTGCAGAATTTCTTCGTCAGTTTCACCAAGACCAACCATCAAACCTGATTTAGTCGGGATATCTGGATACATTGCCTTAAAGTCTTTTAAGAGTTTAAGAGAATGCAGATAATCTGCACCCGGGCGTGCTTGTTTATAAAGACGAGGGACTGTCTCTAGATTATGATTTAAAACATCTGGCAAGCCTTTTGAGAAAATATCTAAGGCTTTTTCTAGACGACCGCGGAAGTCCGGCACTAATACCTCAATCTTCGTCTCAGGTGAACGCTCACGAATCTCTGTAATACAGTCCACATAATGCTGTGCCCCACCATCACGTAAATCATCGCGATCCACAGAGGTAATCACGACATAGCGTAACTTCATCGCAGCGATAGATTTAGCCAGATTGCTTGGCTCATTAACATCAAGTGGGTCTGGGCGACCATGACCAACATCACAGAATGGGCAACGACGAGTACACTTATCACCCATAATCATAAAGGTTGCCGTACCACCGCCAAAACACTCACCGATATTAGGACAAGAGGCCTCTTCGCAAACGGTCACCATATTATTTTCACGAAGAATACGTTTGATGTCATTAAACTTCGAGTTAGGTGCAGCGGCTTTTACACGAATCCAATCCGGTTTTTTTAATTTCTCAACAGGAATAATCTTAATCGGAATACGCGAAGTTTTCTCAAAAGATTTTTGTTTCTTGGTCGCATCATAAGCGACGTCTTTATCCGCTGGAGGTAAAGTAGTAGTACTCATAGTTTTGCTTTTTGCAACAATCTAAACCTGAAACGTCTATTTTAACGCTGATTGCTAGGACAAAGCGAAAAACCATATTTTTCATAGCAGAATTTATCGCCTCTACCTAAAGTGTCCTCGCTACTGGTGTTCTCTCTCCCATTAACATCATACGACTAAAACTGAGCTTCAACCAGAACCTGCACTCCCTTATTAGTATAGGAATAAAGACTCGGAAGATTACTATCATGTTTGCGCCAGAAGAATCTTACTTTCGGCGTTAATCCGAACAAATGCCAATCTCTTTTCCATACTGTCAATTGAGCACCATATACCTTATCAGAGCGTACTTTCCCTAACGGCAACAGTCCTCCTAAATTAGCCTCCGCTTTATAATCTCTTTTCGCATAGGTCAAACTAGTTCGAGTAGATAAACCTGCCATCTCCCATTCCTGTCCCCATCCTAATCGAACACTCTTAGTATCCGAACTATATTGTCTAACGAGTGTTTTTTCTCGATTAAAATCCACTCCTAGATAAAAGAATTGCTTAGGATTGGGTAACCACAATAATGTCGTCGATAGCAATTGCGTATAACCATCTTGCACTTGACTTAATGTATATCGGTTCTTACCATATTCAAATGCACTAGAAACTTGCCATTGAGGAGATAACCAATAATTACCTTCAATGCGAATGCCTTGCGTTTTTGCATATGAACTACCTGCTAGCCATCGCTTCTCATAAAACGGCAAAATACTCAATGTAGCATTAGCTTTTTTATAAGTATATCCTAAGGAAAAACGATTAGTTATTTCACTAAAGTCCTTATTATCCCAATACTCCTTTCCAGACAAATCATTTTCCAATCGCAAGTAATGTGAATTAATAAGATTAAAATCTCGAGCTACAGATAACCCATATGCAATACCATTAGCAGATTGTGGCAACATACTGGGCATTTTATAGTAGTTTGTATCCTCAATTTGTCGCGTATAAGACGTATTATTGACATTTTTATTATAGTCGTAATAAAAATGTCCATTAATATGCCAAGTGTTGCGCTTTAGCAAAGCATCCTTATACGTTGCTATCAAATGCCTCACTGCTGTAGGTAAGTTTTGCACACTTCCTGCTTTTTCAAATTGATTGAGTGCAGCACTATTTTGCTGGTCATGAAAAAGAGCAATTGCCAATTCGATTCGTACTGGATTTAAATCAGGATGTTGCCCAATAATTTGTCGAAAATACTTAATAGCAACTTCGTAATTAGATTCTAATAATGCTATTTTTCCTTGGGCATATAAGATAAGAATTTCATCAGGGCTCGGAGCATTCTGATAAATATCTAACAATCGTTTAATCTCGCTAACATCTCGTCTGTATATCGCTTGAGACAACATCGTTTGTGCAATATACGGATAATCATGTAACGTGTCATCGCTAATCTTTTGAACAGCAGCATTTTTCATCAAGAGGCTTGGCATACTTTCTTGAGGTGCCAATGGCTTCGCTACATGATAAGACCAATTGTCAGAAGTATCAGCAATAATCCGTTGTTGTTCAACCGGAAATAAACTTTGTGCTATTACCAGATTGGGTAAGAAACTAAAGACTAAGCAGAGTTTTTTCATAGAATAAATTTCTCAAAAAAATGCCACCTTCAAAAAGGTGGCACCTAAATTCAGTTTAAAAATTACTTCTGCTTTGTCGCACCGAATACGGCGTTGTAATATCCACCGTCCAAACCTTCCTCTACACTGACATTTCCAACAGCATCATTTAAATTTTTACCAACAAACCGTACACCATAACGATTACTTGAATAAATATCATGGACTGGGTCTTTTTCAGTCAGAGAAGGAGTACCATATGCCCTCATTGTTTCAGGTAAAATACCTCCTTTACCTAAGTAAATCTTTCCAACTAACTTGCTATCAATTTCACCCCTCATATGGCTCTGCCCAGGCTGTTCATTTAAATGCAAAAATAATTTAACTGTACCATCTAATACAGGAGTTTGATTATTCAGAGACCCAATTACTTGACCTTGATAAACAGAATCTCCTTTCACTTCTTTATTCCACTGAAGTAGTCCATCTTTACCTTCTGTCCATACAGGATACACTGCCTTATAACCATCCTGCGGACCTGCACCAAGGCTTACATGACTCATGAGAGTACTGCCACTCCCCTCAACAAAAAGAGCCCCATAGCTAGAGTATGGTTGATTAACAAATAAATATCGAAGATTATCTGTTACTAAATTTTGATGAGGCCCAACTATGCCTTGATGCACACCTAGATAATTTTTTGTATCTTTTAAAGCGTTAACCGCATATTCATTTTTTAAGGGTGCACCCAAATTCAAAACTAATGGTTTTGTCGCATCATGCACAATGATTGAATCACCAAGACCTGCAAAAGCCTGATATCCAGAATCCAACTTCACATCAACAGTTTCATCCCAAGTTGGGGGAGCGGAATTTAGAAAAATCAGACGGAATACTTTGTTAGCTTCTCGCTGATCAACAAATTCAACCTCTTCAACAGTTGTCTTATTAGGTAATACTTTCGGTAAACTGTTATCTGATGCGACCTTAGTCCCACCACCTCCTCCGCCACCACAAGCAGCAACCCCTAAGCTTACTAAAACGGCCAAAACGCTTGTTCGCAATTGAATGCTCATAAAGTCCCTCTCTAATAGTAAAATTTTCTTAATAATCAATAAGTTCTCATCATCCTACGAAAAAAAAAAAAAATCAACTACTTAACAAAAGCACGTTATATTTTGTTGCATTTACGAAACTTGTTTCAAGTTTTTACAATTGATTGCTAACTATACAGCAAACTTGATGAATATCAGTTTGTTTCTAGCCATTTCAGATTATCATTATATCGTTTCCCTAATACTGTGCTCATTATGCAAAATCAAGCCTTGATTATTCAAACCACTGCACCAGACCTGCTTTTTGCCAAGCGTCTGGCACATATTCTTGTGGAGGACCATCTAGCGGCTTGTGTACATATTGCGCACTCAGGGTTATCTCTTTATATGTGGCAAGATAATCTTGAGGGTTCTGAAGAGCTGAGCCTAACTATTAAAACATCAACCCTAAGGGCGCAAGCTTGCATGGATAAAATCCTCGAACTACACCCTTATGATTTACCTGAGATTATTTGTTTACCTATTGTGGGTGGACATCC
>JAXECN010000156.1:0-4166 GCA_034093535.1 Pelistega sp.
CGTGCCAATGCCTGCTTATCCAAGGTGACTTCTTGGTAAGGAAAAGCCTTTGTGCCTAGAGTGGCAACCTTGCCATCTACCCTCACCCAGCCACGCTCAATAAAGGCATCTGCCTCACGACGCGAACAAATACCTTGCTCACTTAAAATTTTAGAAACTCGTACTTTTTCCATCTTTGGATTAAAATCTGTAGGGATAAATAAGAGAAGCCACTAGACGCTTCCACCGACAATAGTGATATTATAAACGAGGACGACAGACGAATGAGCGTATCCATCTTACAAAACCTATGGAAAACCGCCCCACCTAGTTCATTGACCCCACAACAAAAATATTGGTTAACCCGACCGGGTGCATTAACACAGGGTTTACGTCAGCTAGGTAAAGTGAATATTGTTATTCTCAAAGAAACTGCCACCACACTAACAGAAGAAGAGCGATTGGCTATTCACTGCCCTCATCCTGAAGCTATTTGGGTTAGAGAAATCCTCATGAATATTAATGATAGACCCTGTGTCTGGGCTAGAAGTATAACACCCCTTACGGCGGCACAATCAGTTTGGCGAGGTATTCGCCAATTAAATACACGACCTTTGGCGGAAATACTCTACGATGACACTAGGATTAGTCGTAGCTCATTTGAAATCAGTCGTATCCACCCAGCTTCGGTGTTATATCCTGCTTTAAAGCGCTATTTCCCAGAACAAATACGGCAGGCACATTATGCCCGCCGTTCTGTGTTTTATAAAGATAAAGCCCCCTTGATGGTGACAGAATGCTTTTTGCCAGAATTTTGGATGTTATAAAGCTTGCTCGTTAGTTTCACCAGTACGAATACGAATAACTTGCTCTACATTCGTCACAAAAATCTTACCGTCACCGATTTTACCAGTGCGAGCGGCACGGACAATAGTTTCCACGGCGGTTTCGACGAGGTCATCATTGACGACCATTTCGATTTTAACTTTAGGTAGGAAATCCACGGCATACTCCGCGCCACGATAAAGCTCGGTATGCCCTTTCTGACGACCAAAGCCTTTTGCCTCGGTTACTGTTAGACCATTAATCCCTACTTCATTTAACTCTTCACGAACTTCATCTAACTTAAACGGTTTAATAATCGCTGTAATAAGTTTCATCTCTTCCTCTTTTTAATATCGATATCCATTAGTAATCGGTGCTCGCCAATCTCGCCCAAAGGCACGACGTGTAATCTTAGGTCCCGGTGCTCCTTGGCGGCGTTTGTATTCATTGATACGTAATAAGCGAGCGATTTTCTCGACCTCTTCGGCTTTAAAGCCGGCAGCTATAATTTCTTGGCTAGACTGATTAAGCTCCATCATACGCTCTAAAATCGCGTCTAGCACATCATATTCTGGCAAGCTATCTTGGTCTTTTTGATCTTCTCTTAACTCAGCACTTGGCGGACGTGTAATAATTCGCTCAGGAATAGCACGGCTGACACTATTACGCCACTTAGAAAGACGGTATACCAAGGTTTTAGGGATATCCTTTAGTGTCGCAAAGCCGCCCACCATATCACCATAAAGCGTACAATAACCAGTTGCCAACTCTGATTTATTCCCAGTCGTCAGAACTAGCGAGCCAAATTTATTTGAAAACGCCATCAATAAAACACCGCGAATACGCGCTTGGATATTTTCTTCTGTTGTATCCACAGGTAGTCCTGTAAAGCTCGGTGCTAAAGAGTCCAAGAAAGCATTAAACATCGGCGCAATAGCAATTTCATCATATTGAACATTCAGCCATTTTGCCATCTCTGCAGCATCATTTACAGAAATATCCGCGGTATAACGTGAAGGCATCATCACAGCACGGACTTTATCCGCACCTAAAGCATCAACAGCAATCGCCATCACCACTGCTGAGTCAATACCCCCCGATAGACCTAACACTACTGTTTTAAAACCATTTTTACGACAATAATCCCCTGTCGCCAATACTAACGCACGCCATACTTCTGACTCTAAACATTCATCAGCATTTTTTAGCATGCCCTGCCCCATACTTGCTGACTGTTGCTCCTCTAGGCTGATAGCTGCTTTAAATGTAATCCCATCATTTTCTAATTGGTAAATACCCAATGCACTCACAAACGCATTTAACTCACCAATCGCTTGACCTGTACGGTCTACTGCCAACGAACTACCATCAAAAACCAACTCATCTTGACCGCCGACTAAGTTACAGTAAAAGGTATTCATCTGCAGTGAGCTGACATTTTGACGCAATACCTCAATCCGCTGCTCATCTTTGTGCATAGTATAAGGTGAGGCATTGAGCACCAGTAAAGTTTCTGCTTGATGTGCTTTGGCTTGGGTAGCCACTTCAGTCAACCACACATCCTCACAGACGGCAATAGCAAAGCGATGACCCTTATAGTCAAAGGTGGACGCTTGTGTGCCTGCGGTAAAATAACGGTGTTCATCAAACACACCATAATTAGGCAAAGCATGTTTATGATAGGTCTGTACAATCGCACCATCAACTATTAAAGACGCCGCATTGTAGAGTTTACCGTCTACCTCATCGAGGTGACCGAGTAAAATATGTAAACCTGTAAGACTAGCGACTTGTGCTAATACACTTTGTAAAGCACGTTGATGCTCCTGTAAAAAATGAGGACGATACATTAAGTCCTCTGGCTGATACGAAGTCAGTGCCAGCTCAGGAAACACAAGAATTTCTACGCCTTGTTGATGAGCTGTCTGTGCAGCTTTAACAATTAACGCTACATTATGAGCAAAAGCCCCTACTGTCGGGTTAATCTGAGCTAAACCAATAGAGATAGATAAAGACATAAACAAAAACCTAAATAAGACGTGTAAATTATCACACATCTAGAGCAATGTTTGCGTGAATTCATTATAATTGAGGCTAAATTTATACAGTCTTATTAAAGGTAATCTATGAGCACCTCTCAAAATCAATTCGACAAAAAAAGTGAAGCATGGTCAGCGCGCTTTTCCGAGCCTGTGTCAGAATTAGTCAAACGCTATACCGCTTCAGTCTTCTTTGAAACACGTCTTGCCCCATTTGATATTCAGGGTTCATTGGCTCATGCAGAAATGCTAAGCCACGTCGGTGTGATTTCTCAGCAAGATTATGCTGATATCCAAAAAGGTATGGCACAGATTATTGATGAGGTAAATCGTGGTGATTTCCAGTGGCAGCTTGACTTGGAAGATGTCCACCTGAATATTGAAAAACGCTTAGTTGAGCTGATTGGTGATGCAGGCAAACGCTTACATACCGGTCGCTCGCGTAATGACCAAGTGGCGACTGACATTCGCCTATGGTTACGTGCAGAGATTGATACATCTGCCGACTTACTCCTACAATTGCGTAAAGCCTTAGCTAGCATGGCTCTTGAACACCACGCCACGATTATGCCCGGTTTTACACATTTACAAGTAGCTCAACCAGTGACTTTTGGTCATCATCTATTAGCCTATGCAGAGATGTTTGGTCGTGATTACCAACGTTTAATGGACTGTCGTAAACGTGTGAATCAATTACCACTCGGTGCAGCTGCACTTGCAGGTACGTCTTATCCTATCGATCGTGAGCGCGTGGCGAAGACATTAGGCTTTGACGGTGTGTGCCGTAACTCTTTAGACGCTGTATCTGACCGTGATTTTGCAATTGAGTTCTGTGCAGCGACTAGCCTTGTGATGACGCATATTTCTCGCCTATCAGAAGAGTTAATCTTATGGATGAGCCCTCGCGTTGGCTTTATCACCCTAGCTGACCGTTTCTGTACCGGCAGCTCAATTATGCCGCAGAAGAAAAATCCAGACGTGCCTGAATTAGCGCGTGGTAAGACTGGTCGTGTTAACGGTAACTTAATTGGTCTATTAACATTGATGAAAGGTCAGCCACTCGCCTATAACAAAGATAACCAAGAAGATAAAGAAGGTCTTTTTGATTCAGCCGACACCCTACGCGATACGTTAACTATCTTTGTCGATATGGTTGCTGGTATTAAGGTCAAAGCCGACAATATGCGTGAAGCCGCTCTACAAGGTTTCTCTACAGCGACTGACTTAGCAGACTATTTAGTGAAAAAAGGCTTACCTTTCCGTGACGCTCATGAAGCTGTGGCATTAGCAGTGCGCGAATGTGAGCAAAAAGGGAGTGATTTA
>JAXECN010000157.1:0-2995 GCA_034093535.1 Pelistega sp.
TATTGTTTTATTTGCGGCACTCTTCTTCTTTATGCTTATCGGTGTGCCTATTGCTATCTCTCTCGGTTTAGCTGGTTCTCTCGTGATTATCTTTTTCAGTAATGACTCACTGAGCTCTGTTGCTGTTAAGATTTTTGAAACTTCTGAACACTATACCCTACTGGCGATTCCATTCTTCTTATTGGCTGGTGCCTTTATGACCACCGGTGGCGTAGCAAAGCGCTTGATTGACTTTGCCAATGCTTCAGTAGGTCATATCCGTGGTGGTCTTGCTATCGCTTCGGTATTATCATGTATGCTATTTGCCGCTTTATCTGGCTCTAGCCCAGCTACTGTGGCAGCGGTAGGTTCGATTGCTATTGCCGGTATGGTTCGCTCTGGCTATCCAATTGAGTTTGGCACAGGGATTATTACCAATGCGGGTACACTTGGTATTCTCATTCCGCCTTCTGTGGTGATGGTCGTCTATGCAGCAGCAACAGAGCAATCTGTAGGTCGCCTATTTATGGCTGGTGTAGTACCAGGGCTATTATTAGGTGGTATTCTGATGGTGGCAATCTATATTGTCGCTCGCAAGAAAAACTTACCTGCCTTACCTCGTGCAAGTTTACGCGAATGGTTAAGTGCTGCCCGCAAAGCCTTATGGGGTCTTATCCTTATGGTCATCATTTTGGGTGGGATTTACTCTGGTGCGTTTACGGCTACAGAAGCCGCTGCTGTAGCCGCTGTATACTCTTTTATCGTGGCAGTCTTTATCTATAAAGATATCTCATTAAAAGAGTGTCCAAAAGTCTTACTAGAAGCCGGTAAGCTCAGCGTGATGTTGATGTTTATTATTGCCAATGCGATGTTATTTGCACACGTCTTAACGACTGAACAAATTCCACAACAACTCACTGAGATTGTGGCAGCGATGGACTTAGCTCCATGGCAATTCCTGATTGTCGTCAATATTGTGTTATTAGTGGCTGGTGCCTTTATGGAGCCATCGGCAATTATTCTAATCCTTGTTCCAATTCTCTTCCCAATCGCTATGCACTTGGGTATCGATCCTATTCATTTAGGTATCATCATGGTTGTGAATATGGAGATTGGTCTATTAACACCACCTGTGGGACTTAACCTCTTTGTGGCATCAGCGATTACTAAACTACCTGTAACTCGCGTAATTAAAGCGACAATGCCTTGGTTAAGCATTATGTTGTTGTTCCTAATTCTCATCACTTATGTCCCAGAGATTTCTCTTGGCTTACCTGATTTATTAGGTCAACGTTAATTCAATAATATACATCACTAGAAAAAACCTCCGTGAATATGAACGGAGGTTTTTCATCGCTATACAATTAGCTATCTCTCTGACACACTACATATTTGTCAGGATACTGTATACCATCGTACCAATATAGTTACCGATGATATAACCCACTGTACCAATCACAAGAATCGGACCCACTAACGCACGCCAACCTTGACCAATAGCAAGTGCCGCCGCTGTTGTCGGTCCACCAACATTGGCATTACAAGCGAGTGTAATTTCTTCGATACCGAACTTGAACATCTTACCAAATATCAACGTAACGATTAAGTTCACTAATGCCACTGTCATCGTAAACACAAACAATAACGGCGCATTATCAATAATTAATGGGATAGAAGCAGGGACACCAATCACTACAAAGAATAGATAGATACAGTATGTACCAAGCTCTTGACTACCATTTAATTTAGTAGTGCATTTCGGGAAGAGCAACATCACCACAAATGTCAATGTCGTCAGTAGCAAATACTTATCTGTCACCAAACCAATTAACATGGTCAGAACCATATTGGTATCTTCCGTAACAGTGAGGACTCCTTTAAGAGCGGCAGATAAATTAAAAGCTACCGCCACTAATAAAATCGCTGCACCTAAAGAAATCGCAATGTTTTGTAATGAGATGGCTTTTGGTGTCCAATAGCTGGCGGCGGCATTTTCACCTTCGGCAACTTGATTATTGCGCTCATTTTTATCTTGATAAGGACTACCCCAAAACTTACGCACAAACTTGCTAGCAGGCAATGCAATCAAGACAAAGAAGTAACATGCCATCATCAAATTATCTGCTACATAAGTCGCAGAAATCATCGTAGGACTAGGTTGTAACTTCGCTGTCATCGCCGCCAAGTTAACACCACCACCAGTATAAGAGGCACTGATAATAGCACCAATCTTATCAAGTTCAGGGATATAGTCTTTTAATAAGACAAAACCGAGGAAAACCCCTAATACTGTACCCACAGAACTAATCAGGAAAAGAAACAATAAGCGTCCACTCTCTTTGACGAGTGCGTGTAAATTCAATTGGAAAAGCAACAAAGGGATTGCCAATGGTACTACATACCCCCACACTGCATCATAAACAGGTGCATCAACAGGGACTATACCAAAGTTAGAGGCAACAATCGCAATTAACAATGCAATCACTGCTCCAGGAACTTTACTTCCTAATTTTGTACGTTGTTCAATAAGAATAGCGGCAGCAGCTGCCAACATAACAAATGCCCACAGTGCCAGATTATTATCAGCAGAAATTAAACTTTCCATAACTCATTCCTTTTAATGAATACATGTAACAATATTTTGCATAATATTCCATAAAAGTCTAGTAATAATCAATAAATCTATGAATCTCCTTATCCTCAGTAATAACATCCACCTTACTTATTAATTTACCGATTTTAACAATCACCCCCTATTTTTCCCAAAAAAAAGAACATTTCTCGTAACATAACAATAATCATCTCTTCGGTAAAAAAATGCTTTTCCCTGATTTAATCATGTCTACTATTAGTCCTCTCGTCCAACGCTTTCTCTCTGATTTACGTGCCAATTTCCGTGGTGATATCGCTGATAATGAAGCGTCTCGTCTTGTCTTTTCTACTGACAACTCTATCTACCAACGGATTCCTCAAGCCATTGTCTTTCCTAAAGACATCGAGGACTTACAAAGTATTG
>JAXECN010000158.1:0-2112 GCA_034093535.1 Pelistega sp.
TGAGCGTAAAAAAGACGCGCTTCAAAAAGAAAAAGAAAAGCTAATTCAAACCAAACCAGCGCAAGGTAAACCAGATCGTATCTATGTAATGACCCCGCAAGCACGCTTATTGGAGCTACCAGAAGGTAGTACCCCAGTCGATTTTGCTTATTTATTGCATACTGACTTAGGGCATCGTTGTCGCGGAGCCAAAGTAGACGGGCAGTTGGTTTCGTTAAACACCCCGTTAAAAACAGGACAAACGGTGGAGATTATTGCGGCAAAATCTGGCGGACCATCGCGGGATTGGTTGAATCCTCAACTAGGTTATTTACGTAGCCCAAGAGCCAAGGCAAAAGTGCGTCTATGGTTTAATGCGATTGAATTGCAGATTCGTATTAATAATGGACAGGAGCAAGTTGAAAAAGAATTACAACGCTTAGGTAAAACCTCGGTTAATTTAGAGCATTTAGCGACAAAATTAGGCTTTGCTCACCCTGAGGATTTATATGTTGCTGTGGCGAAAGATGAGTTTAGCCTACGTCAGATTGCCCAAGCCTTTGTAGAAACCGAACCAGAACATGAGGAAAAAGCATTTTTACCTCGTCAAAGTGCCGCTACTAGTGCGGCAATCACAGGTAAAAGCGGTGTTTTAGTTGTGGGTGTTGATTCATTGATGACACAGCTTGCACGTTGTTGCATCCTGCACCACCCGATAAAATTGGTGGTTTCGTCACTCGAGGACGTGGTGTATCTATTCACCGAATTGAGTGTCCATCATTTAAAGTCTTACAGCAAAAAGAGCCTGACCGAGTGATTGAGGTCAATTGGGGCGAAACTGATGAGACAGTTTATCCCGTCAATATTTTTATTACGGCAGTCGATCGCAATGGCTTATTGCGTGATATTTCTGAGACTTTTGCCAAGATGAAGCTCAATGTCGTGGGTGTGAATACGCAGAGTAAAGAGTCCAATGCTTATTTAAATTTTACCGTTGAAATTCGTGATGGTGAGCAGTTGAATAAAGCCCTAAAGTCGATTAGCGATGTTCCCGGTGTGACAGGTGCTAGACGGGTTTAATTAAGGCTATAATAGAAAGAGTTTTTTGATAATTATTGTGTGGAGTCATCTTGGAAGCATTAAATTTACCAGATGAAAATGGGCATTTTGCTCAATATGGCGGTCTTTTTGTTGCAGAGACATTGATGCATGCGATTACGCAACTCAAAGAAGCCTATGAGAAATATAAAAATGACCCCGAGTTTTTGGCAGAGTTTCATCACGAATTAAAACATTTTGTTGGTCGTCCTAGTCCGATTTATCACGCTAAGCGATGGTCAGAAGAACTCGGTGGTGCTCAAATCTGGTTTAAACGTGAGGATTTAAACCATACAGGTGCCCACAAAATTAATAACTGTATTGGTCAGATTTTATTAGCACGTCGCATGGGTAAAAAGCGTATTATCGCTGAGACTGGTGCAGGCATGCATGGTGTGGCGACAGCGACAGTAGCAGCACGCTATGGGCTGGAATGTGTGGTATATATGGGTGCTGAAGACGTGCGACGTCAGGCGGCTAACGTTCATCGCATGAAACTATTAGGTGCCAAAGTGGTTCCTGTAGAGTCTGGTTCTAAGACACTAAAAGATGCCCTAAATGATGCGATGCGTGATTGGGTCGCCAATGTGGATAATACCTTCTACATTATTGGTACGGTGGCAGGACCTCACCCATACCCGATGATGGTACGTGATTTCCAACAGGTGATTGGACGTGAATGTATCGAACAAATGCAAGAATTTGTAGGTCGTCAGCCAGATTATGTGGTCGCTGCCGTTGGTGGTGGTTCAAATGCGATGGGGATTTTTTATCCTTATATTCCATATGCAGATGTCAAATTATGTGGCGTAGAAGCAGGTGGTGAAGGTATTGATACGCCTCGTCATTCTGCGTCTATTAATGCAGGTCAAGTCGGTGTCTTACATGGTAACCGTACTTATGTGATGCAGGACGCCGATGGTCAAGTGCAAGAAACACACTCTATTTCTGCTGGTTTGGATTATCCTGGTGTGGGTCCAGAACATGCGTGGTTAAACGATGTGGGTCGTGCTAAATATGAAGTCATCAATGATG
>JAXECN010000159.1:0-6719 GCA_034093535.1 Pelistega sp.
GAAAATCGTCTCGCTATCTTAGAAAAGATTTGCGCTGAACTCGGCTGCGTAAGTGTAGCCCACTTTGGCAAAATTCTCACCCTATTCCGTCCAGAATCTCATCATGGACATTTCCTAGCGGCAGCTAAACCTGCTCTCGAACGTAGTCGCCGTGACCCTAAAGAAGACTATACACCGAAGAAACTCGCTGCTGCCGGCAAATCTATCAAAGATAAAAAGCATAAATCAGCAGCACCTAAAGGCAATGATGAGTTAGCTAAACCACGCAAAAAACCTGCTATTCCTGTCCGCAAAGCCTCTGGACAAATCGCTCGCCCTAGCACACGCAGTGCACGTCCTGCTGTTCGCCGTACAGGTAGTGCATTGACATTGCGTGCTGGTCGCCGTAAGTAGTAACTGCTATGATAAAAAAAGCTGCTCATCACGAGCAGCTTATCTCAATAGGTTTGCTAAGTGTATAGCTTAGAGATAAGAAACCTCAAGAATCTCAAACTCACGCTCACCAGATGGCACGCGTACTAACACGACATCACCTTCTGATTTACCGATAAGACCACGAGCAACTGGACTAGAAATAGAAATCAAGTTTTGCTTGATATCCGCTTCTAAATCACCAACGATTTGGTACTGTACAGTATCGCCACTCTCTAAATCTTCTAATTTAACTGTCGCACCGAAAACAATACGACCTTCAACATCTAAAGTCGTTGGGTCAATAATCTGTGCATTTGATAAAGCACCCTCGAGCTCTTTAATACGACCTTCAATAAAACCTTGGCGCTCACGTGCTGCATCATACTCAGCATTTTCAGATAAATCACCCTGTGCACGTGCTTCGGCAATAGCTTCAATCACTGCTGGACGCTCTACTGATTTTAAGCGAGCTAGCTCCTCATTTAAACGCTTAGCCCCTGCAACCGTCAATGGTAAAGATGATGACATAGGAAATCCCTTTAATTCTTGTAATCCCAAAAATGTGAAAAACGCTCTGCAAAAATGCAGAGCGCTGTTAAGTAAACATTATAGAGGTTTAAATTTAAAAATCAAGTAAAGTAGTGAAAATATGTTTTCTGCTAAGAAAAACCTCTCCTCTGTGCTTTCTTTAATATCTTTACTAAAAAATCACACTTTTTCGATGATACAAATCACCATTTTCTACATTTTTTCGATGATAAGTATCAAAAATACCGTTACGTAGTTCTACGAATGGACAAATTTGTCTAATTGAAACGTGAGAAAAAAGCCTTTAGGCTAAGAATACACATCAAGTACAAAATTTTTGAATATTATCGAAAGTGTGTAATAATACACACTGTAAAATATGAGGCAGAAAATGAAAAGTTCAGAAGTCATCCGTATTTTACAGAGGAACGGCTGGAGGCTAATCAGAATTAAGGGGAGCCATCATCACTTCAAAAAAGAAGGTATTCCTTTCCTAATTACTATCAGTCACCCTAAAAAAGATGTCAGTATAGGACAGCTAGAAGATATACAGAAAAAGGCGGGCATAAAGTTCTGACATTTTTTATACATAAAATATAGGAGCTAAACAATGATTTATTATGCAGTCGCTATTCACAAAGATGAAACGATGAATAACTATGCAGGAATTATTCCTGATGTACCCGGATGTTATACCTTCGGTGATACCTTGGACGAATTGCTCTTAGAAACCAAAGAAGCGATAGAAAGTCATATTGAAACAACCCTAGACAGTGGGCTCAAATTTGAATTCAAAACCACACCATTAGAAGATTTACAAAAATCAGCCGATTTCAAAAATGCTATGGCATGGTTTTTTGTAGCGATTGACGAAACTCTATTTGATAAACAAATCCGCTTTAATGTTTCATGGAGCGAACGCTTATTACAACGAGTAGATGAATATATCGCCCATACCCACGACACACGTTCTGGTTTTCTAGCTAAAGCCGCCACACTGATGATGGCAAAAGACTGATATTATTTTTTAGCTCACTAAAGAAACTCTTTCCACAAAAAAACCTCACTATCGCCCTAAAGCCATAGTGAGGTTATGATAGTGATTATCGAACTAAGTCTTATTTTTCAGTACTCTTACCGCGATTTAAAAGTGCATATAGAATAATTGCACCGAATGTCGCTGTACCAATACCCTCTAATTTGAAACTACCAATCTCTAATGCAAAGTTACCTGCACCCATAATGAGAGTCACAGCAGCTACGATGAGGTTCTTATTATCAGAGAAATCGACATTATTAATCACCCAAATACGAGCGCCCGCCACAGCAATAAGACCGAATACAACAATCGATACACCGCCTAATACAGGTCCTGGAATGCTATGAATTAAAGCACCAAATTTTGGTGAGAAACCTAAAATAATGGCAAAAATCGCTGCCACCACAAATAACAGCGTAGAAAATACGCGAGTCACTGCCATCACACCGATATTCTCAGCATAAGTCGTCACACCTGTACCACCTACTGCACCTGAAACCATAGTCGCCACACCATCACCCACAAAGGCGCGACCTAAGTATTGATCCAAGTCTTGACCAGTCATCGCACTCACCGCACGGATATGACCTAAGTTTTCTGCTACTAAAATCACTGCCACTGGCACAATAATCGTAATAGCACTTAAATCAAAAACAGGTGTACTCATGGTCGGTAAACCGAACCAAGCCGCTTGTTGAATACCGCTAAAATCAATCGGTTGACCATAACCTAGTACATTCGTAAATACATAATACAGTACATAGGCAATAATCAAACCCACTAAAATCAACAGACGCTGTACTGAGCCTTTTGTAAAGACAGCCACACCACCTACGCAGAGAATTGTCATAATTGACATCAATGCGTCAAAGGTACTGCCACTAGCCATCGCACCTTTAGCTGCAATCGGTGCTAGGTTAAGACCAATTACAGCAACAATCGCCCCTGTCACTACAGGTGGCATCAGTTTTTCAATCCATACTGAGGCATGACCCTTAGTATTGGCTGCCCAAACAATAATACCAATAATCGTATACACCAGACCACACATAATAATGGCGCCTAATGCCACACCAATATTCGGATTTGCACCAGAGCCCGCGACATAACCTGTCACCGATACCACGCCACCAATAAAGGCAAAGCTTGAGCCTAAATAACTTGGCACACGTCCTTTAACAAAAAGGAAGAAAATCAAGGTACCAATACCTGACATCAAAATAGCCAAGTTAGCGTCAAAACCCATTAATAAAGGCGCTAACACAGTTGCACCAAACATAGCAACAACGTGTTGAGCGCCCATTAATAAAGATTGACCCAGCGGTAAATATTCATCAGGTGCGACAATTGCACCAGGCGTAGTCTGTTTACGCCATTGTGGGAAATAAGACATATGACTTTCCTAAAGATTTTGTATGAAGTGAGCGTTATACAAACGCTGAAGATAAACCTTTGGAATTATACGCTTTTTCTCTATGAAACTGATTGAAATATTAGGGGTTTTAACAAATAAACCCCTTAATAAATGAGGATAAATTTAAGCCTGATTAGGTTTTGGTACGATATCTTTTAGATGAAGACGCTTTTGTTCAATTTCTTCATCGGTCAATTCTTCGTCTGAAAAGGTGATTAAATCATCAACAGAGTCGTCAATCACTAGCTCACGCTCTTCGGCTTCCATCATAGCAGCAGAGGTTAAATCACAAGTGCTTTTATCGTTTTCTTTAGTCATATCGTTCTCCTTAGCTAGACTATTACTCTTGTTATAACATCAGATAGAACTTTTTGTAAACCTGATAGTTATCCGAAAACACTTTCTTTTTTCTCTAACCTTCTGAAAACACCGCCTTATCTTTTCCTATTAAGAAATGATATTTCTCCTTAACACCTCTTCATCTCACCTATAATCCTCCTTATAATGACAAACATACAAACTCACCGTGCGATGTTGGTCATCACCACCCAGCACATTACTCAAAGGAAAGTATGATGAAAATCGCAATTATTAATGGCAGTATTAGTAAAAAATCTATCCACGAACATATCGCTAATTTTATCGTTGCTCAATTCCCTGCAGAGGTCAGCACACATAAAGTGACTATCAGTGACTTACCACTTTATACGCAAGACCTAGATGCAGAAGTGGTGCCTAGCTACGACCGTGTTCGCTCTGAGATTAAAGAGGCAGACGCTGTGTTAATTCTTACACCAGAACATAACCGCTCAATGCCAGCTGCTTTAAAGAATGTGATTGATATCGGCTCTCGTCCATATGGTCAAGGTGCATGGACAAATAAAAAAGTCGCTGTTGTCACTGCTTCACCAGGCACTTACGGTGGTTTAACTTGTTCTTTACAAGTTCGTCAATCTTTACAAATGCTCAATGCTCAAATTCTACAAGCCCCAGAAGTTTGTCTAGCACGTTTCTCTGGTTTAAACGACAACGGCAATATTATCGATGAGCGCACATCAGCATTCTTAAAACAATTTGCCGATACTTTTATCAATTGGGTTAAAGCCTAAGGAGTCTCGCTATGCGTAAATTCCCTGCAAAAATCAAAGATGTAGGCGGCATTCCTGTTGCTCGCCTACTACCCCAAGCACAAAAACGTACAGTGGGTGCATGGTGTTTCTTAGACCATGCAGGTCCTGCCGTATTTCCTGATGAGTCAAAAGGCATGCAAGTAGGCTCTCATCCACATACTAATTTACAAACATTCTCATGGATGTTAGAGGGTGAAGTATGGCATCAGGATAGTTTAGGGTTCCGTCAACTTATCCGCCCAAAACAAGTCAATCTCATGACCGCGGGTACTGGTCCTCAGCACGGAATTGCGCATACCGAACAAACCCCTGACGATGTCAAAACATTGCATGCTGTGCAGCTATGGATTGCACTGCCCATGAATCAGGAGATCAAACCTAATTTTGAACATTATCCTGAACTACCTAGTTGGTCGGATAATGGCGTGGATTATATTTTAACAACGGGCTCATTCCAAGGACACACTGCACCAACGACTCAATACAGCCCCTTACTTGGTGTCGATATTCAATCAGCAAAAGCGACTACACTGACAATCCCTGCTCAAGCGAACTGGGAATATGGTGTACAAGTCATTAAAGGCACAGTCACGGCAGCAGACGGGACAGTAGCGACGGCAGATGAAATTCTGATTTTAGAAAATATCGGTGATAGCTTCACGCTAGATTTGAGTGATGAAGCTCATATTCTGCTATTAGGTGGTGAGCCGCTCCCTCATCCGACTATTATTTGGTGGAATTTTGTTGCAGACAGTGCTGAAGCGATTCATCAGGCAGTGGAAGACTGGAACAATCACCACCCTCGTTTTGGTCCGGAGATTGATATTACAGGGACGGGGCTAACACGTCTAGTCGCCCCTGAAGCACCTACGGGCTTACACGGTTAAACACAGTTAAAAAGCGATGTCTAAAATTGACATCGCTTTTTTATTACAATAGCGTATCTATTGTTGGTGCGCTCGTGGTTTACGACCTCGTTTTGATACAAAGTGATCATACACAGGATTAGGTACTAAGCGCAGTAACTTACCAACCACACCCATCTGCCAAGGAATCACCTTGTAAGAGCACTTCTTATCAATAGCCTTTACAGCTTCACGAGCAAAATCCTCCACCGGCATTAAGAAAGGCATCTTATAAGGATTTTTTTTCGTCATCGGGGTATCAATAAACCCCGGTGCAATCGTCACCACACGCACGCCTGTCTTATGTAAGTCAACACGAAGACTCTCACAATAAGTACGCACAGCAGCTTTTGACGAACAATACGCACTCGCCCCAGGTAAGCCACGAACACCAGCAACACTGGCAATCCCAACTAATGTACCCTCACCGCGCTTTTTCATATTGGCGATAAAAGGCTCAAACGTCGCTACAGTACCCAAAATATTGGTACGGTGAACTTTTTCAAAAACAGCAAAATCTTCAAGGTATTCTGTGACAGTACCGACACTAATTCCCGCACTCGCAATCACAATATCGGTAGGACCATAGGTCTGAAAATCGTAAGCCGCTTGATGTAAAGCGTCTCTATCAGTCACATCTAAAACATAATATTTGTGTTCTCCAGCAGGTAGCTCTGACAATAAAGACAAAAGGGCATCTTCTCGACGCCCTACAAGTCCTAACGTTGCTCCTGCTTTTGCGTAAGCGTGCGCTAAAGCACGCCCTAATCCGCTACTTGCACCGGTAATAAATACACGCAATGTTATTTCCTATATTCAATTACATTTGAGATTGTAGGTAATTCGCTAAACCCACTTTCTCAATTAAACCAAGTTGTTGTTCTAACCAATGAGCGTGGTCTTCTTCGGTATCCACTAATTGTGCGACAAGAATCTCACGGCTCACAAAATCACCCTCTTGTTCGCATAATACGATACCTTTTTTCAGATTATCACGCACTTGATATTCTACGTCTAAATCCGCTTTTAGCATAGCAGGAACATCAGCACCGACATTTAAGGCTTCTGGACGCATATTCGGGGTACCCTCTAACATCAATACGCGGCGGATTAATGCCTCGGCGTGTTGTGTTTCTTCTTCCATTTCGTGATTTAAACGGTCGAATAATTTGGTGTAACCCCACTCAGCATACATACGTGAGTGAATAAAATATTGATCACGTGCCGCTAACTCACCGGCAATAAGAAAATTAAAATAATCAACGACTTTTTGGCTGCCTTTCATGACA
>JAXECN010000160.1:0-9152 GCA_034093535.1 Pelistega sp.
TGACAACAAGTAGGTTATTAAATGCAACCAACAGTACAAACATTAGAAGGCCTAGAGCGCCAAGTTGATTTAGTTGTGTCTTTAGAAGACATCGAAAAAGAAGTAAAAACGCAATTACAACGTGTAGCACGCACGGCTAAAATTCAAGGTTTCCGTCCAGGTAAAGCGCCTTTGTCGGTTGTTGAGCGTAGCCACGGTCCTAGCGTTCGTTATGACGTGTTAAATCAAAAAGTTGCACAAGCATTTGATGAAACTGTAAAAGCCGCTGATTTACGTGTTGCTGGTGCTCCTGCGATTGAGCCAAAAGAGGGTGCAGCAGAGGGTACAGTTGCATTCACAGCAAAATTTGAAGTATTCCCAGAAATCACATTACCAGATTTCTCTGCTTTAGAAATTACACGTGTAACGACTGAAGTGGGTCAAGCTGAAGTTGACGGTACATTAGATATTCTACGTAAACAACGTGCAACATACGAAAAAGCTGACCGTGCAGCACAAGATGATGACCGTGTAACAGTTGACTTCGTAGGTAAGATTGATGGTGTTGAGTTTGCTGGTGGTAAAGCGGACAACTTCCCATTTATCTTAGGTCAAGGTCGTATGTTAGCTGAATTTGAAGCAGCAGCAAAAGGCTTAAAAGCAGGTGAAGAGAAAACTTTCCCATTAACTTTCCCTGAAGATTACCAAGGTAAAGAAGTTGCTGGTAAAACAGCAGAGTTCACTATCACGATGAAAGAAGTGGCAGCGCCGGTATTACCAGAAGTTGACTCAGAATTTGCTAAATCTTTAGGTCAAGCAGAGGGTGATGTAGCTAAACTTAAAGAAGAAATTCTTAAAAATATCGAGCGTGAAGCTAAAGCTCGTGCATTAGCTCGCACAAAATCAAATGTGTTTGATGCCTTAGCGAAAGCGTCAACATTTGACGTACCAAAAGCGTTAATCAATGATGATGTTAATGTTCGTATCGCTCAAACTCGTGAAGAGTTAAAAATGCGCGGTATGCCAAATGCAGACCAATTCCCAATCCCAGCAGATACATTTGCACCAGAATCTGAGCGTCGTGTACGCCTAGGTTTATTAGTAGGTGATATCGTTGAACAACAAAAATTACGTCCAACGATGGAACAAGTACGTGCTCGTATCGAAGAAATCGCTCAAAACTACGAGAAACCAGAAGAAGTGGTGGCTTACTACTTAAGCAATGCACAAAGCCGCGCTGATATGGAAAACGTAGCTTTAGAAGACAATGTTGTTGAATTCGTTTTATCAAAAGCGAAAGTGACAGAGTCTAAAGTTGATTTCAAAGAAATCATGGGACAAGTATAATGATGAATCGCTTTACCGATTTTTATGCTTCCATTCATGGTGGTGAGTCGGTGAGACCGACTGGACTGGGCTATATCCCTATGGTGGTAGAGCAGTCTGGTCGTGGTGAGCGTTCGTATGATATTTATTCTCGCTTATTAAAAGAGCGTATTGTGTTCTTGGTGGGACCTGTTAATGATCAAACAGCGAATCTTGTCGTGGCACAATTGCTCTTTTTAGAATCAGAAAACCCAGAAAAAGATATTTCTTTATACATTAACTCACCGGGTGGTGGAGTGTATGCGGGTTTAGCGATTTATGACACGATGCAGTTTATTCAGCCAGAAGTGTCTACGCTATGTACTGGTATGGCAGCGAGTATGGGTGCTTTCCTATTAAATGCAGGTCAAGCAGGCAAACGTTTTAGTCTGCCGAATTCTCGCATTATGATTCACCAACCATTAGGTGGTGCTCAAGGTCAAGCAACTGATATCGAAATCCAAGCTCGTGAGATTTTGGATTTACGCGAACGTTTAAACCAAATCATGGCTAAACATTGTGGTCAGCCTATCGAAGAAATCCGCAAACATACAGAGCGCGATAACTATATGGCTCCCGATGAAGCATTAAAATTTGGCTTAATTGACCAGGTCTTAGAAAAGCGCTCAGCGTTGTAATACAGCGTTGAATGTGGCTTATAGGGTCGGTGTAATAGCCGACCTCTTTTGTTTATTGAAAAATTTATGACGACTAGCAAAACATCATCAAAGAACGAGCGTTGTTCTTTTTGCCATAAAACTCGTGCGGAAGTAAAAGAGTTAGTAGCAGGTCCTGCCGGTATCTATATTTGTAATGAGTGTGTTGACGCGTGCTCGGATATCATTAAAAAGGGTCAAGCGGCTAAAGCACAAAAAGCCTCTGCCAGTGAACCTCTTCCAACACCCGCAGAAATTAAAACATTCTTAGACCAATATGTGATTGGTCAGGATATTCCAAAGCGTAACCTAGCAGTAGCGGTATATAACCACTATAAGCGTTTACGCCATATGGATGCTCTCGGTGTGACGGATGGTGTGGCAGATGATGTTGAATTGAGCAAAAGTAATATCTTATTAATTGGACCAACAGGTTCAGGTAAGACTTTATTAGCACAGACACTAGCTCGTCAATTAAATGTGCCATTTGTCATGGCGGATGCAACCACCTTAACAGAAGCAGGTTATGTGGGCGAAGACGTTGAAAATATTGTGTCTAAGCTTTTACAAAACTGTGAGTACGATGTCGCTAAAGCCGAGCGTGCCATTGTTTACATTGACGAGATTGATAAGATTTCGCGTAAATCGGATAATCCCTCTATTACGCGTGATGTATCTGGTGAGGGTGTTCAACAAGCACTCCTCAAATTAATTGAGGGTACGGTAGCATCAGTTCCTCCACAAGGTGGACGTAAACATCCAAATCAAGATTTTATCCAAGTCAATACCACCAATATCCTCTTTATTGTGGGTGGTGCTTTTGATGGTCTAGAAAAAGTCATCCAAAACCGTACTGAAAAATCAGGCATGGGCTTTGGGGCAAGCGTACAGAGCAAATCAGATAAAAGTGTGGGTGAATTCTTTAATCAGGTTGAGCCCGAAGACATCATTAAATTTGGTTTGATTCCTGAGCTAGTAGGTCGTCTACCAGTGGTTGCGACTTTACAAGAATTAGATGAAGCGGCATTGATTCAAATTCTCACCGAACCTAAGAATGCTTTAGTTAAGCAATATCAGAAGTTATTAGCGATGGAAGGTGTTGAGTTAGAAGTCACACCTGAGGCATTAAGTGCGATTGCTAAAAAAGCCATCAAACGTAAAACAGGGGCGCGTGGTCTGCGTTCAATCTTAGAGTTTGCTTTGATGGGGACGATGTATGATTTACCTTCACAGAAAAATGTGAAGAAGGTGATTCTCAATCAAGAGGCTATTGATACAGGTAAGCCAACCATCGAGTATAAGTAAATATCACTTATGCATTAGCCGTATCGGCGAATTGTTGGTATAGTAATCAGTAAACAGGGGAGTATCATTACTCCCCTTAATTATCCCTCAAAGAAAGTGTTGCAGGGCTTGAAAAGCGGACGGTTTACCTCCATATAAGCTCCTACTTAGAATAAAACGTAAAGGATTTACATGACGACATCAAAAAAAGGACCATCTCCAGAGGTCGTTGAATTACCGTTATTGCCGTTAAAAGACGTAGTGGTGTTCCCTCATATGGTGATTCCACTCTTTGTGGCTCGTCCACGTTCTGTGGCGGCACTCAATGAAGCTATGTCAGATAGCTCAAATCATATTATTTTAGTCACTCAGAAGACTTCTTCGGTGTATGAGCCAGGTCCAGATGATATTTATCAGATAGGTGTCTTGGCTAAGGTATTACAGCTATTAAAGTTACCCGATGGTACGCTAAAAGTACTGGTTGAGGGTTTAGAGCGTGTTGAGCTAAAAGATGTTAAAGAAACAGCGGATTACTACAGTGCTAAGGCCGCTAAAGTAGCGATTAAAGATAGCAAGAGTGCCAAGGTACAAGCGCTCATGCGTGCGGTGATTAGCGAATTTGAACAGTATGCAAAAGAGAATAAAAAAGTACCACCAGAGGTGCTTAATAGCTTAAGTTCTATCACTAGTGCTGATCGTTTAGCGGATACTATCAGTTCTCATTTACCTGTGCGTCAAGACCAGAAGCAAGAGTTGTTATCGACAATTGATGTGACGGCTCGCCTCGAGACGCTACTCGGTATGATTGAGGGCGAAATGGATATTATGCAAGTCGAGAATAAAATCCAGAGCCGCGTCAAAAAGCAGATGGAAAAGAGCCAACGCGATTACTATCTGAATGAAAAAGTCAAAGCCATTCAAAAAGAATTAGGTGAGGGCGAAGATGGTGCGGATTTAGAAGAACTTGAGAAAAAAATCCAAGCAGCAGGTATGCCAAAAGAAGCCCATGATAAAGCGATGGCAGAGTTGAAGAAACTCAAACTGATGTCGCCTATGTCGGCAGAGGCTTCGGTAGTCCGCAATTATGTGGATACCTTAGTAGGTGTGCCATGGAAGAAAAAATCTAAGGTTAACAACTCGCTTGTCAACGCAGAAGAGACCTTGGATAGTGACCACTATGGCTTAGAAAAAGTTAAAGAGCGTATCCTAGAGTACTTAGCGGTACAACAGCGTGTCTCTAAGGTTAAAGCACCGATTCTTTGCTTAGTTGGACCGCCGGGTGTGGGTAAGACCTCGTTAGGTCAATCGATTGCCAAGGCGACTAACCGTCAATATGTGCGTATGGCATTGGGTGGTGTTCGTGATGAATCAGAGATTCGTGGTCATCGTCGTACGTATATTGGTGCGATGCCCGGCAAGATTATGCAGAACATGACCAAAGTAGGTGTGCGTAATCCATTATTCTTATTAGATGAAATTGATAAGATGGGGATGGATTTCCGTGGTGATCCTGCTTCAGCGCTATTAGAAGTACTTGACCCAGAGCAAAATCATACCTTTCAAGACCACTATATCGAAGTGGATTATGATTTATCCGATGTGATGTTTGTCGCGACCAGTAATTCGCTCAATATTCCACCGGCTTTATTAGACCGTATGGAGATTATTCGTCTATCGGGTTATACCGAAGATGAGAAACTACATATCGCTAAAGACCATTTAGTGCCTAAAGCGATGAAAAATAATGGTCTTAAAGAGGGTGAGTTAGAGATTGATGACTCAGCTATTGTGGATATCGTGCGTTATTACACGCGTGAAGCAGGGGTGCGTTCTTTAGAGCGAGAAATCGGTAAGATTTGCCGCAAAGTGGTCAAAGAAGTGGTAACACAAGCCTCACAAACTAAAGCGAAACCTAAGAAGACAGCGGCTCGTACCGCAGCCAAACCTAAAGCAATCAAGGTCAATAGTAAGAACTTAGACCAATATTTAGGTGTTCGTAAGTTTACCTTTGGTTTAGCGGAAAAAGAGAATCAAGTAGGTCAGGTGACTGGTCTTGCTTGGACAGAGGTCGGTGGTGATTTATTGACAATTGAAGCCGCTGTCGTGCCGGGTAAGGGTGTCATCCAACATACAGGTTCTCTCGGTGATGTGATGAAAGAATCGATGTCAGCTGCGCGTACGGTGATTCGTGCTCGTGCTCATCGCCTCGGTCTTGCGGATAATATCTTTGAGAAAAAAGATGTGCATATCCATGTACCTGACGGTGCAACACCTAAAGACGGTCCATCAGCAGGTATTGCCGTAACAACGGCATTGGTTTCAGCTTTCTCAGGTATTCCAGTGCGTGCAGACGTGGCGATGACAGGTGAGATTACACTACGAGGTGAAGTCTTGGCTATCGGAGGTCTGAAAGAGAAACTATTAGCAGCACATCGCGGTGGTATTAAAACCGTTCTTATCCCTCATGAGAATGTTAAAGACCTCGCTGAGATTCCTGACAATGTGAAAGAGGATTTGGAAATTATTCCAGTGCGTTGGATTGACCAAGTCTTAGAAGTGGCATTGGAGAAGTTGCCAACACCGTTGACGGAAAAAGAAATCGCCGCACTGACACGTGAGGCGATGAAGACTTCAGAAATCAAAGGCAAGAGTGCAGCTCGTCACTGATTTTGAGTTTCGGCGCCCCATCGAAAGATGGGGCGTCAAAATTTATATAGTTGAATAAGCTCTTTTAGAGAGTTTTTGAATAAACTCTCTAAACTCAAAAATTAAACAGTTTTAACGCATTCTCACCGAGGATGAGTTGTCGTTCATGTTCGTCATTAATGACAGCGGTGAGTAATGCCCAGTTTTGTTCGTAGCTACTCTCATGCTCATGTTGGGTATGTGGCCAGTCACTTCCCCAGACGATATTATTAATCATCTGACGTCCTTTCAGCTCTTGGATAATTCTTTGTGCTTTGGCGATAGAAGCGCTTTCTGTTTTGGCGATACGGTATAAGCCGGATAGCTTAATCCAATGCTGTGCGGGATTGAGTAATGAGAGGAAGAGTTGATACTCATCGTCATCTAAGTTTTGGTCGGCACTAGGACGACCGAGGTGGTCAATCACCACACGAATGGTATAGTTCTGCAATACTGGTAATAAGCTGAGCAAATAACTAGGTGGGCAATGTAATTCAATGTGCCATCCCATTTTGCTAATGGTATTGATGAGCTTTGCCCACTCAGATGAGAGAAGATTAGGTATTTCTAGACCAAAGAGGTTAAGACGAATACCACATACCCCTTGTTGATGGTATTGCTGCAATGTTTCTGTATCAATATCAGGCGATACAACCACAACCGCTTTTAAGCGTCCTTTTGACTGTTCAACCGCTTTTAACATAAAGCTATTATCTGTCCCATAGAAACTAGGTTGAATCAGTACACCATAATGTAGATTATGCTTATCTAGATTAGCGAGGAAAGTCTCAAGCGTTGCTTCATAAGAAGGGGTATAGCGAGCTGTAGGGATAAAGGGTCCCTCTGTATTAAAAACATGTGCATGGGTATCGACAAAATGCATAATACGGTTCCTCTTAATATCTTAAAGAATAATTTGAGTGATGATGACCGCGACTAGGGCAGCAATCACACCAATAGGGATAGCTTGGAAAAGTAGTTTGTTTAATAATCTATTCTTATCAACATCGGCTGGTGCAGAACTTAAGATTAAGCTACCACCTGAAGAGAAAGGAGAGATAGATGTCGCTTGAGCACCGATGACGATAGCAATAAATAGCAGCATTGGGTCGATGTTGGCTTGTTGGGCAATACTAGGTACGATAGGGAAGAGCGTAGGCGCAACCACACCTAATGTGCTCGAGAAAATTGACATAATCGCACTAATAATGCAGAAAGCCACAGGAATTAACCAAATAGGTACATTACCTGAAATCCAAGCAGCTAACTCTTTAATCACACCGGCTTGTACACCAATACCGATCAGCATACCCATACCGCAAATCATAATGAGGGTATTCCAAGGAACGAGAGCTAGGACTTTTTTCTCATCAGCAAGTTTCATTAAGAAACTAATGAGGGCAAAGACAATCGCTAAGAAACCAATATCAAGCTTTTTATTAATCCAGCTCAATAAAGTGCTGTCAGGGAAAAAGAATTGTAGGATAGGTACGATAAGAACAATACCCATCAATAATAAAATCAAATAAATCGATTGTTTTTGTTGTGAAGTAAATGCCTCAGGTTTTTCAGCATGGATTTCAATCGATGAAGAACGATAGCTCCAAAGTGAATAGGCACTTAATAACACAATCGGTAGCAATAAGGTAGCGACAAAAATACCAGTGCTATAGCTAAAAGCTGTTGCTTGAGGAATGCTGTTATTTTCTAATAAACCACGGAAAATAATCCCGCTTTGAGAGGTCATAAAATTGGCGCCTGCTAATGCACCGTAGTTCAAAGCCATACTGCCGATGACTAAGTTCATCTTGGTTTTTGTGCATAGCAATAAGGTGAGGGGTGCCATAAAAGCAAGTACAGTGTAGAAACCTGCGCCAAGACCCGCAATAATAGTTGCTGCCGCAAAAAGTGCTAGTGGCAAGGCATTAGGAATATTGCGGCAATGATAGAGTAAATGATTAGCAAGTTTTTCTAAAGCACCATTGGCAAGTGCAATATTGTAGAAAAGGCTTAATGAGAAAATGACAAAAAATATCTTAACTGGCCATAGTTTAATTAAGTCATTAATCGAGAGATCCATGACAAACGCCCCAATAATATAAGCGGCGGCGATGGCAAAAAAGCCAATATTAATTTTAGTCATATATCCTGCGGCAATCACAAGCAAGATACTAAATAAGATGATACTAATCATAGAGAAGGTTACTCCTAAGATTGAGGATAGGCTTAGTCAAACATTTAAACATATATATGACTATATGACAATAGTTATGGAGGACATGGTATGCTATCAGTCATGTGAATAGATGAATTAGCGTAAAAATGGAATTGCTACAAAGTCGTATGGTGGAGAAATTACCTCGTTATGAACAGGTGCGTTATGCTATTCAGCAGCGTCTGATAGCACAGACATGGGGCATAGATGAGGCGATTCCCAATGAGCAAGAATTAGCGGATGAGTATCAAGTATCGGTCGGCACGATACGTAAAGCGATTGATTTATTAGTCGCAGACGGTCTTTTGGTCAAGCAACAAGGCAAGGGGACGTTTGTGAGATACCCTGATTTTGCCTCGTCATTGATTCGTTTTTTTCGACATAGAGATACCAGTGGACAGCCACTTATACCGGTGGGGATTGTTCATCAAGTTCAAGAAATACCCACGGGGGATGCAAGAATTAATGAGGCCTTACAACGCCCTAGTACCGCCCCTTTAATCTATATCGAACGCACACGTAACCTTCAACAAAGAATATTTGTGAGTGAGAAAATCTGGTTGCCTAAGGAAGCGTTTCAAGCCTTATTGACTATCCCTTTAGCTGAGTTTGATAATTTGTTGTATCCGATGTACAGAAGAGTATGTTCACAATTGATTGTGAGTGCTAAGGAGCAGTTATCATTTTTAGCGCAACATCAGGATGCTTATTTGAGTACACAACAGCCTGAGACGATGGTGAAAATTTGTCGTTATGCTTATGGATTAGATGGTAGGGTATTAGAGTATCGAGAGTCCTACGGGCGAGCCGCAGAGTTTTATTATGAGACGGTGATTCATTAAGTCAAAAGCCTCTAAGTTCGAGATGAATTTAGAGGCTTTATTGTGTTTAGTTCACTTAGTTAATCGGTGCGGGGAAATTCGCACTACCGCCACTGCTTGGAGCAGGGAAATTGCTATTACCACCAC
>JAXECN010000161.1:0-8137 GCA_034093535.1 Pelistega sp.
TGATGTTTTACAAACACCGGCTTTTTTATGCCGCCAGACAGATTTTATTCAAGCATGTGCAGCAACCTTAAAACCCGTTAATATCAAAAAAGGTCAGTTTTTAGCCCCTCAAGATATGGTCCAAGTTGTCCATAAGGCACGCGACGCTGCATTGGCTGCTGGTGGTGATGGCAATAATATTCTCGTGTGTGAGCGTGGTGTATCGTTTGGGTATAATAACTTAGTTTCTGATATGCGTTCACTAGCGATTATGCGTGAGACCCAGTGTCCAGTTGTGTTTGATGCCACACATTCGGTTCAATTGCCGGGTGGTCAAGGGACTTCTTCTGGTGGTCAGCGAGAGTTTGTACCCGTGTTGGCACGTGCTGCAGTAGCCACTGGTGTGGCAGGTCTCTTTATGGAAACACACCCGAATCCTTGTGAAGCTTTATCAGACGGTCCAAATGCCGTGCCGTTACATCATATGGACGCATTATTGCGTATTTTAAAAACCATTGATGAAACCGTTAAAGCACAACCCTTTTTAGAAAATACGTTTAATACCTAATCCACAAAAGGAAAAGTATGAAAGCTTATATTATTGCTCACGTTGATGTTACCAATCCTGCACAGTACGAACAATACAAAGTGTTGTCATCTCTAGCGATGAAAGCACATGATGTTAAAGTCCTCGTTCGTGGTGGTGAAGAGCAAGTATTAGAGGGCAATAGCCTCAAACGTACCGTAGTGATGGAATTCCCTAGTATGAAAGCAGCTCAGAATTTCTATCACTCAGCCCAGTATCGCCGTGCTCGTAATGCACGCGAGGGTGCTGCTAAAGTGGATATGTGTATTGTTCAAGGTCTTTAATTTATTTTTATTTTTAGGAAAAATTCATGAGTGCAATCGTTGATATCATTGGTCGCGAAATCTTAGACTCTCGCGGCAATCCTACAGTAGAGTGTGATGTATTGCTTGAGTCTGGTGCGATGGGTCGTGCTGCAGTACCTTCTGGTGCTTCAACTGGCGCACGCGAGGCTATCGAATTGCGTGACGGTGATAAATCACGTTATTTAGGCAAAGGCGTATTAAAAGCCGTAGAGAATATCAATACTGAAATCTCAGAGGCTTTAATCGGTTTAGACGCACAAGAGCAAACATTTATCGATAATACGCTTATCGATCTTGACGGTACAGAAACTAAAGAGCGTCTAGGTGCTAATGCTATCCTAGCGGTAAGTATGGCTGTTGCTCGTGCAGCTGCCGAAGAAGCGGGTTTATCACTTTACCGTTATTTTGGTGGTAGCGGTCCGATGAGCATGCCAGTACCGATGATGAATGTAATCAATGGTGGTGCTCATGCGAATAATACCTTAGACCTCCAAGAATTTATGATTCTTCCAGTGGGTGCGTCTAGCTTCCGTGAAGCCTTACGCATGGGTGCTGAAGTTTTCCACGCACTTAAGAAAATCATCCATGACGCAGGCATGTCGACTGCTGTGGGTGATGAGGGTGGTTTTGCACCAAACGTTGAAAACCACGAAGCTGCTATTCAGTTAATCTTGCGTGCGATTGAGCAAGCAGGTTATGTTGCTGGTCAAGACATCGTCTTAGGTTTAGACTGCGCAAGTTCTGAATTCTACAAAGACGGTAAATATCACTTAGCGGGTGAGGGTGGTATCTCTCTAACATCAGCTGAGTTTGCTAATTTATTAGCGTCTTGGTGCGATAAATACCCTATCGTATCTATCGAAGACGGTATGGCAGAAAACGATTGGGAAGGTTGGAAAATCTTAACTGATTTATTAGGTAAACGTGTTCAATTGGTTGGCGATGACTTATTCGTGACCAATACGAAAATCCTAAAACAAGGTATCCAACAAGGTGTAGGTAACTCTATCCTAATTAAGATTAACCAAATCGGTACGTTGACAGAGACATTTGCAGCGATTGAGATGGCAAAACGTGCAGGTTATACAGCAGTGATTTCTCATCGCTCAGGTGAGACAGAGGACTCTACAATTGCAGACATCGCTGTAGCGACCAATGCAATGCAAATCAAAACAGGTTCTTTATCTCGTTCTGACCGTATGGCGAAGTATAATCAATTGCTTCGTATCGAAGAAGAACTTGCTGAAGTAGCGACTTATCCGGGTCGTGAGGCTTTTTATAACTTAGCGTAATTGTAGTTTTTGATATGCGTAATATATTAGTCATTCTTGTATTAGCTTGCTTGGCGATTCAGTACCCATTGCGTATGGGTGATTTCGGCTATAAAAGAGTGGATGAATTAAACCAGCAACTCAAGGCTCAGCAAGAGACTAATAGAGCGATGACGGCGCGTAATGCGGCAATGCAAGCGGAAATTGAGGACTTAAAGTCAGGTACGCAAGCATTAGAGGATTACGCCCGTGCAGAGATGAGTATGATTGACTCAAAAGAGGTACTTGTCCGTGTGCTTCCTCCCAATGAAGAAGCACCGATTGCACCGATTCGCATTGGCTCTCAACAGCAGCAAGCCACTAAGGCAAAAACGACAACAAACTAAGCTTATTTAGTTAGGGTGGCTAGGTAGAGTTTAGCTACCCTAAATAATTTATCTCTTTTCAATAATTCTTCCATCGAATAGTCTGGCAGACCCAGTGCTAGATGTTCTTCTCGCCCTTGTTCAAAAAGCGATATCAGTAGGTCTTGATGATGACTCCACAATTCGCTCAGATATTGTTCGGGTGTCTTGAGTGCAATACCTAAATCACGTAATGTCTTTTTGTGAAAATCTTTGGTATTCCAAGTGAGTAATATGCTTTCTTGTTGAGCGTGCTGTTGCTGTCCAATCCATGCACACGCTGCAATATGACGGTCTTTTTTATCAATCTTCTTGAAGAGTATTTCATCGACCTCAATATCACCGAGGTTGGCAGTAGGGTGTGTTTTTTGCATAGCCTCCCATGCTGCTACGACAATATCACGCTCGACTTTCCAGATACGGGGGGCATTGCGTAGCCATTCACGCCCAATTTCATTGGACCATATGGGCGAACAAATGCCGGCTTGTGGTAGACGCAAGAGCAAGTTACGCGTAAAGGTATGCATTAATACACAAGTATCGAGCGTGATAAGAGAGGGTGTCATGAGGATAGGAAAATCAATCAATTAAGGAATTATTTTAACAAGATTACTCTTGAAATTTCTCATCTGTCCCTAATATATAAATCATCAGGGCAACCGCCCGACAGAATATGAGGAAATCTATCATGAGATTTGACAAACTAACGACAAAATTCCAGCAAGCTTTGGGTGATGCGCAAAGCTTAGCGGTACGCAATGATAACCAATATATCGAAGCGGCTCACGTTTTATCTGTGATGTTGGCTGATAACGATTCTGGTATTGCGAGCTTATTGGCACGTGCAGGTGTCCAAGTAGCTAATTTACAAAAACGCCTAGCCACGGCTATTCAGAACTTCCCTAAAGTTGAGGGGATTGATGAGGTACAAATCAGCCGTATCCTCAATCAAATCTTACTTCGTACCGATAAAGAAGCAGCTAAACGCGGTGATAACTTTATTGCTAGCGAGTTATTTTTACTTGCGCTAGCGGATGATAAAACCGATATTGGTCAATTGCTCCGTGAGTGTGGCTTACAAAAAGCGGCACTTGAAAAAGCGGTCGAAGATGTGCGAGGTGGTAGTAGCGTCACCGAGCAAGACGGTGAGTCTAATCGTGAGGCACTGAAGAAATATACGACCGATTTAACCGAGCGTGCTCGCCAAGGTAAGCTTGACCCAGTTATCGGTCGTGATGATGAGATTCGCCGTGCGATTCAGATTTTACAACGTCGTAGCAAAAATAACCCAGTATTAATTGGTGAGCCCGGTGTTGGTAAAACCGCCATTGTTGAGGGTTTAGCTCAACGTATTGTTAATGACGAAGTGCCTGAGTCTTTACGCGGCAAACGTGTCTTAACATTAGATTTAGCCTCTTTACTTGCCGGCGCAAAATATCGTGGTGAATTTGAAGAGCGTCTAAAAGCCGTCTTAAAAGAGCTGGCTCAAGACGAGGGACAGAATATCGTCTTTATCGATGAAATTCATACTATGGTAGGGGCAGGTAAAGCCGAGGGTGCGATGGACGCTGGCAATATGCTAAAACCTGCTTTATCGCGTGGTGAGTTGCATTGTATTGGTGCGACGACGTTGGATGAGTATCGTCAATATATTGAAAAAGACGCTGCTTTAGAGCGCCGTTTCCAAAAAGTCTTGGTTGATGAGCCGGATGTGGAGTCAACGATTGCGATTTTACGTGGCTTACAAGAGCGTTATGAGATTCACCATGGGGTGGAGATTACTGACCCAGCGATTGTGGCAGCCGCAGAGCTAAGTAATCGTTATATTACGGATCGTTTTTTACCCGATAAAGCGATTGACCTCATTGATGAGGCAGCGGCTCGTATTCGTATGGAAATCGACTCTAAGCCAGAGGTGATGGATCGCTTAGACCGCCGTATTATCCAATTGAAAATCGAGCGTGAAGCCGTACGCAAAGAAACGGATGAGGCTTCTTTACGCCGCTTGCAGAATATCGAAGAAGAGCTGACTAAATTACAGCGTGAATACGATGACTATGAGCAAGTGTGGAAAGCAGAAAAAGCCTCTGTCCAAGGAACACAATCGATTAAAGAAGAGATTGAGCGTGTGCGTGCAGAGATGGCAGAGTACCAACGCAAAGGTGATTTTGGTAAATTATCTGAATTGCAATATGGTAAGTTGCCAGAGTTAGAGGCTCGCTTAAAAGCAGCAGAAAAATCGGCAGAGAATGGTGAGCAAAAACACAAACTCTTGCGTACAGAAGTCGGTGCTGAGGAAATCGCAGAAGTCGTATCGCGTGCGACGGGTATCCCTGTATCGAAAATGATGCAAGGCGAGCGTGCTAAGTTATTAACCATGGAAGAGCAGCTTCATAAACGTGTGGTGGGGCAAGACGAAGCCGTGCGTCTGGTGTCTGATGCCATTCGTCGCTCACGAGCAGGTTTATCTGACCCAAGCAAACCGTATGGTTCATTCTTATTCTTAGGACCGACTGGGGTAGGTAAGACAGAATTGACCAAAGCATTGGCAAACTTCTTATTTGATTCGGATGAACATCTTGTCCGTATCGATATGAGTGAGTTTATGGAGAAACATTCGGTGGCTCGACTTATCGGTGCACCTCCGGGGTATGTCGGTTATGAAGAGGGTGGTTATCTGACCGAAGCGGTTCGCCGTAAGCCTTATAGCGTCATTCTCTTGGATGAAGTGGAAAAAGCACATCCAGACGTATTTAATGTACTTTTACAAGTGTTAGATGATGGTCGCTTAACTGATGGTCAAGGACGTACTGTCGATTTTAGAAATACGGTGATTGTGATGACATCGAATATCGGTTCAACACAAATCCAAGCCTTAAGTGGCGAGCCTTATGAGACGGTCAAAGGTGTGGTATGGGAAGAGTTAAAACAATCTTTCCGTCCTGAATTCTTAAACCGTATTGATGAGGTGGTGGTATTCCATGGCTTAGATAATAAGCATATTGCGGATATTGCGAAGATTCAGTTACAACGCTTGGCACAACGCCTTGCTGCTCATGAGATGGGCTTAGAGGTGAGTGATGCGGCATTAGCTAAAATCGCCGAAAGTGGGTTTGACCCTGTGTTTGGTGCACGTCCACTCAAACGTGCTATCCAACAGTTGATTGAAAATCCTCTTTCAAAACGCCTGCTTGAGGGTGAGTTTGCCGCTAAAGACATCATCTATGTTGATGTTGAGGGTGATCAGTTTACTTTTAAGAAGTAAGTTTCCCTGTATGAGCAAATATGACACACTCATCGTAACAGTGCGTTAAAATAGTCTCTTTGATTAATACCCTTGGCTCAATTCATTGGGTCAAGGGTTTAATTCAAAACTGTATATTTAAAAGGTAGATATATGATCAATCCTAATCAAATGTTTGAAGAGTTCCAGAAAAATGTTCAGGAGCTTATCGCCAAAAGTCCAGCCGCCGATATTGAGAAAAATGTAAAAGCCTTTATGGCTCAAGGCTTTGCTAAGATGGATTTAGTTACTCGTGAAGAATTTGATATTCAACGTGCTTTAGTGGACTCTCTACGTGAGCGAGTAGAGGCATTAGAAGCCGCGGTTGCTAAATTAGAGGGCAAATAATCTATGAGGTACTAGGGTCGGTCGAGGGGCTGACCCTAAGTTTTTAGTGAAATCAAGCTTTTTAGTAAAATCAGGTACTTGATTTTTAATGATATCAATCACTTGAGATTTTTTATAAAAATTCAGAAATAATTTTTTCTATTTTTTATAAAAAAATGTACAATAACAGACAACTCAAACAGTTCTTCTAGATGGCTGATTAATTAACAGCCGAAAAAATTCTAATATTTTGCGATGACCATGATGTAGATAGGTCGATTTGAGCAAATTCTATTTTCTAATCTTATTTATCTTATAAATTATTATGAGCGATATTATCAAACACGCAACAGCGGAAAGCTTTGACGCTGACGTATTACAATCAGACAAACCTGTTTTAGTAGACTACTGGGCACCATGGTGTGGTCCTTGTAAGATGATTGCCCCAATCCTAGACGAAGTCGCTAAGGAACTCGAAGGCAAAGTACAAGTAGTTAAAGTAGACGTAGAACAACATCCTGATGTCGCTGCTCGCTTTGGTATCCGTGGTATCCCAACATTGATGATTTTTGATAAGGGTCAATCAGTAGCCACTAAAGTCGGTGCCGTTAACAAAACGGATTTAAATAACTTTATCGCCAGCAATACGTAATATATTTTCATCGCGCGGGTTAGTTCTATTAACCCGCCATTTTTTCTTCTAAAAATAATGCATTTAAACGAATTAAAATCTTTACACGTTTCTCAATTATTAGATATGGCCGCCGGGCTAGAGATTGAAAACGCTAACCGTTTCCGTAAACAAGAATTAATGTTCCAAATCATGAAGCGCCGCGCTAAGTTGGGCGAACAAATTTTTGGAGACGGTGTACTTGAAGTTTTACCTGATGGCTTTGGTTTTTTACGTTCGCCAGACTCATCATACCTTGCTAGTACAGACGATATTTATATTTCGCCATCACAAATTCGCCGTTTTAATTTACATACAGGCGATTCGATTGAAGGTGAAGTCCGTGTGCCTAAAGATGGTGAGCGTTATTTCGCACTGGTTAAAGTCGAAAAAGTAAATGGTATCGCTCCAGAAGCGATGAAACATCGCATTATGTTTGAGAACTTGACACCATTACACCCGAATAAACCGTTGATTTTAGAGCGTGATATTAAGAGTGATGAGAACCGTACAGGTCGTATTCTTGATATTTTTGCCCCGATGGGTAAAGGTCAGCGTGCACTGATTGTAGCGAGTCCTAAATCAGGTAAGACCGTGATGATGCAACAAATCGCTAACTCACTGACTACTAACTATCCTGACGCGATTTTGATGGTGTTATTAGTCGATGAGCGTCCTGAGGAGGTTACAGAAATGCAGCGTACTGTACGCGGTGAAGTGATTGCCTCGACCTTTGACGAGCCAGCAACACGCCATGTACAAGTGGCAGAGATGGTTATTGAAAAGGCAAAACGCTTAGTTGAGCTGAAGAAAGATGTGATTATTCTGTTAGACTCCATTACTCGTCTAGCGCGTGCGTATAATACCGTTGTTCCATCATCAGGCAAGGTATTAACAGGTGGTGTTGACGCAAATGCCCTACAACGTCCAAAACGTTTCTTTGGTGCGGCTCGTAATATTGAAGAGGGTGGTTCTCTGACAATTATTGGTACAGCACTGATTGAAACGGGTAGCCGTATGGATGAGGTTATCTACGAGGAGTTCAAAGGAACAGGTAACTCTGAGGTTCATCTAGAGCGTCGCTTAGCAGAAAAACGTCTCTATCCTGCGATTAACCTCAATAAATCAGGTACACGTCGCGAAGAGTTATTGATGAAACCGGAAACACTTCAAAAAACATGGGTATTACGTAAGTTTATCCATGAGATGGATGAAGTGGAAGCAATGGAGTTTATCCTCGATAAAATCCGCTCAACCAAGACCAATGATGAGTTCTTTGAGTTGATGAAGCGCTAGAATCTAAGCGTTTTTT
>JAXECN010000162.1:0-3154 GCA_034093535.1 Pelistega sp.
CTATCCGACATTATAATTTGTTAATGCTTGGATAGCGATATTTATCCCTTAGATTATTGATAAATCCTCTTTTAGGAGCACCTTCTTTCCATGTCCTCTGAAATCGAAACTTACTCTGCACTCGACGCACCTGAATTTGCCCCAGCTCAGTTTGTACGCTGGTTCCGAGAGGTAGCTCCCTATGTGCATACGATGCGAGGCAAGACCTTTGTCGTTGGTTTTGGTGGCGATTTAGTTCAAGAAGGTAAGCTGAATGCTCTCGTGCAAGACTTATCGCTCTTAACTGCACTAGGTGTCCGATTAGTATTGGTTTTCGGCTCTCGTCCACAAGTGAATGAACAATTGCGCCTAAAAGGCTATGACTATCAATTTGGACTTTCTGTTGAGCCTACATCAGCGGTAGCACTAGAGTGCTGTAAAGAAGCTGCAGGTGAGATTCGTCTGGATATTGAGGCGGCTTTTAGTCAAGGTTTACCTAACACACCAATGTCTAACTCACAAATTCATGTGATTTCAGGCAACTTCGTGACGGCACAACCAGCAGGCGTTATTGACGGTATTGATTACAAGCATACCGGTAAAGTACGTAAATTCGATATTGATACGATCAATAAAGCAATGTCACTGGGTGCCGTGGTATTAATGGGTCCGATTGGTTTTTCACCAACAGGTGAGGCTTTTAATATTGCCATGGAAGACTTAGCTACCAGCACAGCAATTGCGCTTAAAGCGGATAAACTGATTTTCCTCAATAAATCAAGTGTACTTCGTGATGACCAAGGAAATATTATCACCGAGATTGCTCGTGTTGATGTCGACCGCTTATTAGGTAGTGAACATCAGCTTGATGAAGAGTTTTCGAATTTCCTCAAACATGCCTCCAAAGCAGTTCGACGCGGCGTA
The DNA here is from genome assembly GCA_034093535.1 of Pelistega sp. Lineage (GTDB taxonomy): Bacteria > Pseudomonadota > Gammaproteobacteria > Burkholderiales > Burkholderiaceae_B > Taylorella. Next base: position 904 of record JAXECN010000162.1, read on the forward strand.
AAACGTGCGCATATTATTCCCCATGATTTAGACGGTAGCGTATTACTAGAATACTTTACCCATGACGGTGTTGGTACCATGGTGGTTGAGGATACTCTTGATGACTTACGCCCAGCAACCGTTGATGATATCGGTGCGATTGTTAGTCTCATTGAGCCATTGGAGGCTGATGGCACGCTCGTACCACGTGGTCGCCATATTATTGAGCGTGATGTAGAAAAATTCACCGTCCTTGAGCATGACGGCATTATCTATGGTTGCGTTTCGCTTATGCCCTACCCTAAAGATCAAATGGCAGAGATGGCTTGCCTAATCGTACACCCTGATTGGCAAAGTTCTGGTGAGGGAGAAATCTTATTACGACATACCGAGACCAAGGCACGTGCATTGGGTATCAAACGACTTTTCGTACTCACTACGCGTACCTCACATTGGTTTATTAAGCGTGGCTTTGTCCAAGGCTCTATTGAAGACTTGCCCGCAGAAAAGCAAATGAATTACAATCGAGCTAGAAATAGTCTCATTTTCATCAAGAAACTTTAAAAGGAATTTTATCTATGGCACGCATGGTTCAATGTGTAAAGCTAAAAAAAGAAGCGGAAGGTTTGGATTTCCCTCCTTATCCAGGTGAGCTTGGCGTAAAAATCTACCAAAATATTTCTCGCGAGGCGTGGATGAACTGGATGGACGTACAAACGCGTATCGTCAATGAAAACCGTCTTAATCTAGCTGACGCACGTGCTCGTAAATATGTTAAACAACAAATGGAAAGCTATTTGTTCGAAGATAAAGATGTCGAAGCACAAGGCTATGTGCCGCAGAGCTAATTAGCTTGTCTTTTTTACTATCAAGCTCATCCTTTGTGATGAGCTTTTTTATATGCTTAGAATAAGAGTCTATACAAAAGGAGAACTAACATGGGTAGTTTAACTATTGGTATTTTCTTATCTGGTTCAGTTATTCTTCTTTTTGGTGTTTTAGCTGTTCATGCAGCCTTTAAATCAGACCAACTATTAGCTGAACAGAAGAAAAAGAAAGAATATTTAGCTTTTGTCCAAAAGGTAGAATCTTAACTTCTACACTCATATATAAAACGACATTTTTAATTAAAAACGCCCATCGATTCAAAAAATCCATGGGCGTTGTACTAGAAAAATGAAGCTTATTTCACAGCTAATGCCACATATTTAATTTCTACATAATCCTCAATACCGTATTTAGAACCTTCACGTCCTAAACCAGATTGTTTAACACCTCCAAACGGTGCTGCCTCATTCGATAAAATACCTGTATTCACACCGACCATACCATAATCCAGTTTTTCATAAACACGAATCACCCGGTTCATATTCTCACTATAGAAATAAGAGGCTAAGCCATACTCAGTATCATTAGCTAAACGAATCACCTCTTCTTCAGTGTCAAACCTAAAGACAGGAGCAATCGGCCCAAAGATTTCCTCATTAAAGACTCGCATATCGGTATTCGCATTCTTAACCACTGTTGGCATAAAGAATAAGTCTTTATACTCACCACCACAAAGAATCTCACCCCCCTTAGCCTTGGCATCTTCGAGTAGGCTCACCGTATTGTTAATCGCTTTTTGTTCAATCATAGGACCAATTTCAGTACCCGCTTGCGTACCATCACCGACTTTTAATTTCTGAACGGCCGCAGCTAATTTCTGAGTAAACTCTTCATAAATACCTGCTTGTGCATAAATACGGTTGGCACATACACATGTCTGCCCCGCATTACGGAATTTTGCGGCAATTGCTCCTTGTACAGCCGCATCAACATCCGCATCATCAAAAACGATAAATGGTGCGTTACCACCTAATTCTAAAGAAACCTTTTTAATAGTTGAAGCACATTGCTGCATCAGCTTACGTCCGACTGGTGTCGATCCTGTAAAACTAAACTTACGAACAATCGGACTCTCTGTTAAGACTCGACCAATCGACTCTGCATCACCTGTTAAGACATTAAATACGCCAGCTGGGATTCCCGCCTCTTCCGCCAATACAGCCATTGCCAAAGCAGAAAATGGAGTTTGCGAAGCAGGACGAATCACAAAAGTACATCCAGCTGCCAACGCAGGAGCTGCTTTACGAGTAATCATCGCATTAGGAAAGTTCCATGGTGTTACTGCCGCACATACACCAATGGCTTGTTTTAGAACTAAAATTCGACGATCAGCCGCTGGGCCTGGAATGGTATCCCCATAGATTCGTTTTGCCTCTTCAGCAAA
>JAXECN010000163.1:0-4753 GCA_034093535.1 Pelistega sp.
TCAAGAGAATTTATTTATCTTTCAACAATCAGTTGATGATTTGATTTTAGAAGGTGATAAGGTTGTTGGTGCAGTTACGCAGATTGGTGTTAAATTTCGATCAAAAGCGGTAGTACTGACAGCGGGCACGTTCTTAAATGGTTTGATTCATATTGGCTTAAGTAATTATTCTGCTGGTCGTGCAGGGGACCCTCCTGCAATTAGTTTGGCGCATCGCTTAAAAGAAATGAATTTACCTCAGGGTCGCTTAAAAACTGGTACGCCACCACGAATTGATGCGAGAACGATTGATTATTCAAAATTAATCGAACAACCTGGTGATACAGATCCTATGCCTGTGTTTTCTTATATGGGCTCACCAGAGATGCATCCAAAGCAAGTTTCTTGCTGGATTACGCATACAAATGCGCGTACACATGAGATTATTCTTAATGGACTTGATCGCTCACCCCTCTATACAGGCGTTATCGATGGTGTAGGTCCTCGTTATTGTCCATCTATTGAGGATAAGATTAAACGATTTGCAGATAAAGAATCTCATCAGATTTTCTTAGAGCCAGAGGGTTTGTTAACTCATGAGATTTATCCAAATGGTGTATCAACAAGTTTACCGTTTGATGTTCAGTTAAATTTAATTCATTCTTTACCTGGTTTGGAAAAGGCGCATATCCTTCGCCCTGGCTATGCAATTGAATATGATTATTTTGATCCACGCGGTCTAAAAGCAAGCTTAGAGACTAAAGTTATTCAAGGTTTGTTTTTTGCTGGTCAGATTAATGGTACAACAGGTTATGAAGAAGCTGCTGCTCAAGGTCTATTAGCGGGTCTAAATGCTGCTCGTTATACGAAAGATTTAGAGCCTTGGACACCTCGCCGTGACCAAGCTTATCTAGGTGTTCTAGTCGATGATTTAATTACTCGTGGTGTGACAGAGCCTTATCGGATGTTTACTTCTCGTGCTGAATATCGTTTGAGTTTACGAGAGGATAATGCTGATTATCGTCTAACAGAAATTGGTCGAGAATTGGGGCTTGTGCCTGATGATCGTTGGGATGTTTTTTGTCGTAAACGTGATAATGTAGAAAAAGAGATTGAGCGCTTAAGAGGTATTCGTGTAAATCCACGTACTTATACGGAGCAAGATTCTCTGGCTTTATTCGGAAAGCCATTAGAACGAGACTATTTATTATCTGATTTAATTAAACGTCCTAATGTTGGTTATAAAGAACTTTTAGATTTGCCATCTGAAAAAGATTACAAACCTGAAGTGCCATTGACGCCAACAGAAATTGAGCAAGTTGAGATTCAATTAAAATATGCAGGTTATATTGCGCGTCAACAAGAAGAAGTGAATCGCCATATTCACTATGAAAACCAGAAGATTCCAGAGTCTCTGGACTATGATTCTATGACAAACTTATCATTTGAAGTACGCCAGAAGTTAAAAGAACATCGTCCAGAAACAATTGGTCAGGCGAGTCGGATATCTGGGGTAACACCAGCGGCGATTTCATTATTATTGATTCAGCTAAAGCGTATGCAAACAACTGTTTAAAACTTACGGAAAAGTAGGTAAAGCACTTTTGAAGTTTTATACGTTGATACTAAATGGTAATTTGTGAAGCATAATATAAAGGGTCAAAATGGACGCGATAATTGAGCGGAAATTGGAAGAGGGGATTGCCCAGCTAGGTATAAAAGCCACTGCAGAACAACAACAAAAATTGTTGGGCTATATGGATTTATTAAAGCGTTGGAATAAAACCTATAACTTGACCGCACTAAAAACAGATGAGCAAATTTTGGCGCATCATATTTTGGATAGCTTAGCTGTAGTAAAACCATTACAAGATAGATTTGCTTCTTTAGATAGTTTGCGAGGATTGGATGTGGGCTCAGGTGGTGGTTTGCCAGGTGTAGTGTTGGCTATTATGAACCCAAGTTGGCAAATTACTTGTGTTGATGCTGTTGAGAAAAAAACGAGTTTTGTTATGCAAGTAGCAGGCATGCTAGGATTGAAGAATTTAAAGTCTAAGCACACTCGAATTGAATCTTATGATATTGAGCCTGTGGATTTAGTGATTTCTCGTGCTTTTGCTTCTTTGGCAGATTTTGCGAATTGGTCTGGACATCATGTTTCTAGCACAGGTAGTTTAGTCGCCATGAAAGGGCATTATTTAGAGGATGAAGTAGAGGAGTTACGTGCTCAGTCTAATTGGGATATTGAGCAATATTTACCGATTCAAGTACCTCAACTGGATGCGGAACGTTGTTTGATTTACTTAAAACAGAATATTAAAGGAAACTAAATTGGCTAAGATTTTTTGTGTTGCTAATCAAAAGGGCGGTGTAGGTAAGACTACAACAGCGATTAATCTTGCTGCGAGTTTAGCTAATCAGAAGAAAAAGGTTCTTTTGATTGACTTAGATCCTCAAGGCAATGCGACTATGGGTAGTGGCATTGATAAGAATGAATTAGATTTAAATATCTATCAGGTATTAATTAATCAAGCAACAGTGGAAGAGGCGCGTGTTTATTCGGAGACAGGTAATTATGATGTATTACCGGGTAATCGAGAGCTTTCGGGTGCTGAGTTAGATTTAGTGCAGTTAGAAGAGCGTGAGCATCAGTTGAAAAAAGCACTAGCAAGCGTGGATAATCAATATGATTTTATCTTGATTGATTGCCCGCCGACTTTATCATTACTCACACTAAATGGTTTAAGCTCTGCGCATGGCGTGATTATTCCTATGCAGTGTGAATATTTTGCTTTAGAGGGTTTGGCTGATTTAGTGAATACAATTAAGCGAGTTCATAAGAGCATTAATCCTAATTTGACACAAATTGGAATTCTGCGAGTAATGTTTGATCCACGTATTACACTACAGCAGCAAGTGTCAGAACAATTGGTTTCTCATTTTAAAGATAGTGTTTATAAAACGATTATTCCGCGTAATGTGCGCCTTGCTGAAGCACCAAGTCACGGTATTCCTGGTGTGAATTATGATAAATCAGCACGTGGTGCAAAAGCGTATGCCCAGTTCGGTGCAGAATTAATTAAACGTGTAAAGGCAATGGATAAATAATTATGCGAGCAAATAAAACAAGTGCAAAAACAGTAGCAACTAAAAAGGTTGCTAGTAAGGGTTTAGGTAAAGCAGTTAAAAAAAGTGCCTTAGGGAAAGGTTTAGATAATTTGCTAGGTGGCGATGCTGATGTGTTAGCGGATTTACAAAAAAAGCCGGATGCGAATTCTAATACATTATCTGTAGATGTTTTACAGGCAGGTAAATATCAGCCTCGCTCACATATGGACGAATCTGCTCTTTTAGAGCTATCAGAGTCTATTAAAGAGCAGGGGTTAATGCAACCTATCTTAGTCCGTCCAATCGCTAAAGGTCGCTATGAAATTATTGCTGGTGAGCGTCGTTTTCGTGCAGCTAAATTAGCGGGTCTTGATGAGGTTCCTGTTCTTATTCGTGATGTTAGCGATCAAAATGCTGCCATCATGGCATTGATTGAGAATATGCAACGTGAGGACCTTAATCCTCTAGAAGAGGCAAGAGGTATTCAGCGTCTTATTCAGGAATTTAAATTTACGCAAGAGCAAGCAGCGCAATCTATTGGTCGCTCACGTCCTGCTACATCGAATTTATTGCGTTTGCTAAATTTGGCAGCACCAGTTCAAACAATGCTAAATGCTGGTGATATTGATATGGGGCATGCTCGTGCTTTATTGGCTTTAGACAATGCGCAGCAAATTATTGTCGCCAATCAAGTCCATGCTAAAAAGCTTTCAGTTCGCGAAACAGAAAAATTAGTCAATAAAATCTTAGCTGGTGAAACAGCGAAAAAATCGGTGGCTAAAAAAGCGACCAATCGTGATATTGAGCGTTTACAAGAAAACCTATCTGATTATTTGGCAACAGATGTTAGCTTTAAGCTCGGACGCAAAGGGAATGGTCAATTAATCATTAATTTTAATGATTCAGAACATATCAATGCCTTATTAGAAAAAATGGGTTTATCTGTTGTTTTTGATTAAGTTATTGATTTTGAATAATAAAATAAAGTTTATTAAAATATCTTGATAGGATAAATATGGCGAAATGATGAAAAAATTCACTTTTCGCCATAAAAAGCTTGCTTTTCTAGCTAGCTTTGTTATAATTCTATTCTTGCTACAAAAATACAACAAAGACACCCCGTCTTGTTGCTATTCACAACATTTTCTACAGCGTCTATCTTGACAATGTTAGGAAATCAGTTCATAATCTCAAATTCCTTTGGGGTAGAGTGCCCGAGTGGCTAAAGGGGGCAGACTGTAAATCTGTTGGCTAGCGCCTACGTTGGTTCGAATCCAACCTCTACCACCAAACATCTTTATTTGTTCTTTGTCGAGCTAAACATCAATCAGCTACCATATCGAATGAATAAAGGGTAGGTGTTAAGTTGCGCGGGCGTAGCACAATGGTAGTGCAACAGCCTTCCAAGCTGATGATGAGGGTTCGATTCCCTTCGCCCGCTCCAAACAAAACGCCCATGTGGCTCAGTGGTAGAGCACTCCCTTGGTAAGGGAGAGGTCGCGGGTCCGATTCCCGCCATGGGCACCAGAAATTTTTCATTAATTCCCAGTAAGACATATTCAGGAGTCTTGGTCATGGCAAAAGGTAAGTTTGAACGTACCAAACCGCACGTAAACGTAGGTACAATTGGTCACGTTGACCACGGTAAAACAACATTAACGGCAGC
>JAXECN010000164.1:0-8554 GCA_034093535.1 Pelistega sp.
TCCGAGGTGAGGGTGATGCTCAAGCTGCTAAGATTTACGCAGACGCTTATAGCCGCAATCCAGACTTTTATAGTTTCTATAACAGTATGAATGCCTATAAAAACGTTTTCTCATCGAAAAACGATTTATTAGTGGTGGATCCAAAATCAGATTTCTTTAAATACTTCAAAGAATCGAAATAAAATTCATCGGATATAGGCGTATCTACTACCACTTGGTATTTTTTGATATATAATGCCTTGTAAGTTAAGAAATGCAAATACGGTCTACTTGCTTACGCAAATAGACCGTTTTTTTATTGGATTTAGCATGAGTGCTCAGAATTGGTTATTGCCAGACTATCTCTCTGATATCTTACCCGCAGAGGCACGTCGTATAGAGGAATTACGCCGTCGTTTGCTCGACCTCTATCGCACCTATGGTTTTGAGATGGTAACCCCACCATTAGTGGAGTATACCGACTCATTATTTGCAGGACAGCAAGACACCTTGTTCCTACAGACATGTAAGCTAGTCGACCAGATTTCAGGGCGTACCATTGGCGTACGTGCCGATATGACACCACAGATTACTCGTATTGATGCCCATTTGCTCAATCGTGAGGGAGTGACACGCTTATGTTATTGCGGTTCTGTCCTTCATGCTAAACCAGCCGGTCTGTTATCAGAGCGTGAGCTTATGCAGATTGGTGCCGAGATTTATGGTTATGCCGGTCCAGAGGCAGATTATCAGGTCATTCAGTTAGCCTTAGAGAGCCTATCTGTGGCAGGTGTGGCTAATCCTCGCGTGGATTTAAATCACCCGGGTATTACTAGAGCCTTGATTGAGGCATTCCCAGCCTTTGGGGCGGATATTGATACGATTTACACCTACCTCAAAGACAAAGATGTTGCCTCATTGACCTCATTATTGAACCAATACCCTAGCTTGCCGAGTGATATTCGAGCAGGCTTATTGGCTTTGCCACAGCTTTATGGTGGAGTAGACGTATTAGCGCGTGCAGCACAAGTCTTACCTAATTTAGCTGGAGTACAAACAGGCTTACAGGCTTTACAAGAGGTGGTCTCGACATTAGACGCAGATACTGTAAGTATTGACTTAGCCGATGTGACAGGCTATGCCTATCATTCGGGCGTGATTTTTGCCTTGTATGCCGATGGTTGGCACGAAGCCCTTGTTCGTGGCGGTCGTTATGATAATGCCGGTGCCGTTTACGGACGTGCACGACCAGCGACAGGCTTTAGCTTAGATTTGCGTAAATTGTCGGCTGGATTGAGCCCAGCCCAAGCAAGCAAAGCCATCCGCGCCCCATGGTCTACCGATAGCGCGTTGACCGCGAAGATTAAAGCCTTACGCGAAGCCGGTAACATCGTGGTACAAGAGTTTCCTAATAGCCAGTTTTCCGTAGACGAATTCGTCTTTGAACAGACCCTTGTTTTGGAAAACGGCGAGTGGATTTTAAAGAATAGTTGAATATAGGGATACATCTGGAGAGAAATTTTTGTCGAATTCATCTATATCCGAAGGATATCTGAGCAAGACAGAAATCTTCTATAAGATGTTTCCCCTGATAAAACAAATTTTTATTTGGAGCTTACGAATATGAGCAAAAACGTTGTAGTCATCGGTACCCAATGGGGTGATGAAGGAAAAGGCAAAATCGTTGACTGGTTAGCCGAAAGCGTGCATGGCGTTGTACGTTTCCAAGGCGGTCATAACGCAGGACATACCCTCTGGATTAACGGTCAAAAGACTATTCTTCGCCTAATCCCATCTGGTATCATGCACAAACATACTACTTGCTATATCGGTAATGGCGTAGTGCTTTCACCAGAAGCCTTATTAAAAGAAATCGGTGAATTAGAAGCCGCAGGTATTGATGTACGTAGCCGCTTAAAAATCTCAGAAGCAGCGACATTAATCCTGCCATACCATATCGCTATTGACCAAGCGCGTGAAGCCGCAAAAGGCGATGCTAAGATTGGTACAACAGGTCGTGGTATTGGTCCTGCTTATGAGGACAAAGTCGCTCGCCGTGCTATCCGTGTCCAAGATATGTTCCAAGAGGATGTGCTTGAGACTAAGCTTAAAGAAATCGTTGAGTATCACAACTTTATCCTAGCGAACTTATTAAAAGCACCGACAGTTTCTTATGACGAAATTCGTGCTCAGATTAAAGAGTGGGCTGCTCAAATTAAACCAATGGTAGCAGACGTAGCTGAAGAGCTTTACGAAGTTCAAAAAGCGGGTAAAGCCTTATTATTCGAAGGTGCCCAAGGTGCATTATTAGATATCGACCACGGTACTTATCCTTTTGTGACAAGTAGTAATTGCGTAGCAGGTCAAGCCTCAGCAGGTGCTGGTGTAGGTCCTTCTTCATTACACTATGTCCTCGGTATTACTAAAGCCTATACAACACGTGTAGGTTCAGGTCCTTTCCCAAGCGAATTATTAGATGATATCGGTGCGCATATCGCTAAAGTGGGTCAAGAGTTTGGTTCAGTAACAGGTCGTCCACGCCGTTGTGGTTGGTTTGACGCTGCTGCCCTAAAACGCTCAGCGATTATTAACGGTATCAGCGGTTTATGTGTTACTAAACTAGATGTTTTAGATGGTTTAAGCGAAGTAGGTATTTGCGTAGGCTATAAATTAGACGGCAAAGAAGTTGACGTATTACCATACGGTGCAGCAAATTGTGCTAAAGTAGAGCCAATTATTGAGATGATTCCTGGTTGGACAGAGACAACTAAAGGCGTAACAGAGTACGATAAATTACCTGAAAACGCACGTAAGTTCTTAGCTCGTATGCAAGAAATCTGCGAAGTACCTATCGCGATGATTTCAACCGGTCCAGACCGTAACGAAACCATTATGTTAAATAATCCATTAAAAGGTTAATGATGAGCCTACCACAAAGTACAGATACAGATTTATGGGTAAGTTGGTCAGATTACAATCGCTTAATTGAGCGTTTGGCATTGACAGTACACCAATCTGGTTGGAAATTTGATCAAATCGTATGTTTAGCACGCGGTGGTGTGCGAGTGGGTGATGTATTATCACGTATTTTTGATGTGCCACTAGGTATTTTAGCGACTAGCTCTTACCGTGAAGCAGCAGGTACCGTACAAGGTCAATTAGACATCGCTAAGTTCATCACCATTACACGAGGTACATTATCAGGTCGCGTGTTATTAGTCGATGATATGGTGGATACCGGTTTAACTTTTAATAAAGTGTACGACCATCTACTATCACAATTCCCAGCGATTGAAGAAATGCGTTCGGCAGTGTTATGGTGGAAAGGGCATTCTAAAGTAGAACCCCATTATTATGTAGATAAACTACCGACAAATCCTTGGATTCATCAACCATTTGAGGATTACGATAGCTTACGTCCACATCAATTAGAAGCGTGGATTCGCAAAGGCACATCGCAAAATAGCTAAAGCGCAAGAGCTAATTAACAAGGATACCCTGTTCAGTTGAGCAGGGTTTCTTTATTTTAAGTGGAAGGTCTTAAGGTTTTAACTCGAAAGTCTTAAGTGCTTGACAATATTATAAAAAATATGTGATAATCGATGGTTTATAGGTCTATTGGCTTAGCTGGGCTTTTTTACTTATGTGTAGAGGCTTTTTAAGTTGATAGAAATTACATTAATACTACTTCATAAAAAGGTCAGGTGATTTTGATAACCGTCTTTCGCCACGAGATAGAGAGCGAGAGATACCTAGTTAGTGCTAGTATTGGGCACTGACACTTTTTACAGAACACCGTGAGTTATGCTGTAATAGCTCACACTTAAATAGAGGATTTTTAGAATGCCAAGCGTTCGTCTTAAAGAAAATGAGCCATTTGAGGCTGCTCTACGTCGTTTCAAACGTACAATCGAAAAAACAGGTCTTTTAACAGATTTACGTGCTCGTGAATTCTACGAAAAACCAACACCAGAGCGTAAGCGTAAACACGCTGCTGCGGTTAAGCGTCACTACAAACGTATCCGTAGCCAACAATTACCTCCACGTCTATACTAATCTCTTAGTATGATTCCTGAATCCTTTGTTCAGGAGTTGCTCAACCGTGTCAATGTCGAAGATGTGGTTGGGCAATACGTGCAATTAAAAAAGAGCGGGGCCAATTTATTTGGCCTTTGTCCTTTTCATAACGAAAAAAGTCCTTCCTTTTCAGTTAGTCCTCAAAAACAGTTTTTCCATTGCTTTAGTTGCGGTCAGGGTGGTAGCGCCATCGACTTTTTGATGAAGCACCTAGGACTGTCTTTTCCCGAAGCCGTTAAACAATTAGCGGGTCGAGTTGGTATGACTGTTCCGCAAGAACAGCGTCGCCTTTCACCACGTCAAATTGCCGTTGAAAAAGCCCAAAAAGCACGCAGTGAGCTTTTGCACGAATGCTTAGAAAAAGCACAGCAACACTACAAGAAGCAGTTGCGTCATGCACCGAGTGCGATTGAATATCTCAAAGGGCGTGGTCTTGATGGACAGACTGCCTTGAAATTTGGTTTAGGTTGGAGTGGTACCGACCGCCAAGGTTTAAAGACTGTTTTTGAGAACTATGATGACCCCTTGCTAGTGGACGCTGGCTTGGTGATTCAAAGTGAGGATTTGCGTAAATACGATCGTTTTCGTGAGCGAGTTACCTTTCCGATTTATAGCTCCCGTGGCAAGCTGATTGGCTTTGGGGGGCGGATTATTGGAAATGGTCAGCCGAAGTACCTGAACTCTCCCGAGACAGAGATTTTCCACAAGGGGTCCGAGCTATACGGTCTTTATGAAAACCGCCAAGGTATCCATAAAGAAGGCTTTGTGTTGGTGGTCGAGGGCTATATGGATGTGGTCAGTCTAGCGCAGCTTGGCTTGGAAAATGCAGTGGCGACCTTGGGGACGGCAACCTCTAGCGAACACCTCACCAAACTTATGCGAGTGACGCATAAAATCGTCTTTAGCTTTGATGGCGATAAAGCGGGTCGTCGTGCAGCATGGAAAGCCTTGAATATTTGCTTGCCTTTGCTGCGTGATGATATCGCCATGCGCTTTTTATTCTTGCCCGAAGAGCATGACCCTGATACCTATATCCGTGCTTTTGGACAAGAGAAGTTTCGCGAGCAGGTGCAGACCTCTTTACCTTTATCTAGCTTTTTATTGGAAGAGCTTAAGCATAACTATCAGTTAGATGAGGCAGAAGGGCGAGCGGCATGCTTACATGAAATCCGTGCGATGTTAGTACAGATTCCAACAGATACGGTGATTCGTCTACAAATTGAAAAAGACATTGCCAAGCTATTAAGTCTGACGCATGACGAGTTAAAGCAAGATTTAGCAAATTACCTCGAAGCACAGCAGCAGCGCCAAGCACACTATGCAGGACAAACCAATGCGACACCAGTAGTCGCCGAAGACGTATTTGCGACACCGCAGGTGACGAGGACAGGTTCAACAGCAAGAGGTACAGCACATAAAGCTCGCACACGCGGGGTAAATACCGCAAAAGGCAAACGTACGGTAGATCCCTTGTCATTGCGGATTATTCGTTTGGTGGTGAATCATCCCGAATTAATTCAGCATATCACCGAGCGTCAACTTGAAATTCTGAGCAAGCAACCCCATTATGAATTAGTCACCCAGTTTTTGGCGATATGTATGGCTCAAGGCACTGCCGTTATTGGTCATCTACAGCCGCATATTGCCCATGACGAAGAGATTCAACGCATCGTGATGTCCACGGAAAAAGACTCCTTGCATGACGAAGTGTTGCATGATCCTACCGCTGAGTGGTTAGGGATTATCCAGAAAGTAGAGATTGAGGGCTTAAAACAAGCACTAAGTGAATTTACATCAGCTGACTTACAGGACGAGCAAAAAGTGAACCGATATCGTCAACTGACCAAAAGGTTAAATAGGCTGAGAGATAAGCACGCATAGGGCGAAATATTGTATAATTTAAGGTTAATCGTCTACTTTTACTCTGTTAGAAGTATCAATCAATTTCATAAATTTCACACGAAATTTCACTAGAAAGCATCACTATGGCAGAAAACAAAAAAACAGCAGCCGCCAAGAAGACAACGGCAAAGTCTGCTGATAAAGAAACAAAGGTAGTTGCCGCTAAGACAGCAGAAGCAACTAAACCGGCGAAGAAAACCGCTGCAGAGCCAAAAGCCGCAGCCAAGACTTCTGCGCCTAAAGCACCAAAGGCTGAAAAAGCCCCTAAAGCTCCTAAAGAAACAAAAGCCGCTAAGAAACAAAAAGCGGAAGAGTTAGAAGAAGATTTTGATGACTTTGATGATTTCGAAGAAATGCCAAAAGGCAAGAAATCACCGGGTCGTCCTAAGTCTGCCTCTTCATCAGACGATTTAGATTTTGATGATGACGGTGGTGATGATGATAGCGTAGATATCGACTTCTCTGATAGCAAATCAGGTCGTGGCAAGCGTCGTGGCGAGGGTGCACGTTCGTCACCTGAGCAGATTGAAGCACGCCGTGCTCAGATGAAGCAATTAATTAAGCAGGGTAAAGACCGTGGTTATTTAACCTATGCGGAGATTAATGACTCTTTATCTGATGACTTGGTAGACGCAGACGCGATTGATAGCATTATCAGCACGTTTAGTGAGATGGGTATTCCTGTCTATGACCAAGCACCGACAGCAGAGGACTTAATCCTCAACGATAGCACGCCAATTAGTGATGACGATGATGTTGAAGACGAAGCAGAAGCAGCATTGACCACCGTAGACTCTGAGTTTGGTCGTACTACAGACCCTGTGCGTATGTATATGCGTGAGATGGGTTCGGTGGAGCTATTGACACGTGATGGTGAGATTGAGATTGCTAAGCGTATCGAAGAAGGTCTTAAAGCCATGGTGATGGCGATTGCTGCCTCACCGACAACTGTCGAAGAAATTTTAAAACATATCCAACGCGTGCGTGATGGTGAAGCACAGATTGACGAAGTCGTAGACGGACTGATTTCTGATGATGGCGAGGAATACGCTGGTTCAGGTGCTGTGATGGAAGATGATGCTGATGATGGTCCTGGAGGCATGAGCAGCAAACAAATTGAGATGCTTCATGAGCAAGCGATGGTGAAGTTTGACCAAGTCGAAAAAGCATTTAAAAAATTAAAAGCTGAATGCGAAAATGGTGGCTACCAATCTAAAGCCTACGAAAAAGCCCATCAAATTATCCATGATGAGCTATTAGGCGTGCGTTTTACTGCGAAGATTGTTGAAAAATTAGCCGATACATTGCGTGCTCACGTAGAGCAGGTGCGTAACCTAGAGCGTCAGATGTTAGCGGTGTGTGTGGATCGTGTGGATATGCCTCGCGAGCATTTTATCAGCGTCTTCCCGGGCAACGAAACTAATCTTGAGTGGGTAAACCAAGAGATTGCCTCAGGTGCACCATATGCTGAGAAATTAGAGCGTTTTATCCCAGACATTCACGAGATTCAACAGAAATTTATCGAGCTTGAAAAAGAAGTGATTCTGCCAATTCAGGACTTGAAAGACGTGAATAAACGTATGGTGAATGGCGAAGCAAAAGCGAAAAAAGCCAAACGTGAGATGATTGAAGCAAACTTGCGTCTGGTGATTTCTATTGCTAAGAAGTACACCAACCGTGGCTTACAATTCCTCGACCTTATCCAAGAGGGTAATATCGGTCTGATGAAAGCTGTGGACAAGTTTGAGTACCGTCGTGGTTATAAATTCTCGACCTATGCCACATGGTGGATTCGCCAAGCGATTACCCGTTCGATTGCAGACCAAGCTCGTACTATCCGTATTCCTGTACATATGATTGAGACGATTAATAAGATGAATCGTATCAATCGTCAGATTTTACAAGAAACCGGAGTAGAGCCTGATCCAGCGACATTGGCACAGAAGATGGATATGCCAGTCGAAAAAGTACGTAAGATTCTGAAGATTGCCAAAGAGCCTATCTCTATGGAGACACCAATCGGTGATGATGACGATTCGCACTTAGGCGATTTTATCGAGGACTTAAGCACATTGGCACCAGCAGATTCTGCATTACAACGCTCAATGAGCGAAGTGTTCGAAGAGGTGATTAACTCACTCACGCAGCGTGAGGGCAAGGTTTTACGTATGCGCTTCGGTATTGGTATGAGTTCAGACCAAACACTCGAAGAAGTCGGTAAACAATTCGATGTGACACGTGAGCGTATCCGTCAGATTGAAGCCAAGGCATTACGTAAATTACGTCATCCAAGCCGTGCGGATAAATTAAAGAGTTTCTTAGAGAATTCGTAATTTTTCAGGTAAAACCCTTTGGGCATGTCGGTACACACGAAGGGTTTTTATCTCATGCCTAAACTCTCTACTATATTGTATAGTGGAGAGTTTTTTATTTAAGTTTGGAATAATCTAGTCGGGAGAAATGTATGGAGTAGTGCTTGTTCTAACGCTGACATGTCGGGCAAAAGAATGTCCCACGTTGTCCAATTACGCTCTTTTTAATAGGGGTTTCGCAGATTTTACACGGCTCATTGACGCGGCCATAAACTTTATATTCT
>JAXECN010000165.1:0-15258 GCA_034093535.1 Pelistega sp.
GACTCCAGCTACTGCAGCTCAAGGTTGCGGTGCTCCAGCTGCTGCACCAGAAGTTACTGCTAACAAAGTAACATTCAATGCCGATACATTCTTCGACTTTGACCGTGCTACTTTAAAACCAGAAGGTCGTAACATTCTTGACCAAGTTGCTGCTCAAGTTCAACAACTTAACCTAGAATCTTTAATCGCTGTTGGTCACACTGACTCTGTTGGTTCTGACGCATACAACCAACGCTTATCTGAGCGTCGTGCTGCTGCTGTTAAGAACTACTTAGTTTCTAAAGGTGTTCCAGCTGACCAAATCATCGCTTCTGGTCGTGGTGAGACTCAACCTGTAGCTTCTAACGCTACTCGTGAAGGTCGTGCACAAAACCGTCGCGTAGAAATCGAAATCGTTGGTACTCCACGTCAATAATAGTCTCTTAGACTAGTTCGATTTCCAAAAGACCCCTCTCGTAGGGGTCTTTTAGTTTTAAAACAATTCCTCCTCTCGTCCTATCCCTCTAAGCTTCTATCCTTTTCTTTCTTATTTTTCTTTAACAAATCTCCTAAACAAAATATGATAAAATTCTGAAAGATTTTTGTCATTTCTCAAAGGTGATTTTGTGAGCCAACCCCTTACTTCTAACGTTAACCCTGCTGAAATCGATAAATTCAGTGCCTTAGCCTCTAAATGGTGGGATCCTGATAGTGAATTTAAACCACTACATGATATTAATCCTCTCCGTCTCCAATGGATTGAAGAACAAGTCGGTGGCAGCTTAAATGGGCTACGGGTATTAGATGTGGGTTGTGGCGGCGGTATCCTCGCCGAGAGCATGGCTAAAAAAGGGGCTACCGTTACTGGTATTGACCTCGCACAAAAATCACTGACCGTCGCTAAATTACACGGACTCGAAAGCGGTGTAAAAGTCGACTATCAATGTATCGCTGCCGAAGAGTTTGCTCAAGCACATCCTGAGCAGTTTGATGTCGTTACTTGTATGGAAATGCTAGAGCATGTACCTAGTCCATCATCTATCATTCAAGCGTGCCAACAATTGGTTAAACCTGGCGGTCATGTCCTTTTCTCGACCATTAATCGCAACCCTAAAGCTTATGCATTGGCGATTGTCGGTGCCGAGTACATCATGAAAATGGTTCCAAAAGGCACACATCACTACGAAGGTTTTATTAAACCAAGTGAGCTTATGCGAGCAGCACGTCAATCAGGGCTCTACTTACAAGAGCTTAAAGGTCTGGAGTACAACCCAATCCGTAAAGTATTCTTCTTATCGAATGATACTTCAGTTAACTATATGTTATCGACGCGTAAATGATTAAGACGGTTTTCTTCGATTTTGACGGCACACTTGCAGATACAGCACAAGATTTAGTCGGTGCCGCTAACCAACAACGGATTCGTGCAGGTTTGGCAGCACTTCCTTTTGAGAATTTACGAACATTCTCCTCACAAGGGGCACCGGGTTTATTAAAAGCTGCTCTCAATCTGGAAACCAGTGACCCTGCTTATGAGAGTACTCGTGCACAATTTCTCGAAGATTACTATGCTCACATGACGGATAAAACCGTACTGTTTGAGGGGATTGAGACACTTCTAGACACACTAGATGCACAAGGTTACCAATGGGGTATCGTCACTAATAAAGCCGAAAACCTCTCTTTCCCTCTTTTTAAACACTATGGTCTATATGAGCGTAGTGTGGCGAATATCTGCGGTGATACTGCCGCTAGACCAAAGCCTTTTCCAGACCCTCTTTTACTCGCCGCACAGCGTGCCAATGTCTTACCAGAACATTGTATTTATATCGGTGATGATGAACGCGATATTATTGCAGGTAAAGCGGCTGGCATGAAAACCATTGCGATTGCCTATGGTTATTGGCCAGATCCAACAAGCATACCTTCATGGGATGCCGATATGATTGTGGATACACCACATGCCTTACTCTCTGCTATCTTAGCTTTATCAAAGGAATCTTCAGATGAATAAGAAAAAGCTGTTACTTACCCTGCTACCCATTCTGCTCACCGCCTGTGCACCCACTCAAAAAGACTGGAAAGGAAGTGGACATCTCCGTATTCACCAAGACGGCACAGCGGCGACTAATCCTAATAATTTCGTTTCTGTCAATTGGGACGAGTTTTCAAACAAACTTCTCACTGATAAACACATCAAACTCGGTATTGAAGCCTCACCTGTTCATGACGGTGGTTTGCGTATCGTGCTTCCGAGCTCATTAATTAGACCGAATAACCATATTCACAAGAAAGCCGATAGCGTACTCAAAACAATTACCGAAGAGATGAAAGAGCGCCCTCCTCTTCGTGTCAAAATTGTCGGACATATGACATCCAATAAAAATGACCAACGCAATCAAGCGAATTCTTTACAATTTGCTTATCAAGCTGCTCAAAAGCTGATTGGCTATGGTGTCCGTAGTAGTCGTATCGAAGTAGAAGGTCGTGGTAGTCTAGACCCTCTCGTATCGCAAGATGCGCCTAGCAGTAAAAACATCAATCGTCGTATCGAAATCTATCTCTATCAATTGCGATAGTGACGGACAATCTGGAGAGACATTAAAAAAGGCAGCCGAGGCTGCCTTTGATTCGTTCTGTTGCCAAGTGAATCACACTCCTAGCGGCTTGTTATTAAGCGGCTAATGCGTAACTTTCGTCGTTTGCATTTATAAGATTTGCTTGATTTACGGTCATCGCCTACCGGCTGCCAATCTTCCTATTTACCCCTGTCGAAACCAATACGTCCCCATCAATAAGATACTAGGGCTAATACCCTATTGGTGGAGACGGCGGGAGTTGAACCCGCGTTCAGAAATCTGTCAGTCGACCAGATATACAGCTTAAGGCCTAGTCTACCATAATATCTATGATAAATAAACCTAAGTGTCTCTATATTGCAGCAGTTTGATTAGCGCATTAAGTCTTTTAACTTATCAATACCTAATTCTTGCATTTTGCTGATATTACGCTCGAAGATTTCCGCAGCGTCAGGAAATTGCTGAACAGCACGATCAATACTACTCTCTCGTAAAAGATGTAAGATAGGATATGGCGAACGGTTAGTATAGTTCTCTACATCATCTTTTTGCGCACCCGCAAATTG
Source organism: Pelistega sp. (assembly GCA_034093535.1). Lineage (GTDB taxonomy): Bacteria > Pseudomonadota > Gammaproteobacteria > Burkholderiales > Burkholderiaceae_B > Taylorella. The sequence continues at coordinate 3,125 of JAXECN010000165.1, forward strand.
ATATTCTGGATGAAAATCAGCAATTTGCATCTCACCCTCTAAACCCATCTCCTCTACCAAAGCGTCGGTATAGAGCAGGAAATCATTAAAGTCATAATAATCTTGCAGCAGATAAGGTACTACGATTAAGGTAGTATCCACCTCTGTTTCAGGCGTTTGCTGTAAATAATGTAATTCCTTTTCAACACAGCCCAGCAATTCGTCTTCCGTTCCCTCATACACGACGATACGCACTTGATTTTTAATATACACACTCTTGGCAAAAGGACATAAATTAAGTCCAATCACCATATTTTCTAACCACTTTCTGACTGTACTCTCAACATCCGTTGCTGTCTGAAATGAATTCTGTTTTAACAATCGTCAAACTCCTTAAATTTCCTGATTTACCACTGCTTTTTGCTCGCATTTCAAGGTACAATATACCTCTATTTTACTATGTTCAATGTTATGAGAACCGCTTTTATTATTCCTACTGCCATCAGTCAAGCTAACGATAGTGATCAAGCACTGCAACAATGCCTAAACACGATTAAAAGCATTCAAGCTGTATCAAAACAGGCAGGAATTGGTATTGTAGAGTATGCCGAACAAACCATGCCCACACAGGCTCAAGAAACTCTCTTGAATCATGTGAGCTTTATTGCTGCCTATCAGCATGACTCAAAAATTCAGGAATTAGCGGCAAATCTTAATCCACAGCAAACACTAGCGTTAAGCCACATTGCTGCACTCACTTGGTTCTGTAGTGTATGTGCAACCCAAAATGTATTTCCTGAACAGACACAGATTATTATCATTGAGCCGGGCATGGAAATTGACGCTGGGACATTTGCTCAAATTCAACAAAGTCCGCAAGATAAATTTATCTTTGCTCCTCCCGTTGGTGCTTCTTTATCAACTCAACAAACAGGTGGTATCGTATTACAACTGAATACTCGTCTATGGGCTTTCTCAAGTGAGTTATTGGTAAATTTAGCCGATATTCTTAATAAATCAGTTCACTATACCTACGAGCGACTCTGCCAACAAGGTGCTGCAGATTTATCACACACCTTATTCAAATATATTCACTCTAGCCAGATTTTCTTCTTAAAAGACCTCGCCAAATAAAAATGCGGCCTTATCAGCCGCATTAACAGATGTTTCGCACCTATATAGTCAAACTTACTTCTTAATTCTGACTAAATCTGCTGCGATATGAGCTGACTCACGCGCAATCACGTCTAGGTTTTCTTTGCGCTTCTTCTCATCTTCGAGTTCTTGCTTGAGGTTACCCTCACCAGCAGCTAGTCCGTCATCTAATTTAAAGGTTGCTAAATCCGCTTCCCCTAAATCTTTACGGCGTTGTTCAAATGACTTATAGGTCTCATTCATCTTCTCACGTTCTGCCTCACGAGTGGCAAGGTTTAATGAGTAAGACTTACGTTGAGAGAGCTTGAGTGCATATTCTGTCTCATCTTTCATCAACTGCCAACTACCTGAATCCTTAACGCGCGCTTGGTGATTATCTTTAAGCGTTTTAATTTCTTTAGCGAGACTTGCTCCTGCTGTGTACTCTGCCGACTCAATCGATGTCCATGGCATCGCATTATCATAGCTTGACTCACCTAACTCTTTATTATCAAAAGCGCTTGGGAAAACAATATCAGGTGAGACACCTTTTACTTGGGTTGAGCCACCATTAACACGGAAGAATTTTTGGATTGTCCATTTCAAGGCACCTACATTATCTTTATCTGCCGGGTTACGAATAAAATCCCCCAACGAACGGAAAGTCTGTACAGTACCTTTACCCCAAGTATCATCACCGACAACAACACCACGGTTATAGTCTTGAATAGCCGCCGCAAAAATCTCAGAGGCAGAGGCCGAAATACGGTTAACAATTACCACTACAGGTTTGTCCCACACCTTATCAACACCACGACTACGAACATTGTTCACAGAACCCTCAGCAGAACGCACTTGTACAATGGTTTTATCGTTACCGATAAATAACCCGCTGAGATTCGCCGCTTCATTCAGTGAACCACCGCCATTGCCACGTAGGTCTAGCACTACTGCTTCTACACCCTCTTTTTCGTAGCCATCTAGGATTTTCTTCACATCACGTGTGACACTCTTATAGTTAGTCGCCCCCTTGATACGACCATCAAAGTCCTCATAGAAAGACGGTACCGTAATCACGCCAACCTTACGTTTGACACCATCTAACTCTGTTTCTAGTACTTTAGAGCGAGCCGCTTGGTCTTCCATCAAGACCTTTTCACGCACGATACGAATAGTACGATGTTCGCCATCCAAGCCACCTTCGGCAGGAATCACCTCAATACGCACTACACTACCGCGTTTACCACGAATTTTCTTAACAATATCGTCAAGTCGCCAGTCAATGACCTCTTCCATTGGTCCATCATCACCTTGACCAACCGCAACAATACGGTCACCCGGTTGTAGGCGACCATCTCGAGCCGCTGGACCACCTGCTACGACCTCACGAATCTGACCGTATTCATCACGTTTTTGTAAAACTGCACCAATCCCCTCAACCGATAAACTCATCTGTACATCGAAGTTTTTAGCTGAAGTTGGGCTATAGTAATTGGTATGTGGGTCAGTGCTGTCTGCATAAGCATTTAAGAACATCTCAGCGACATCTTCACTCTTCATACGTACCATCTGGTTACGATTATTGATGTATCGCTTACGTAATGTCTCACGAATTTTATTATCATCCGTTTTTGTTAACTTCAGACGTAAATAATCGTTCTTCACACGTTTACGCCATAGGTCACTTGCTTCGGCATCATTTTTAGGCCATGCTGCTTTTTTACGATCCACATTAAAGTCTTCATTAACCGTAAAATCAAAAGGTTGATCTAATAAGCCAATCGCATAATCATAGCGTTGTGCGACACGGTCACGATAGGTTCTAAAGACATCAAAAGCAAAGCGCAAATCACCGTCTTTTAGCATATTACTCATCACGCCACGCGCGGAACTAAAATAGTCCAAATCCGCAGCCGTGAAGAACATACGCTGATTATCTAACATCTTAAAGTAGGCATCATATACCGCTTCACCCATCTTGGTATCAAGTGGTTTTTTATCGTATTCAAAACGAGTCAGAATATTAGAAACCAACACAGAAGCTCGTGCAAAGTTTAGCTCCGGTTTAATCGTCGGAAAATCCTCTGGTTTATCTGCCTGCACACCAGTCGTACGATTATTTTCCACTTTAGCCACAGCAACAGGTGGTTTTTCTACTGTGCTTTGTGGCTTATCCGCATAGACACAACCTGCCAACATCGTAAAAGACGTGACTAAAAATAAACTTTTTAACTTCATATGAGATTTTTTCATTCGATTAAAAGACGAGAACTAAATTTATTATTTTGGCTAAAAACAAAAGCGCTGAACGTGTATTTTACCTTTTGTTTTATCAACACTTTATATTAAAGCGTATTCTATGCTGATTTCGTCCCTTATGAGACGGGAAAAGCTTTAAAATACAGATTATTATTATTTCACATTATTTCTTAGGTTATCGCCATGAAGTTATCAAAGATGTTATGCCTCGCTGTAGCGACCTTATCCGCACAAACAGCTTTCGCTCAAGATGCGAATTTTCAGCAATGCCTCGCTAATCTTGAAAATGCCGCTGTCCAAGCAGGTGTATCACGCCATACCTTTCAACAACACACCGCTAACCTAAGCCCGGATGTGAGTCTACTGGAAAAACTCAACTACCAACCCGAGTTTCGCACACCTATTTGGGATTATCTCTCTTCCCTAGTTGATGAAGAGCGTATCGCTGATGGTCAAGCCAAATTACGTGAATATAGCAATGACTTAGCACGTATGTCTCGTCAATACGGCATTGATCCAGCAACTGTTGTCGCAGTTTGGGGTGTCGAAAGTAACTTCGGCAAAAATCAAGGTAAATATTCACTCGTAGAAGCACTTGGCACACTCAGTTGTATGGGGCGTCGTCAAGAGTTCTTTAGAAAAGAGTTTTTCTCTGCTTTGCGTATTATTCAATCTGGCGATATTAGTGCCGATCGTCTAGTGGGTTCTTGGGCTGGGGCATTTGGTCATACTCAGTTTATGCCAACCACCTTTGAGCGCTTAGCGGTGGATTTTGACCAAGACGGTCGCCGTGACTTGATGGATAGTGCCGTTGATGCGATTGGTTCAACAGCGAACTATCTCAAACGCAGTGGTTGGCAAACAGGTCAACCTTGGGGATTTGAAGTAAAAATCCCTGCCGGTATGCCTACTGCTGGTGAGGGACGTCGCAATAAGAAAAGCATTAATCACTGGATGAGTAAAGGTGTCACCAGTATTGATGGACAAGCACTCAATCAATTAGTCTCTGGTGAGCAAAAAGCGGGCTTATTACTCCCTGCTGGTAGCACTGGTCCCGCCTTTTTAGTCTTCAAAAACTTTGATGCCATTTATAGCTATAATGCCGCCGAGAGTTATGCTCTCGCCATTGCCCACTTATCAGATCGTCTGCGTGGAGGTGGTGCTTTTGTGACATCTTGGCCAACCGATGACTTAGGTCTATCACGTGCAGAACGCCGTCAATTACAAGAGCTATTATTAGCTCGTGGTCATGATATTGGTGAAGCCGACGGCGTTATTGGTGCGAAATCACGCGAAGCTATTAAAGCTGAACAAACACGTCTTGGACTCCCTGCTGATGGGCGTGCAGGTCAAAAAATCTTTAAAGCATTACAAAACTAAACTATGGCAGAACAGACTCTCATCACGCTAACTGACGCTCAGCTTGCTTTTGGTCATCATGCGCTTTTAGATAAGGCTAATTTTAGTATCCAAGCCGGTGAGCGAATTGGGCTTATCGGACGTAATGGCGCTGGCAAATCCTCTCTTTTACGGATTTTGGATGGTCGTATTCATGCAGATGACGGTGAGGTCGCACGCCTAAGCTCATTAAAAGCTATCACCGTTGAACAAGAGCCTAAACTTGATGAAAACAAAACCGTCTACGATAATCTAGTCGGCGATTTTATGGCTCAAGAAGATTGGTCAAGACCTGCTCGTGCTCAAGCCATGATTGAAAAATTAGGATTAAATCCTGAGCAAATCGCCCAAGGATTATCCGGCGGTACTCGCAAGCGTATTGCCCTCGCACGTGCTATTTTAGAAGAGCCTGATTTATTACTACTTGATGAGCCAACCAATCATCTCGATTTTGACGGTATTCTTTGGTTAGAAAATCTCATCAAACAAAGTAAATGTGCCTATGTCATCATTACCCATGACCGCCGTTTCTTAGACGCGGTAACGACACGTATTGTCGAGTTAGATCGTGGCTTATTACATAGTTTTCCAGGTAATTTTTCTCAATGGCAAGAGCAAAAAGCTGCGTGGTTAGCCGCTGAGCAACTACAAAATGACCGTTTTGATAAATTCCTCGCCCAAGAAGAAATCTGGATTCGCAAAGGTGTAGAAGCTCGCCGTACGCGTAATGAGGGACGTGTAAAACGTCTAGAATCCCTACGTCGTGAGCGTGCAGCACGTCGTGAACGTGTGGGTAATGTCAACTTCGCTATCGCATCTGGTGAGCGCTCTGGCAAACTCGTCGCCGAACTCAAAAACATCACCCACCAATTCGGTGATAAAACGGTGATAAAAGATTACTCCACCACCATTATGCGTGGCGATCGTATTGGTCTCATCGGTCCTAATGGCGCTGGTAAAACCACTTTACTAAAAATTATCCTCGGTGAAATCACACCGACCCAAGGTGAGGTTAAACTCGGCACCAATTTAAATATTGCCTACTTTGATCAAATGCGAGAGCAACTCGATGAAAATGCTCCTCTCACGGATGTGATTAATCCGGGCAGTGAATGGATTGAGATTGGTCAGACACGCAAACACGTGATGAGTTATCTAGGTGATTTCCTCTTCTCCCCAGCTCGTGCTCAATCACCGGTCAGTAGCCTATCTGGTGGTGAACGTGCACGCTTATTATTGGCTCGACTATTTGCGCGACCTGCCAATGTTCTGGTGATGGACGAACCGACCAATGACCTCGATATTGAAACACTAGAACTACTCGAACAACTTCTACAAGAGTTTGATGGAACTGTGCTACTCGTCAGCCACGACCGTAGTTTCCTCGACAATGTCATCACCCAAACTATCGCCTTTGAGGGTGAGGGTCAATGGCATGATTATGTCGGTGGCTATGATGATTGGTTAGCCCAACGTCGTACCCCCGTAGAAGAGCCTAAAAAAGCAACACCAGCTAAAACCAATGTGGCAGACACCATGGTCACGGATTCCCCCGAGCCAGCTAAAAAGCAAAATAAATCTAAACTCAGCTCATGGGAGGCTAAAGAGCTCGCTGAAATCCCACAAAAAATTGCTGACTTAGAAGCTCAACAGCAACAACTCACTGAGCAATTATCAGACCCCGACTTATATTCAAGTGGCAATGATAAAGCTCAAGAGATTAATCAGAAACTGGCGACTATTGAAGAGGACTTACTCAAACTCTTTGAACGCTGGGAAGTACTAGAAGCCAAAGTCTAAATCATAAAAAAATAGTGCCGTAGATAGGCGGCACTATTTAGTCTTATTGCACCCCTATTTTTTATAATTATCCTGCACAAAGTCGATATAGGAGGTATCCACATCTTCGCTGGCTACCTCATTTTTTTCCTCATTCCTATCCTCTGTCGATAGAGAAACTACTTCCGTTTTATCAACCGAACTCGTTGGACTTGTTTCTTCTTGTTTGACTCGATACAAAGCACGCACCAAAGTATAGCTATACACAGCAAATACTGCCAATATAGCGGCTATCAAAATATTATCCAACAGCAGCCAGAGTATTGCCGTCAATATCACCACCACTAACCACATAAACTACACACCTTTACTCTGCGTACTTGCATACATCAAAAATCGATTAAACGTATCTGCCACTTTACTAAGAGGACGTGCTTTTAACCAAAACACCCCTCCCTCCAAATCAGGCACACCATCACTTATTTTAATCGCATTAATTTTCTTACCGTCTAATGACCACGGTCGATATACCATATCCGATAAAATAGTCACCCCTAACCCTTGCCCCACAAAGCCACGCACTGACTCTAAAGAGCTTGTCTGCAAGACATAATTAGGCGTTAGCTGACTATTTTCCCAGAACTTATTGGTAAATTCTACTGCATCATCAATCGTCACCATCAAATAAGGATAAGCGGCAACATCCGCCAAGGTGACACTATCTCGATTTCCCAAAGGATGTGTAGGCGATACCCAAAGACGGCGATTAGAACGAACCAATATCTGCGTATGATAAGGCTCCCTATCTGGCAAATTGGAAATCGAACCAATCGCCATATCAATCTCTTCTCGAGCCAAGGCATGCTCCATTTCTTGCAAACTCAGGTCCAATAAATCGATGAACACATTGGGATTAGCACGTTTAAATCTAGCAATTAACTCAGGTAAAAAATAACCCAACATTGTATAAGACGCTGCGACGGTAATTTTCCCCTCTGCCCCAACAATCGCTTCACTCACCGGCATAGACATCGCCTCTGCTACCGAGTCCAAAATAAAAACAGAATGACGATAAAAAATATGTCCTGCCTCAGTTAAAGCCACACCGTGTTGTAAACGGTCAAATAGGGAAACCCCTAATTGCTGCTCCAAGTCTAGTACCGCACTCGTAATCGCTGACTGCGAAACATGTTCTTGCAAAGCCGCCATAGAAAAGCGTCCTGTCTGGGCTGCACTGACAAAATAGCGCATTTGTTTGAGGGTTACTTTCTTAGACATCTGTTTTTTTAATACCTGATAGAAATTTTATTTATTTTACGATAGCAGTAAAAAATTATAAACTCAAGATATTCGTGGTAAGCATCATTTGTTCATAACATAAATCCTAGGAGACACAATGAACGCCCCCATCTCAAAAGAGCAACTAGACCTTGCCAAAAGCACGACTCTAGATGACAAATACACCGCCAAAAATACGCGTGTATTTATGAACGGTACCCAAGCACTCGTTCGCCTACCTCTTTTACAAAAAGAACGTGACTTAGCTGCTGGTTTAAATACCGCTGGCTTTATTTCGGGTTATCGTGGTTCACCATTGGGTAATGTCGACCTCACCCTCTGGAAAGCTAAAAAACACCTCAAAGAACACGATATTGTTTTCCAGCCCGGTCTTAACGAAGAGTTAGCCGCTACCGCTGTTTGGGGCTCTCAACAAGTCAATCTCTTCAAGGGTGCCAATCGTGACGGTGTCTTTGGTATGTGGTACGGTAAAGGTCCCGGTTTAGACCGTTCTATGGATGTGTTCAAACATGCGAATAATGCCGGCACCTCAAAATTCGGGGGAGTTCTCCTCATTGCCGGTGATGACCACGCCGCAAAATCATCAACTGTCGCCTATCAATCCGAACATGATTTACAAGCGGCGGGGATTCCAGTGCTCTATCCTGCCAATGTCCAAGAATATTTAGACTTTGGTCTACATGGCTGGGCGATGAGTCGTTATTCTGGTCTATGGGTCAGCTTAAAATGCGTGACCGATGTAGTCGAGTCTTCTTCTTCAGTTGAAGTCAATCCTGACCGCTTACAGACCATTATTCCTGAGGACTTTGCCCTACCCGAGGGTGGCTTAAATATCCGTTGGCCAGATACGCCTGCCGCTCAAGAAGAGCGTATGAATACCTACAAATGGTATGCAGCTCTTGCCTATGTCCGTGCCAATAAACTCGACAAAATTATCATCGATTCACCTAAAGCACGCTTTGGTATTATGACAGCAGGTAAAGCCTACCTCGATGTCCGCCAAGCTCTAACTGACTTAGGTCTTGACGAACAAACCTGTGCAGACATCGGTATTCGCTTGTATAAAGTCGGCTGTGTATGGCCACTTGAAGCACAGGGTGCTCGCGAATTTGCCCAAGGACTTGATGAAATTCTCGTAGTCGAGGAAAAGCGTCAAATTATGGAATACGCTCTTAAAGAAGAGCTCTATAACTGGCGCGATGATGTCCGTCCAGAAGTCTACGGTAAATACGATGCCCGTGATGATGGTGGTGGCGAATGGTCAGTACCGCGTGGCCCTTGGTTACTTCCGCCTAATCTAGACCTATCGCCAGCCATTATTGCCAAAGCGATTGCAAAACGTCTAGAAAAACACGAACTCCCAACAGAAGTCCGTGAGCGTATTCGTGCGCGTATCGAGATTATTACTCGCAAAGAAAAAGAAAGCCAACATATCTCTGTCGTCGCCGAGCGTAAACCATGGTTCTGTTCAGGCTGTCCGCATAATACCTCAACGCGTGTTCCAGAGGGCTCTCGTGCCGTGGCAGGGATTGGCTGTCACTATATGACCACATGGATGGATCGCTCGACCGATACCTTTACCCAAATGGGTGGTGAAGGTGTGCCATGGATTGGTCAAAAAGACTTCACCGATGAAAAGCACATCTTTGCGAACTTAGGTGACGGTACTTATTTCCACTCAGGTATCCTTGCTGTACGTGCCTCTATCGCTGCTAAAGCCAATATCACCTATAAGATTCTTTATAACGATGCCGTCGCTATGACAGGCGGTCAGCCGATTGACGGCACACTCACCGTACCACAAATTCATGACCAACTCGTCGCCGAGGGGATTACTAAAGTTGTCATCGTCAGCGATGAACCTGACAATATCCGTCAGCTTGGTATTCGTGGCGAAACTGAGATTTACCATCGTAATGACCTCGATGATGTACAGCGTGCTATGCGTGAAATCGAAGGTACTACTGCGATTATCTATGTACAGACCTGTGCGACAGAAAAACGTCGCCGTCGCAAACGTGGTACCTATCCCGATCCAGCTGTACGTACTTATATCAACGAAGACGTCTGCGAGGGTTGCGGTGACTGCGGTGTTCAATCAAACTGTCTATCGATTGAACCTGTAGAAACCCCAATGGGCACTAAGCGCAAGATTAACCAATCAAGCTGTAATAAGGACTTCTCTTGCCAACGTGGTTTCTGCCCAAGCTTTGTCACCGCTAAAGGAGCACAACTCCTCAAGCCAAAATCACAAAGTACCTCTTTTGAGAAAAAAGACGTACCAGAGCCAAGCTTACCAGTAATTAATCGCTCGTATAATATCTTAGTACCCGGTGTCGGTGGCACAGGTGTCGTCACTATCGGTGCCCTACTCGGTATGGCAGCCCACTTAGAGGGCAAAGGAGTGAATATCCTCGACATTACTGGTCTTGCCCAAAAAGGCGGTGCTGTCGTTAGCCATATCCAAATTGGCAAACGCCCAGAGGATCTCTTTGCTACTCGTATTGGCACAGGTGAAGCGCACGTCGTCATTGCTTGTGATGCGATTGTAGCCTCTTCTAAAGAAATCACCTCTAAACTACAAAAAGGTCAAACCTATGCCGTCGTCAATAGTGCTCAAACACCGACAGCAGAATTGTTTGGCAATCCAAAATGGACATTCCCAAGCAGTATCACCCAACGTGATATCACTAGCCTACTAGGCGAAGAAGGTTGTGATTTCTTAGATGCCTCATTCTATGCCTTTACACTACTGGGTGACGCTATTTATGCCAACCCTCTCCTACTCGGTTATGTATGGCAAAAAGGTCAAATCCCTCTGAATTTAGCCTTTATCCAGCGTGCTATCGAGCTTAATGGTGTCGCCATTGAGAAAAACCTAGAAGCCTTCTACTGGGGTCGCTATCTCGCTCATTATGGTGCGGACTCACTGAATATTCAGAAGAAAAATCATGACAACCTCATCTCGATTGTCGAGAATACGGATAGCCAGTTAAAACGTCTTAGCAACTTCTTAACCGACTACCAGAACCCAGCCTATGCGGACAAGTTTATGCAAGCCGTATTGGCAGTCAAAGCCACTGAAGAAAAAGTCTTTGGTGCAGGTAGTCATCAACTTACTCAGGCAGTGGCTAAAAACCTCGCTAAATTAATGGCGTATAAAGATGAATATGAAGTGGCACGTCTATATACTCGTCCAGAGTATTTAGATAAGTTACGCCAAACCTTTGCCGGCGAACCGGGCAAAGACTATGAGCTTTATGTTCATATGGCACCACCAGCTTTTGCCAAGAAAAAAGCCAATGGTGAGCTTGTCAAAAAAGCTTATGGTCCTTGGGTCTTTAAAGCATTCAAGCTACTCAGCAAATTCAAAACACTGCGTGGCACAGCCTTGGATCCATTCGGTCGTACGGCAGAGCGCAAGGCAGAACGTGCATTAATCACCGAGTATATGGAATTACTCGATATCATCAAAGCTAAACTCAATGAAGAGAATATTGAGCAAGCGATTGCTCTAGCCTCTCTACCAGATGATATTCGTGGTTATGGACATGTCAAAGAGAAAAATATGCATAAATATCATGAGAAAAAAGCGGCTTTATTAGCGACATTTAACGCATAATTTCGCTTAACTCTTATTGATTTCAGCTTTATACATCCTTGGAATATCAAGACGATTTTCCAAGGATTTTTTTATCGCTGTTCAGCTATTCTTTATGCATATTTCCTCCATTCTGTGTATGATTGATAGACCATTTTTTCATATACCTAAGAAGGAAAGATACGATGTCACTTATTGAGACCACTCTTGCTAAAATTAAGCGCTCTAGCCCGGGCGAGCCTGAGTTCTACCAAGCCGTAGAAGAAGTTGTTGAATCATTAGAGCCGCTTTTTGCTAAAGAAAAAAAATATCTTGAGCACAATATTCTTGAGCGTATCGTAGAACCTGAGCGTATGATTACTTTCCGTGTGACTTGGATTGATGACCAAGGTCGCGTACAAGTGAATAAAGGCTACCGTGTACAGTTTAGCTCAGCGATTGGTCCTTACAAAGGTGGTTTACGCTTCCACCCAAGCGTGACAAGTGGCACAATTAAATTCCTAGGCTTTGAGCAAATCTTCAAAAACTCACTCACAGGTTTAGCCATTGGTGGTGGTAAAGGCGGTTCTGACTTTGACCCTAAAGGCAAATCAAACAACGAAATCATGCGTTTCTGCCAATCTTTTATGACCGAGTTATATCGCCATATTGGTGATACTGTGGACGTACCTGCTGGTGATATCGG
>JAXECN010000166.1:0-3668 GCA_034093535.1 Pelistega sp.
CGATTGGTTACAGCGTTTATAGGAAAAGATTATGCAAGCCTTAGTTTTAGGTGCTGGTATTGTTGGTTTAAGTACGGCCTATGCTTTAGTCAAGCAAGGTTATGAGGTTACTGTCATCGACCGCCATGATGAGGTTGCCCAAGGCACAACGTTTGCCAATGGTGCTCAATTATCATATAGTTATGTCGCTCCACTCGCCGGACCCGGCGTCATCGGCAAAGTCCCCAAATGGCTACTCGACCCTAGCTCTCCGCTGCGTTTTCGTCCTAGCTTAAAGCGATCTGATGTTTGCTGGAATATGCGCTTTCTCAAAGCTTGTAATGCTTCTCGCAGCGAACAGACAACTGCAGAACTCTTAAAGCTAGCCTACTTAAGTCGCGACCATTATTACGAGATTTTTGAAGACGAGGCTTTTAAGGACATCGATTTCAGTCAAAGTGGCAAACTTGTCGTCCATCGCTCCACTGCTTCAATGGAAGCCGCTACACGCCAACTTGATGTACAAAAGCGTCTTGGCAGCCTACCTCAACAAGCGCTCTCACGCGATGAATGTATTGCCAAAGAACCCTCTCTTGCTCCTATCGCAGAGCAGCTCGTGGGCGGTATTTACACAGATAGCGAAGAAGCCGCTGACGCTTTTAAAGTCTCTTTGGCATTTAAACAATATCTAAGTGTGCTTGGGGTACAGTTTTTATTCAACACAACAATTAAAGCGCTCGAACGCCAATCAACACAGCAAGTCATCGTGCGTCTATCTAACAATGAAACCTTATCTGCCGATAAAATCATCGTCTGCTTAGGGGTAGAGAGTACTGATTTATTAGCGCCACTCGGTATTCAAGTGCCTGTCGCTCCGCTCAAAGGTTATAGCTTAACCCTAGATATTGAGAATGAGGCTCTCGCACCTAAAGTCAGTATCACCGACTTTGAGCGTAAAGTCGTCTATGCTCGCCTAGGCAATCGCTTACGTCTAGCCGGTATGGCAGATTTAGTCGGGTTAGACTATCGTATTGACCTCGACCGTATCAAAGCACTGATTGCAGAGGCTCAAGCTGTCTTTGCTGGTGCGGGTGACTACCAAAAAGCAGCTCAATGGACAGGCTTACGCCCTGCTACCCCACTCGGCAAACCGATTATCGACAAAACCCCTTATCGTAATCTCTTTATTAATATTGGTCATGGTGCCCTTGGCTTTACCTTGGCAACCGGCAGTGCCGACCTTATCGCAGCACTGGTTGATTATCGTGAGCACCCTTTACATTCACACTTTAATTTAGCTTCGGCTAAGTGAGGATATTATGCAAAAAATTCTAATTCCTATCGTTATTTTTATCGCTGTATTAATCGCCCTGATGTTTGGTGAGGGCTTATTACGCACACTATTTTATTTCTTAGAAAATACCTTTGCTTTTGTGTTTGACTACTGGCGTGCTTTTTATGAGTATGCCGCTGAATTTATTGAAGCCAATCCATTTAAGCTATTACTAGCCATTATCATCACAGTGATTGCAACATTTTGGGTATTTAGCAAACATGGTGATGAGCTTAATGCACCTGCCAACAAACGTAAAATTGCGATTATTCTTGCGATTTTCCTAGGTTGGATTGGAGCTCACCGCTTTTACCTCAATCAATATGGCAAAGGTATCTGCTATATCCTATTAAGTATCCTCTTTACGCCATTAGTGGTCTTAATTAGCTTTATTGATGCAGCACGTTTCTTATTCAGTACAGACGAAGAGTTCCGTGCTAAGTACCGTGTCTAATTAACCCTTTTTCCTCTTTTATTCATATTATGGAAATTCAAGATTTAACCGTTCCCAGTGAGCATTTAAAAGCCAACGAACTATTAAAAAACTGGGCATGGCTATTTGAGCCGCGATTAGAAATTGTGATGATTACTAGATTGGGGGATGCTTTTCTTATTGAACCTCAAAGCGGTGAAATATTCTTTTTAGATACGCTAGACGGCGAATTAGAGTCTATTGCCGACTCTATCGCTGATTTTCGCGAACTCTTAAATGATAGAGAGTTTGTCATTGACTACTTCTCTCTCGAACTCCTCGCACCCTTAATGCACTTATCTATGCCGGACAATACCGTCTATAGTTTCAAAGAACCACCAGTCCTCGGTGGTGAAGTCAGTAGTGACAATTTAGAACTTTTCGATATTGCGACGCATTTTGATGATATGGGCAGACTATGGTGCGAAATCGATCAATTAGCTCAAGAAATGGAAGAGGAAAATCCAGATGCAACCACATAAGCTTGCAAACCCAACTGACTTAGTTTATCAACTCGAAGATAAGCCCCCTTTTTTTAGTGCCTTTTTAAGTGCATTAACGCACTTATTAGCCATCTTCGTCCCTATGGTCACCCCTGCTCTCATTGTAGGTGGTGCACTCAATCTATCCACAGAAATTACCGCCTACCTTGTCTCCATGGCCATGGTGGCCTCTGGTATTGGTACTTACCTACAAGTCAATCGCTTTGGGATGATTGGCTCTGGTCTATTGTCTATCCAATCCGTTAACTTCTCTTTTGTTACCGTAATGATTACTCTCGGTCTTGGTATGCAAAAAGAAGGCTTAACTGAAGATATTGTTATCTCTACTTTACTAGGCGTTTCCTTTGTAGGTGCTTTCCTTGTCATGGGTGCGGCTTGGGTATTACCGTATCTCAAACGAATCATCACACCGACAGTAAGTGGTGTGGTTGTGATGATGATTGGTCTTAGCCTAATTCATGTCGGCATTACTGATTTTGGCGGTGGCTTTGGTGCAAAATCAAATGGCACTTTTGGTTCTTGGCAAAACCTTGGTTTAGCCAGTTTAGTGCTTGTGATTGTTTTAGTTTTTAACTGCTTTAAAAATCCATTCCTACGCATGAGTGGTATTGCTATTGGTCTAATTGTCGGCTACATCATTGCGCTTTTTATGGGCATTGTTGACTTTAGTCCACTACAAAATCTACCCCTCATTACAATTCCTATTCCATTTAAATATGGCTTTAATTTTGATTGGCATGCCTTTATTCTTGCTGGCACAATTTTCTTATTAAGTGTCTTTGAGGCGGTCGGTGATTTAACTGCAACAGCGATGGTATCTAACAAACCGATCGAAGGTGAAGAATATACCTCTCGTCTTCGTGGCGGTGTTATGGCTGACGGTTTAGTTTCTGTCATTGCAACAGCAGTAGGCTCTTTACCCTTAACGACATTTGCCCAAAACAACGGTGTCATTCAAATGACTGGCGTGGCTTCTCGTCACGTAGGTAAATATATTGCGGCTATTTTAGTAATTTTAGGTTTATTCCCAGTCGTTGGTCGCTTCTTCACGACAATCCCTAGCCCTGTACTTGGTGGTGCCATGGTATTGATGTTTGGTCTGATTGCGATTGCTGGTGTACGTATTATTATGACTAACGGCATCAACCGTCGTGAAGCGATTATTTGTGCGACATCTGTAGGTTTAGGTTTAGGCGTTGCCTTTGAACCAACCGTATTTGCACAGCTACCTATTCTCTTTCAAAATCCAATTTGTATGGGCGGTATTGCTGCTGTTGTACTCAATATCATTTTGCCTGAAGACAAAATGAAACGTGTATATATTGAAGGCGATTTAGAAGCTTAATGGAACGTCTCTCCGTGAGGACAAGCTGTTAAGTTA
>JAXECN010000167.1:0-6174 GCA_034093535.1 Pelistega sp.
GTGCTTTAATTCAAATTGATAGCTTTCGTCAGTGCCATAATTTTTAAAGAGAATCTCAGCTTGTTGATGAATAATGGCAGATTCTGAGTGCATATAAGGCATTAATAAGAAACTAGCCTCTAGGCGCGAGAGTTGATAAAATTCTCTTAGGAGGGTTGCTTCTTGGGCAAGGGTGAGAGCCATATTGTCATAAGCAAACGCTAAGGAGCTCTCTCGATGCAAGTTACGAGCAAATTGATCTAGAACGATGATTTCGGCTAGACGACCATGGATATTGTCGCGCCATGTATAAAGCTCACCTCTACTTGCTGCAAGCCAAGTCTCATAGAATCGCTCTTTAATCACTCGATCAAATTGAGTGTCTTTTTTGAACCAGAATTGGGAATTGGCTTCTTTAAACCAAAAATCTAAAATGGTATTTGCTTGCATGCTGTACTCGCTTACTATCGTCAAGATGATATAAAGAGTATAGTGTAATCTATCATATTCGTCTTTTAATAAGTGAAAAGAATGCTGTGTCCTTGCTGTTCCACACGCGCCTACCAAGAATGTTGTGAACCGTTCCATTTAAAATTAGCGCAAGCTAAGACGGCTGAGCAATTAATGCGGTCACGTTATGCCGCGTATGTGCTTCAAAATATTGATTATATTGTGGAGACAACCGTCCCTGCACAGCAATCTAAATTGGATAGAGACGCAATTCAAAGATGGAGTGAGCAAGCGCAGTGGCTAGGGTTGCAAGTGTTAAAACACAAGCCTATCACTGGTGTACCTCAGGCAAAGGTTGAGTTTGAAGCGCATTATCAAGAAAATGGTGAGCGTAAGACTCACCATGAGATTTCTACTTTTCTAAAAATACAAGGGCGGTGGTATTTTAAAGACCCAACCGTTTGATTTATAAAATTTCTTTGACAAGTTCAAAAGGGCGACAGAGACGAGCCCCTTTTTCTGTGATGACCACTGGGCGATTCATCAGAATGGGGTGAGCGACCATAGCGTCAATAAGCTGTTCTTCGGTAACATTATCTGCACCGAGATTGAGTTCGCTAAAGAGTGTTTCTTTGCTACGAATAAGTTCTTTTGCGGTGATACCCGCTTTATTTAAAATATTTTGAATTCCCGCTTTATCAAGAGGTTCTTTTAAGTATTCTACTACTTGGGGAGATATACCTGCCTCTTGGAGAAGGGCTAGTGTATTGCGAGAAGTGCCACAACGAGGATTATGATAAATAATAACAGAGCTCATTTTGTTCCTTTTTTATTCAATCAGGTTAAAATCTGTGCAGTAGGTTAATTGTAGCCTAAGCCATCGTTAAATGAGGTTTTTATGAAAAAGTTAGTATTGCCCGCTGTGCTATTATTGAGTGCTTGCTCAACAGGACAAGTTGATGATAATAAAACAGCGGAATGCTCGCAAATTATGGGTAGAGTGATTCAAGCCCCTAATACACAGCGTAACCCTGGCAGTGATTTCTTGACGCAACATCGTCAACAGATGAATGCAGAGGCAGCTCGCGAGCATGCTCGTCAAGCAAAATGTTTAAATTAAATTAAATTAAATTAAGCTTGCTCTGCACCCATATTGGCTAAAGCATCGGCACGTTCGTTACCGGGGTCACCAGCGTGCCCTTTAACCCAAATCCAAGAAATCTCATGTTGTTGGCATAGTTGATTGAGTGTTTGCCAGAGGTCTTGGTTTTTGACGGGCTTTTTATCCGCCGTTTTCCACCCTCGAGCAATCCAACCTGCCATCCATTCGTTAATCCCTTTTTGTACATATTGTGAGTCAATATGTAGGCGCACTTTACATGGGCGTTTGAGGGCAGAGAGTGCTTGGATAACGGCAGTCATTTCCATACGATTATTGGTGGTTTCTCGTTCACCACCAAAGAGTTCTTTCTGGTGCTTGCCATGCTTTAATAGGACACCCCAGCCACCCTTGCCTGGGTTGCCTTTGCAGGCACCATCGGTCCAAATATCGACGAATTCTTCAGTACTCATGTTTGTTTGCTTGTTGTGTGACAACCGCTGCGTTGACATTGGCTTTGCTTTTTTTAGGAATAGCTGGGCTAATCAAATGCATACCTGCACTTCGTTTATGGGCGGTAATGACATAAAACATACCGTCTTTATGCAAAGAACTGGTATAGGTATGTTGAGGATTCACTTCAAAACCATGTAGTGTAAACCAATCCTTAATCTTGTGGATAGAAAGTAAGTGTTTATAGGGAATTAAAGGTAGGCTACTAGACTGATATAAATAACGGAACATGCCAATATGCCAAGGGTTAAAGCCCGTAATTAATAACTTACCTTCGTGGATGAGTACACGATGAGCCTCTTTAATAATTGCCTCTGGCGAGTGACTTAACTCTAGGGTATGGGGCAGGATAATGAGGTCAGTAGACTGCTCATCTAGTGGAATGTGATTGGCAGGGGTCTCAATACATGGGTATTTATAAGTATGGGCGTCTGCTTCAAAGCTTGATAAAATAAGTTTTTTACGCGTGCGATTATTGGCTAAATAGTCAATATGAGGCAAACCAATTTGTAGAGCTAAATAGCCAAAGGTATTGGCGATGATGGGCTCTGTTTTGACTTGTTCTTGACGCAATAAGTCCTGCCCTTTAGGGCTAGCTAACCAGCGATAGAATTGTTGAGCAAGTTGCTTATCCATAGAGGTGTTACCGTGCTTAAAATTGAGCCTATTCCAGCATTTAATGATAATTATATATGGATAATAGAGGATGGACGCTATGCTTGTATAGTGGACCCTGGACAAAAAGATCCTATCTGGGACTACTTACAAGCGCGTCAGTTGCAGCTTTCACATATTCTTATTACGCACCACCATCAAGACCATACCGGCGCAGTAGTCGAATTGGCATCGTTAACAGGTGCTCATGTTTATGGTCCGATGAATTCAGCGATTTCAGGGATTGATACCTATGTTCAAGAGGGAGATAAGATTTCTTTAGCGCCTTTGGATTTGTCATTAGAGGTGTTTGAAGTGCCGGGGCATACCTTAGACCATCTGGCTTATGCTGGGCGACTATCTGGTGGGCAAGAGATTTTATTTTGCGGGGATACGCTGTTTTCTTGTGGGTCAGGGCGATTATTTGAAGGAAATTCTACGCAAATGTTGCAAAGCCTTGATAAGTTTAAGAAAATGGGTGACAATACTCTATTATATTGTGCTCACGAATATACCTTATCTAATATTCGTTGGGCTTTGGCAGTGGAGCCTACCAATCTGGACTTACAGCATTGGCAGAAAGAGGCTGTGCGTTTGCGTGAGCAAGAACAGCCGACGGTTCCTACTACCCTAGAACAAGAATTAAAGACCAATCCTTTTTTGAGGGTTGACCAGTTAATTGTCCAGCAGGCTGCCGAGCAGTATGCTGGACGTGTTTTGTCTTCTCGCGCCGAGATATTTGCCGCTTTGCGTGAGTGGAAGAACAATTTTTAGAGAAAATTATGAAAGTAGTTCGTTATGCGCTTATCGCTGTAACAGCCTTATTGGTGGGGTGTGCTTCTTCTGGAGGAGGTGGCCATAAATCTTACTCATCGGCTGAACTGAAAAAGCAACAAAAAGATATTTGGGAGCGTATTCGTAAAGGCTTTGATATGCCTAATTTAGACAATGATCCTAAGGTGGATTATTGGACTAATTATTATGCCTCTCGTCCGAAGTCAATCCAGACGATGGCGCAGCGTTCTAGTCGATATATTTACTATATCACTAAGGAGCTCGAAAAGCGTAACTTACCATCAGAGTTAGCACTATTGCCTTTTGTGGAGAGTGCTTACAATGCGACTGCCTTATCGCGTTCAAAAGCGGCAGGTTTATGGCAGTTTATTCCAAGTACAGGGACGCATTACAATTTAGCACAAGACTGGTGGAAGGATGAGCGTCGTGATACCGTTCACTCAACACGAGCGGCTTTAGA
The DNA here is from genome assembly GCA_034093535.1 of Pelistega sp. Classification (GTDB taxonomy): domain Bacteria; phylum Pseudomonadota; class Gammaproteobacteria; order Burkholderiales; family Burkholderiaceae_B; genus Taylorella. Next base: position 3,951 of record JAXECN010000167.1, read on the forward strand.
CTATTTATCTTATTTGTATAAATTCCAAGGGAATGACTGGCATTTAGCCCTCGCTTCATATAACTGGGGTGAGGGTGCGGTACGCCGAGCGCGCGAACGTAATGCCGCTCAAGGTCGAGGTACGGATTATTTGTCATTGCGTATGCCTAATGAAACGCGTGACTATGTACCTAAGTTGTTAGCGATTAAGCGTATCATCGAGAATCCGGCGAAATATGGGGTGACATTACCGCATGTGCCTGACCAACCTTATTTTGTTGAGGTCGTCAAGGATAAAGATATTGATGTGAGTACGATTGTTCGTCTAGCGGGTATTTCTGATGAGGAGTTCCGCTTATTGAACCCAGCGAATAAGCGCCCCGTTATTCTTGGTCAACATCGCACGCGTATTTTATTGCCGAAGCAAAATATCGCCCAATATGAGAAGAACCTCAAACAACACAAGGGTGAACTATCTTCATGGAAAGGTTATACACCGGCACCGGGAGAGTCTTTAGCAGCGATTGCTCAGCGTCATGGTATTTCACTTGAGTCTCTCAAATCGATGAATGGTTATGGACGTAACCAGAATGTAGCGATTTCTTCACGTACATTACTGGTACCTCGTAGCACGGGTGTATCGATGAATGCTTCACCGTCAGGTATTGACACGCGTGAGATTTCTAATCCTATTGCTAGTAGCTCTACGATGTTAGCTAGTAATCAGGTTAATCTACCTGTAAATCCGCCACCCATTCGTGATGTCAACCCAGACGTTCGTCTAGGTGCGGTGAACAATAATCCTCAGCCTCGACTGGTATCTGCTCCGGTACGTCGTCCGCCAGCAGCGCCTATTCCAGCTGCTCCTCCTGTTGCTGTTGCGGCAGCTGCTCCAACACTAACACCGACTGCAGCACCTAATGAAGATCTCATTGCGAGTTTAGTAGCTAATCCAACAGGTCAAGCACCGGGGTATGACCCAACACAGAGAACAGTTGTGGCGACCTCTTCTGTACCAGCAGCATATAATGCAAGTTATAATGCCTCGACAAGTACAGCGGCTGCTCGCCCTGCAAGTGCACCTATGTACACTCAACGCACCAGCAATGGTCTTGTAGTACATACGGTGATTGCGGGTGATACTTTATATTCGTTATCGCGTCGCTATGGCACAACGGTAGAGAATATTCGTGCTTTAAATAATTTAGGAACACGAGAAATTCGTACTGGCGAGCGTTTACGTATGCCAGGGACAGGTGTTCAGAGTTAACTTTAGACACCCCACCACAACTTAATTGTAGTGATTATCAAGATAAAGCCTCATTGCGATATGCAATGAGGCTTATTTTTTACTTAAAAGGAATTTCTTGGTAACTGAGTTTACGGATAGCGTCAGGAATCTTCTTGATTTCACGGAGTAATTTTGCAAGAGGATCGAGTTTATCTTTATTTTGTTTTCGATTTGAAGAGCGTTCTTTTTCAATATCGCTACCGAGTCGGCTATGATTTTTCTGTATAAGCATTTCTTGTACGCAGATACCAGGATTAAGTTGATAGACTGTTGCAAATTGAATGTCATCAACATAGTCTCTAAACATAAAATGGTCTAGAGGGTTGAAAAGCTGAGAAGGAAGCTGTGAGATACGGTCTAGAAATTTTTTCGCGGTAGCATTGGAAATAATATAGCCAGCTGTTCCATAATGGCGACTTGTTAAAATATCCAATGAATATGATACTTCGCTGTCTTTCTCATTATTTAGGGAAATGGAGGCAATATTAGAGGCTTTAGTGCCAACTTTCATTAAGAAGGTTTCTGTGCGAATAATATAAGGTGTATTTAATGCTGAAAAGCGTTCTTTTATCCAAGAGTCATCTGATAGCAGAGTGCCAGAATCTTGCCCTAAAATAATATCATCCTCATAAATAGCCATGTAGGGTAGATTATCTTCGACGCATTTATGCCATAACAAAACATGACTCATAAAGCATGCTTTTTCACCTAAACTAAGTTTAGGCTGATTGATGAGACCCGGTGCAAATTGTGTGATGACTTGATTTAATCTATCACCGGGTGTTACTGCATCGAAGAAATCGAAAGGGATATTGTGTTTAGCAAACTCATTAGTGATGTGGGTGCGACGTTCATGAGCTGTCGTTAAGCTAATAACATGATTTTGTAGCATTTTATAAGTCTATAAAGAAACTCTCGGATAAAAACAGCTTAAGTATACTTGAATGTTTGAAT
>JAXECN010000168.1:0-3804 GCA_034093535.1 Pelistega sp.
GAATAATAATGCAGAGACCATATTGAATAAAAAGGGCATATGCGTAGAGCTACCCGCTTGATGAGCAATACGCGTCATATCATCAAGACCAATAATGGATACCAGTGCTGTGGCTTTAGTCAAGACCAACCAGTTATTACGCACGCCCGGAAGCGCATAACGCATCATCAAAGGGAAGGTAATACGGCGCAATACGGCAAACGCACTAAATCCATAGGCATAACCTGCCTCAATCTGACCATAAGGCACCGCTAAAATCGCACCACGGAACGTTTCCGTAAAATACGCCCCAAAAATAAAACTAAGCGTAAATACCCCAGCAAAGAAAGGACTAATTTCAAAAGAACCGATACCCATCGCTTCGGTCAACGCATTTAGACCAATCTGGGCACTGTAATAGACCATCAACATCCAAATTAAATCAGGCACACCACGCACGACGGTCGAATATGCCGTCGCTAAACCCGATAGTACGACATTCTTAGACAGACGCATAATGGCCCCTACTAGACCTACCAATACAGACAATACCAAGGAAAGTACGGCGATTTCAATCGTCAGTACAGCACCACTCAATATCCTTGGCAAATATTGAGACAAAATCGAAAAATCAAACATTGGCGCTCTTTGCAAAATAAACCGTATGAATTTTAACTCAAGAATACTTTTCTGATAGTATTTTTTAAGGAAAACCGTTATAGTAAATTCCACTGGTTTTTTATTTCCAATCTTACAAAGGAAGTTTCTTATGTTATTGAAGAAGTCTATCTTAGGTGCGGCTATGTTTGCTATGTTAGCCGTAGGCGCCTCAGCAAGTGCACAAGAGCGTGTTATTCGTTTTGGTAGTGACGCAACATACCCTCCTTTTGAATACACTGCACCAAACGGTGATATCGTGGGTTTTGACATCGACCTAGCAAAAGCAATGTGCGAGAAATTAAAAGCAACTTGTACATTCCAAAACCAAGCTTGGGACGGTATTATTCCTGCCTTACGTGCAAAGAAATTTGACGTGATTGCTTCTTCAATGAGCATTACAGAAGAGCGTAAAAAAGCAGTTGCCTTTACACAAAAACTATGGACAACACCTAACCCATTAATCGGTAAAGAAGGTCTTAAAGCAGACACGACTCCTGAGGGTACAAAGGGTCTAGACTTAGGTATCCAACAAGGTACTATTCAAGACAAATATGCGACAAAATACTTCAAAGATGCAAACATCAAACGCTACAAAACTTTTGAAGATGCCATTAAAGACTTAGTAACAGGTCGCGTACAAGCCGTATTTGCGGATAACGGTGTAGCAGACGAATTCTTAGCCAGCCCAAGCGGTAAAGGCTTTGCCATTATTGGTACACCACTACCTTCTTCTGCTGACCGTGAGATTTTCGGTCTAGGTACAGGTTTTGCGGTTCGTAAAGATGACACAAAACTTCTTGAAGATTTAAACCGTGCATTTGACGAAATCCGTGCTGACGGTACATACGACAAGATTGCTAAGCAATACTTCAAATACGACGTATATAACTAATCTGCACACATAAGCTCTGTTAGCCTACTGGCTAGCTTGCACATTAAGAAGCCGTATCATGCTTTGATACGGCTTTTTTATTGCTTTTTAGTTTTTTAAGAAAATCTTAATCTTGGCTTAAGAAAGTCTTAAGTTTCCTTTGGTTTAATAACACCCATGGCAGACATTGATTTTCTGTCTTTTTCAACAATGTCTGTCATATCTTCTCCTCATCTTATATTTTCACAAAGGAAACCAATATGCGAAGCATTAAAGTCTGGGATTTACCCGTTCGTATTTGTCATTGGGTACTCGCTGGTGCTGTATTGGCTAATCTCGCCATTACCGAAGAAGGAAGTTCATCTCATGAATTGGTCGGTTATATTGCCGCCGGTGTGGTGGTTTTTCGCTTAATCTGGGGACTAATCGGCACAAAACATGCCAGATTTACGGACTTTTTCCCCACTCCCTCACGTCTAAAAGCACATTTCAACGCTTTGATGGAAGGTAAAAACACTCAAGAATTAGGACATAACCCTTTTGCCGCTTTAATGATGTTCGTTTTATGGGGCTTAGTGCTAACACTAGGCATTACAGGATATTTTCAAGTAGAAATGGCTCATAGTCCTCATTGGTTAGAAGAAATTCATGAGGTAGCCGCCAACTCGTTAATTCCTTGTATTATTTTGCATATTTTTGCGGCGATTGCGATGTCTTATATCAGTAAAGTAAATCTCATCAAAGCGATGATTACAGGCAAAAAACAACTCTCTCAATAAACAACTTCTCTTCCTCTCGCCCAGCCAACACTCTCTCCTCTTGATTGGCTGGGCTTTTTTATTAAGTCCCTGCCTTATAATGCTCATCACCTGATGGCTGATATTCTTGGGTCTCTTGCTGTTCTTCTAGCTCAGCTTGCTCTTCAGCCTCTGCCATCTCTGCTGTTGTCGGCATTTCATTAATATCCTCGGCCTCTGAACGCACCACAGGCGGTTCATTAAAGCTCGTCCAGAGGGTTTTAATATCATCAATGATAGGACCAGCCGCTAAATAGACAAGAATACTCGCCATCGCACACGTAAACATAAAACCAAAGCTCTTAAAGCCATAAGCACCCACCAGACCTCCGATAAAAAAGAGGATAAGCACCTCAACCAGTAGCTTAAATTTCTTCTTATTCGATTGTACAGGTTGAATAGTAGGATCCTTGCGACTGGCTCTATTCCAATAAAATGCCTTGCCAAGCTCAATACCAATATCAGTCACCGTACCGGTAATATGTGTAGAGCGTAAAGCATATTGAGAAATATCCGTAATAATGGCATTTTGTAGACCCATAATGTAGCAAAGCGTCGCCACGGTCAGCGATGTCCATAACCAAGCGAAGTCCCATTTAATCCCATCTAACAAGCCAAAAAACATCAAGGCGCCGGCTTCAATAAGAATAGGCAGAGCATATTCACTCTGCAAATAACGATGACGCGCAAAATTAATAATTACCGTGGTACTGGCTGCACCTGCAATAAACGCTAATAGCGCCCCAAACCCCCACAGTACGGTACTAAAGTCACCCAATGCCACCATATCCGACATATGTGACACAATACCCGACATATGTGAGGTATATTGTTGTACCGCTAAAAAGCCCCCAGCATTAATCGCTCCCGCCACAAAAGATAAAAAGCACGCCAATTCCGCATTGGCAGACCGTGACCTCACCTTGCCCGTCAGACGTCGAGAATATCTCAACAACATACACAAACACCCTTAAATCAGAAACTTCGCTTAACTTCTTTTATTTTTCAATAAATGCCGCACTTAATGCTTGCAAATTAAAATTGCCTATCCCCTTGCTCTTATTTAAGATAAACCATCATTTTAATATCTCATCATAAGGAATTGGGGACCATGGATAGCATTGCCATTTCGAGAACAACACAAGAAAAATGGACAACTAAACAAGTACAGGCACTTTTTGAATTGCCCTTTATGGATTTATTATATCAAGCCCAACGTGTTCATCGTGAACATCACGACCCACATAAGGTGCAACTTTCTAGTCTACTTTCTATTAAAACTGGCGGTTGCCCAGAAGACTGTAAATATTGTCCGCAGTCGGCTCGCTATAACACAGATGTGGAGCGTGAGCGCTTATTGGCTATCCAAGAGGTTGTGCAATCAGCCCAAGCTGCCAAGGATAATGGTGCTTCTCGTTTCTGTATGGGAGCGGCATGGCGTGGACCTAAAGAACATCAACTTGAAGATGTCATGGAGATGATTCGCCAAGTCAAAGC
>JAXECN010000169.1:0-35201 GCA_034093535.1 Pelistega sp.
GATATGCGTTCTGAAATGTGCTTAGTATTAGAGCAACAAGGCGTACCTGTTGAGATTCATCACCATGAAGTGGCGAATGCGGGTCAATTAGAAATCGGTACAAAATTCTCTACATTAGTACAACGTGCTGACTGGAACCAAATCTTAAAGTACACCATCCACAACGTAGCACATATGTACGGTAAGACAGCAACATTTATGCCAAAACCAATCGTTGGTGATAACGGTTCTGGTATGCATGTACACCAATCTATCTGGAAAGATGGTCAAAACCTATTTGCAGGTAATGGCTATGCAGGTTTATCTGAAACAGCGCTTTATTACATCGGCGGTATTATCAAACACGCTCGTGCATTAAATGCGATCACTAACCCAGGTACGAACTCTTACAAACGTTTAGTCCCTCACTTTGAAGCACCAGTGAAATTAGCGTACTCTGCGCGTAACCGTTCTGCTTCTATCCGTATTCCGTACACAAGCAATCCAAAAGGTCGCCGTATCGAAGCACGTTTCCCAGATCCATTAGCTAACCCATACTTAGCATTCTCAGCATTGTTAATGGCTGGTTTAGATGGTATCCAAAACAAAATTCATCCAGGTGATCCAGCAGATAAAAACTTATACGACTTACCACCAGAAGAAGACAAAAAAGTACCAACAGTGGCTTCTTCATTAGAGCAAGCCTTAGAAGCATTAGATGCTGATCGTGAGTTCTTAACGCGTGGTGGCGTGTTCAGCAACGATATGTTAGACGCTTACATCGAGCTGAAAATGCAAGAGGTTAATCGTCTACGTATGACGACTCACCCAGTCGAGTTTGATTTGTACTACTCACTATAAGATGGAAGTTCAACTTTAGGCAGGAGACCAAAAATGCAAAATACATTGTTGACTTCTGCCCAAAGTTGGCAGTCATTTGATTTACTCCTGACTTGCATGGTCGTCGCTGACCGTGCAGGTCGAATAGAGTGGGTCAATATTGCCACTCAACATCTTTTTGAACGTTCTCGCCGCTCTTTTCAAGAATTACCTTTAGAGAGCTTATTTGAGGACAAAGAGAACTTTCAGAAAGCTTTTGAGACGGTTGTCCAACAACGTGCGATGTCGGTGACTTTTGTCGGGGCTATTGCTAAGTTAGAGGATAGTGTCTTAGTCAGTGCGAGTCTACATCTTGATAATGACCGCGTCTTAATGGAGCTTCATCCGATTGATCAGCAGACCTTGTCTGAGCGTAGTGTGCGTCTTGCTAGGGAAATTGAAATCTATCAAGAGACTTTTCGTAATCTTGCTCATGAGGTCAAAAACCCTCTCGGTGGTATCCGCGGGGCAGCACAGTTGCTCGATATGGAGCTTAGTGATCCAGCCCAAAAGGAATATACCCAGCTGATTACCGCAGAAGTGGATCGATTACAGCAATTAATCGATCGTCTTATCCGTCCAGCACAAGCCGGTTTACAAAGAACACGTTTTAATATTCACGAGGTTTGTGAGCGTGTCTATCATTTAATTCATGCAGAGTATCAAGATAAATTGGCTATCGTGCGTGATTATGATGCGTCTTTACCAGAGATTTATGCTGATCGTGAAAAAATCGTACAAATCTATCTCAATATTTGTCGGAATGCTGCCCAAGCCTTATTAGGCGCACCTGAGATTAAATCACCCACCATTACTTTAAAAACACGGATTAAAAGCCGCCAGTTTTTATTGGATAAAGTGTATCGTCAAGTATTTGTCGTTTCTGTGATTGATAATGGTCCGGGTATTCCAACACATATTGTCGATAGAGTCTTTCATCCATTGGTAACGGGGCGACCTGAGGGGACAGGTCTAGGTTTAAGCTTGGCACAAGAGTTGGCTAGACAGCATAAAGGGGTTATTGAGTTTGATAGCTATCCTGGACGTACTGAGTTTAGAATTTTATTACCCTTGGAGGAAGTATGAGTAAAATTTGGATCGTTGATGATGACCAAAGTATCCGCTGGGTATTAGATCGAGCTTTACAAAAAGTTGATTTACGCGCACGATTTTTTGAGCGTGCGGAAGACTTATTATCCGCATTAGCCACAGATAGACCAGATGTCTTAATGACCGATATTCGTATGGGTGAGATGTCGGGCTTAGAGCTATTAAAAAAGGTAAAAACTAAATATCCAAAAATAGTTGTCATTGTGATGACAGCTTTTACGGATTTGGACAGTACGGTGACCGCATTCCAAGACGGTGCTTTTGACTATTTACCTAAGCCTTTTGATATTAATGAAGCCATTGCCTTGATTCAGCGTGCTTGTGAGCATAGTGTGGCACTCAGTTATGAACCACCAGAAGAAGTACAAGAAGAGGTTGCTCCACCTGAATTTAAGCGGATGATGACACAATCTCATTCTAAGGCGATGCAGGAAGTATTTCGGGCTATTGGACGATTAGCACCGTCTAAGGTGACCGTACTCATTACAGGTGAATCGGGTTCAGGTAAGGAGTTAATCGCACGTGCTGTGCATGAGCATGGTAGCCGTGCCCATAAGCCTTTTGTGGCGATTAATGCGGCAGCTATTCCTAAGGATTTGCTAGAAGCAGAGCTGTTTGGTCATGAGAGAGGGGCTTTTACGGGTGCTACTCAGTTACGCAAAGGGCGTTTTGAAGAAGCTCATGGCGGTACTTTGTTTCTCGATGAGATTGGGGATATGCCCTTTGATTTGCAAACTCGATTGTTGCGTGTGCTTGCTGAGGGAAGCTTTTATCGTATCGGTGGCACGCAAGCTGTGCATGTGGATGTGCGAATTATCGCTGCCACTCATCAACCGCTTGAGGCACGTGTTGAGCAAGGTTTATTCCGTGAGGACTTATTCCATCGTCTGAATGTTATCCGATTGCGCGTACCACCACTACGCGAGCGTAAAGATGATATCCCACAGTTGTGTCAGTACTTTTTACAGATGTCAGCGGCTAGCCTAGGGGTACAAGCGAAAATTCTCGCTCCCGAGGTGGTAGAGGTACTCAAAGGCTTTGATTATCCGGGTAATGTCCGTCAGCTAGAAAACTTCTGTCATTGGTTGACTGTGATGTCGCCAGCCTCAGTGATTACAGTTGATGATTTGCCACAGGAGCTTTTGGAGAGCTTGAATAGCCAAGTGAGTACACCGACGGCAAATATGGCTTATGACAGCACAGAAGCACCAAGGGCAGATATTACACCGATAGTCACTCCTTCGACACAGACGTGGACTGATGGCTTGCGTGCAGAGGTTCAACAACGTCTGTCCAATCAAGAAGAGCATGTGATGGATGAACTGTATAAAATCTTTGAAAAGGTTGTCTTAGAAACCGCGCTCGATGAATGTCGTGGTCGTAAGATAGAAGCAGCAACACGCCTAGGTATCGGACGTAATACGGTTACTCGCAAACTCAAAGAGTTAGGGATTTCAGCGTAGTTGCTTGGGCGATGTCTCGCCTATGATGTTCTGCTTAGTTGATGAGGTGCGGAACGGAGGTGATGAGCATCGTCAAACCAGAAAAGGTTAGCAGAGTGAGGATAATCTGACGAAAACGCTGCTGACTGATACCGAGGTACATACGAGTACCGATATACGAGGTCATCACCACAATAGGCGAAACAATCAATATCGTGGAAATCATCTCTGGCACAATGACTCCTTTGGCGATATAACTGATAAAAATCACCACCAACATCGCAAAATTAAAGTTTTGGATAATTGAGCGTTGGGTATCGCGATCAAAGCCACGCAAGGTACACCATAGGGTAGGTAGGGTACCTGTAAATCCACCGAGTCCCCCCATAATGCCTCCCCCTAAACCTGCGATACCATCAAAAATACGATGTGTTTGAGTAATCTTAGGGATACGGTCGGCAAATAGCATAAAAGGACACCATAGAATAAGGAATGTTCCTAATACGGTCTTAAATTTATAGATATCCAGTAAGGGTAAGAGATAGACCCCGATAGGAATACCACATAACCCTCCGAGGATAAAAGGCAGAATCAGCTTTAAATTAAAGCCACGGCGAACTGTAAAAGCAGCGACAATTTGCCCAGTTAGTCCACCAGCAACAGATAGCACGGCAGCTAATTTAGGGTCGATGACCCATGCCCAGAAAGACATCGCGACCAATCCAAATCCAAACCCCGATAAACCTTGAGAAAAACCAGCCACCAAAGCACCAAGGATAATAAGAAAGGTAACGCTATCCATATTAATAATCTATCACTGCAAGACGAGAAAACGAGTGTTCAGCTTAGCAAATTTAAGGATGAAATAAAATCCATATTAACCATTAGCTAGCGGTGTTTGGCGGGCGTAAATTTGCTAGAATGAAGCGTATTTATTTTTTTATGAGGAGTATCAAAATGACTCAAAAAGTAATTATTAATACAGATAAAGCACCAGCAGCGATTGGTCCTTATTCGCAAGCCGTAGTGGCACCAGCTGGTAAGACAGTTTTCTTATCAGGTCAAATTGGTTTAAATCCAAGTACAGGCGAGCTTGTTTCTGACAATGTTGAAGAGCAAGTGCGTCAAGCCTTTAGCAATATGACTGAAGTGATTAAAGCGGCTGGCGGTACCTTAGAGAGTATCGTTAAGTTGACTTTATTCGTCACTGATTTAAAGAATTTCGGTATCGTTAATTCGGTGATGGCAGAGCTGATTCCAGAACCATTCCCAGCACGCTCAACCGTGGAAGTCAGTGGCTTACCTAAAGGCGGTCTTTTTGAAGTAGAAGCGGTCATCGTTATTTAATACGTGGCTTAAATACACGACAATGACTACGAAGAAGTCGACACCAAGTACCCCTAAAGCCTCACCATCCCAAGCGAAGATGGTGGCGCTAGGCTTGGTGTCTGACTTTGATTTTGCTTTGCACTTGCCTTTGCGCTACGAAGATGAAACCCAAATTCATACTGTCGATTCACTTTATCCAGGACAGTCGGCGCAGTTAGAGGGGGTCGTCGAAAATATTGCTGTCAATTATGCGCATCGTAAGCAATTAACAGCGACTTTTCGTGATGCAACCGGTAAATTAGCCTTGCGTTGGATACATTATTATCCTAGTCAAAAAGCACAGCTAGAAAAAGCAGGCTTAATCCGTATCCGTGGTGAAGTGCGTGGCAGTAGTCTATGGGGATATGAGATTATTCACCCTAAGGTGAGTAAAGCGGGTGAGACTTTACCGTCTACCTTGACACCGATATACCCGAGTACAGAGGGCTTGACGCAACCTGTCCTACGTAAAGCGATTATGGCATCGTTATCTCGTGTACAGTTGCACGACAGTGTCCCTGTGGCGATACAGCAGCGATACGCCTTACCATCTTTTAGCCAATCTATTCATACGCTCCATAATCCGGGCTTAGGTGAGGATACCCAAAGCTTGATGGATAAGACTCATCCTGCTTGGGAGAGGGTGAAGTTTGATGAGTTATTAGCTCAACAGATTGCTTTACATTTAGCGAGAGAAGCCCGTGCTAAATTACGAGCACCTCGACTGGAGCTGGCGAATAATCATTTGTTCGAACAGGTATTAAGTGCTTTTGGATTATCGCTAACATCGGCTCAAGCACGAGTACTTGAAGAAATTAAGCAAGATTTATTCCGACCATTTCCTATGCACCGTCTCTTACAAGGTGATGTAGGAAGTGGTAAAACGATTGTTGCTGCCTTGGCAGCGGCGATGGTCTTGCAAAATGGCTTACAGGTGGCGATTATGGCACCGACTGAAATTCTGGCTGAACAGCATTATCTGAAAATGCAAAAATGGTTTGCACAGACTGGTGTCAATGTTGTCTGGTTGTCGGGAAGTTTAAAAGCCAAAGAAAAGCGCGAGGCACAAGAAAAAATCCAGTCTGGTGAAGCTCATTTGGTCATTGGTACGCAAGCACTGATTCAAAAAGGTGTTGAGTTTGCCCACTTGGGCTTAATGATTGTTGATGAGCAACACCGCTTTGGGGTGGGACAACGCTTAAGTCTAAGTAAAAAGGGTGAGGATAATCAGCAAGATATTATTCCTCATCAATTGAGTATGAGTGCGACACCTATCCCACGAACCTTAGCGATGAGTTATCTAGCAGATTTAGATGTTTCTGTGATTGATGAACTTCCACCGGGGCGGACGGCGATTACGACACGGTTGATGATGAATGATCGCCGTGATGAGTTACTTACCCGGCTAGGGCAGGAGTGTGCGATGGGTAAGCAAGCCTATTGGGTATGTCCTCTGGTCGAAGAGAGTGAAGCCTTGCAATTACAAACAGCGGTTGATACACACCAGTATATCCAAGAGTTTTTGCCGCATTTACGAGTTGGTCTCTTGCATGGCAGAATGCATTCCGATGAAAAAGCCGCTGTCATGCAAGCGTTTGCGACTCATCAGTTAGATATTCTCGTGGCGACGACGGTGATTGAGGTAGGGGTAGATGTGCCCAATGCCAGTATTATGGTGATTGAGCATGCTGAGCGTTTTGGTCTAGCGCAATTGCACCAGTTACGAGGGCGTGTGGGTCGTGGACAAGCGGCATCGGTTTGTATCTTGCTCTATCAAAACCCACTGTCAGAAACGGCTAAATTCCGCCTGAAAGCCTTGCATGAAACCAATGATGGTTTTGAAATTGCACGCCGAGATTTGGAACAACGTGGTCCGGGGGAGTTTTTAGGCTTGCGTCAGTCGGGTGAGCAAATGTTGCGCTTTGCTGATATTGAGTTAGATAGCGAGACGGTGGAAATGGCAAGAGAGGCAGCCGCCATTATGCTAAGTGAATATCCACAAGCAGCTCAAGAACATATGCAACGATGGATGAAAGGGCGAGAGGATTATTTACGTTCATAAAATAAAGACAAGACGGATAATTAAGAGAATTTTCTTTTTATTTATTAAGGTCAAGCTAAGCTCAAGCGAGTGCTTTTAACTATTAAATAGTTAAAAACTATAAAAATCATAAAAAAATTTAATGACGAATGCTTACAAGCCTCTTTTCTCGATAACTTACATATTAAAATAGGCACAAGTTATATTTTGTCGAGAGAAAATCATGACATTAATCGAATTGAAGTATGTGATTGCCGTGGCTCGTGAACGTCATTTTGGGCGAGCAGCAGAAGCATGCTTTGTTAGTCAGCCGACCTTATCGGTGGCGATTAAAAAATTAGAAGAAGAGTTAGGGGTATCGATTTTTGAGCGTGGTGGTACAGAGGTTGCTATCACACCGATTGGTCAGCGTATCGTATCGCAAGCCCAAAAAGTCCTAGAAGCGAGTGCCTATATTAAAGAAATCGCTCGTCAGGGGCATGACCCTTTAGATGGACCATTACGTGTTGGTGTAATTCATACGATTGGACCTTATTTATTACCAAAGTTGGTTCGTAAGCAATTAGAACTGACTCCACAAATGCCACTTATCTTACAAGAAAATTTCACCGTGCGCTTATTAGAGTTATTGCGTCTGGGGGAGATTGATTGCGCTATTATGGCGTTGCCATTGCCAGATTCAGGGTTGGAAGTGGTGCCTTTGTATCATGAAGATTTTGTGGCGGCGGTGCCGATTAATCACCCTTGGGCGGAGTTAAATACGCTCAAAACCGAAGAGTTAAAACAAGAGACGATGTTGCTCTTAGGGACAGGGCATTGTTTCCGTGATCAGGTCTTGGAGGTTTGTCCTGAGATGTCTCGTATGTCAGTGAGTGATGAGGGCGTGCAGCGTTCTGTAGAGGGCTCATCATTAGAAACCATTCGTCATATGGTGGCGGCAGGGCTAGGGATTACCTTATTGCCTAAGAGTGCTATCCCTGAGAATCATGCCGATGACCCATCACCACTGGTGAAGTATATCCCTTTAGATGAACCTGCTCCATTTAGAGAGGTGGTACTTGTATGGCGTCGTAGCTTTACGCGTCAGCCAGCGATTGATGCCTTGGTCAAAGCAGTAAAAGCCAGTGGTGTCACTGGCGTAGTGATGGTCTAGTGAAACTAGGCACAACCGTGAAACTGGGCTTGAGGTGAAACCCTACAAGCAACTCTTAAATAAATCCACCAGTGCAGTATCAATAGGTTCAGCTTGCTTTAGGGTAACTGAACCTAAAAACTCCCCTGTGGCGGCTGAAATTTCATAAACAGCGACAGGCTGATTAGGCTCGGTGCCGGGAACTTTGCCGGCATAGAGAGAGTCCGCCAACATGGTTAAACTTGCAGAAGGGTAGTTTGCTTGAAGTTTTGGTGTAATGCAGGCAGCGATATCTTTAGCCACTCTATCAGAACGTACATTATTGAGTGTCGTACTTAAGCCGATATCCTCAGCTGGTTTAGGTAGGTTAATTGAACCACAAGCAGCAAGACTCGCTACAAGTGCCGTAGCGACAGAAATACGTTTGATTGTCATAGCAAAAAATCCTTTTATTTTTTCATCGGTGAGGTCACATGAACCGTATCACCTATTTTAATCTCTTTTTTGCTAAACCAACCTTGATTTACCTCTAGGGCAAACATTGCTCCTTTTGTTGAGCAAACCGAAGTTTCGTCTTGTGGTTGTAAATCAAAGATATCAAAAATCTCGCCTTGTGCATCAATATAGGCGATAGAAAGAGGGATAAAAGTATTTTTCATCCAGAAGCAACGAGGTTTTTCATCTTGGAATACGAATAACATACCCGCCTCAGCAGGTAATGTTTTACGGAACATTAAGCCACGAGCACGAGTTTTGTCATTATCCACAACCTCTGTATGCACTTCATGATCGTTAATGCGTAAGGTGCTCTGATAAGGCAGTTTGCCAGAGAGGTCTGCGTTTAGGACATTGAGGACAGACGATGATGACCCCATCATCCAAAAACTCCCAGCCACAAGGACAAACTTGCTTAATGTGGATTTTTTGAGCAAGGATAGTGATAAGTACTTCAAGATAAAACCATAATTTGATATTTAGGTTCCATTCTATCGATAGATTATGACTATGTCCTATAAGAAAGAAAGACTTAACATAATTTAAAGTTAAGTGTATGGAATACACCACTAAATGTTAAGTCTTAGGTTTATCACAAAAAAGGATAGTGTTAGGCTGCTGTGATGTTTAGGGCTAGCTTACCTTTTGGACCATCAGCAAGCTCGAAACTCACGCGTTGACCCTCTTTTAATGTTTTAAAGCCTTCCATCTGGATAGCTGAGAAATGAGCAAAAAGATCGTCTGTACTGCCATCTGGCGTGATAAAGCCGAATCCCTTGGCATCATTGAACCATTTCACTGTGCCTTGTTGCTTCACTGGGGTTGTTGTATTGTCAGACATTGTCTCTCCTCATTGGTAATACATGGTAATACAAAAGCTATAAAATTTTACAATTTTTACATATGATGCGATGAAAACCGTCTAAGGTCAATCCATGAAACTACTAATATGGGAAACCACTAATAGAGGAAAAATTGTATACTTAAGAGCAATTTGATTTCTTAGCTTTATGTGATTTTATGTCAACATCTACCATTACAGAAACGCATCAGTCCATGCGTCTACAGCCTCCATCTCGTTATGTTGTTGTGTTGCTTAATGATGATTACACACCGATGGATTTTGTGGTGAATGTATTGCAAATGTTTTTCAATAAAACAGAAGATGAAGCCACCCAAATTATGTTAGAAGTGCACTACAAGGGTAAGGGTATTTGTGGTACTTATACGCGTGATATTGCCGCGACTAAAGTATCTCAAGTCAATGCCTTTTCACGAGAACATCAGCACCCTTTATTGTGCAAGATGGAACAAGCGTAACTTAGGCTAAAAACAGGCGTTTTAGCCTATAGTGAGGAGTGTGGAATATGATTTCCCCAGAATTAGACTTTACCATTCAAAAAGCTTTTATGATGGCACGTGCGGCACGTCATGAGTTTCTGACGGTAGAGCATTTATTATTAGCGTTATTAGATAACTCATCGGCAAAGCGCGTGCTAGAAGGCTGTGATGCTGATTTAGCGAGTTTGCACAAAAAGTTGGATGATTTTATTAAGCAAAATACCCCTGCCGTTCCTGAGGATGAGGTTGCCGATGATAGTGATGTCGATACGCAGCCAACCTTAGGATTTCAGCGAGTGATTCAGCGCGCTGTGATTAGCTTAGCGGATAAATCTCAGCGTGGTGAAGGGGTTGATGGGGCACATATCTTAGTGTCTATTTTTTCTGAAAAAGACTCTGATGCAGTGTTTTTCCTTGAAGAACAAGGCATTACCCGTCTTAAAGTCACTCAGTTTATTTCTCATGGTCCAGCCACCGAAAAGACAGCAGAAGAGCCTCAAAAGGATAATGCACAGACGGCTACCACAGAGAAAAAATCTGCGCTTGAGCAATACACGATTAATTATAATCAGCTCGCTGCTGAGGGTAAGATTGACCCTTTGATTGGTCGTGATAGTGAGCTAGAACGAGTGATTCAAGTTTTATGTCGTCGTCGCAAGAATAATCCCTTATTAGTGGGTGAGGCCGGTGTGGGTAAAACCGCAATTGCTGAGGGTTTGGCACTGAAAATCGTCCAACAAGAAGTGCCAGATATTTTGAGTGAGGCGGTAGTCTATGGTCTTGACATCGGTGTGCTTTTAGCCGGTACGAAATTTCGTGGAGATTTTGAACAGCGTCTGAAAAATCTCCTAAAAGAGATTGAGACTAAGCCTAATACGATTTTATTTATTGATGAGATTCATACCATTATTGGGGCAGGTTCAACATCAGGCAGTTCTATGGACGCGTCCAATCTGTTAAAACCTGCACTATCGTCGGGTCGCCTACGTTGTATGGGAGCGACAACTTATAAGGAGTATCGTGGTATTTTTGAAAAAGACCACGCTTTATCTCGTCGTTTCCAAAAAGTTGATATTGTCGAACCGAGTATTGAAGATACGGTAGCGATTCTAAAAGGCTTAAAATCACGCTTTGAAGAACATCATCAATTGGAATATGAAGTTGAGGCATTAGAGGCGGCAGCAGAATTATCGGCACGCTATATGAATGACCGCCATCTTCCCGATAAGGCAATTGATGTGATTGATGAGGCAGGTGCTGCCCAACGTTTAGTCCCTGAAGATAAGCGTAAGAAGTTAATCGGCAAAGCAGAAGTGGAAGCCATTATTAGTAAGATGGCTCGTATTCCTGCACAGACGGTATCGACTGATGATATTAATAAACTGTCTACACTCGAACGCGATTTGAAGACCATGGTATTTGGTCAGAATCAATCGATTGAAGCACTCACGGCGGTGATTAAAATGTCGCGTTCTGGTCTTGGCAAAACAGATAAACCGATTGGTTCTTTCTTGTTTTCAGGTCCGACTGGGGTCGGTAAAACGGAAGTCGCTAAGCAGCTTGCGAAGATTTTAGGTGTAGAGTTAATTCGCTTTGATATGTCGGAATATATGGAGCGTCACGCCGTATCTCGTCTTATCGGTGCTCCTCCGGGTTATGTAGGCTTTGATCAAGGTGGCTTATTAACCGAAGCGATTAGCAAAAATCCACATGCCGTATTATTGCTTGATGAGATTGAAAAAGCCCATCCTGATATTTTTAATATCTTATTGCAGGTGATGGATAATGGTAGTTTGACCGACAATAATGGTCGCAAAGCAGACTTCCGCAATGTCGTGATTATCATGACGACCAATGCAGGTGCACAGTTATTAAATACCAAATCGATTGGCTTTAATAATAGTCGCCAAGCAGGGGATGAGATGATCGAAATCAAGCGTCTGTTCACCCCAGAGTTTAGGAATCGTTTGGATGCGATTATTCCGTTTGCTTCATTAAATCAAGAAGTTATTTTACGCGTAGTGGATAAGTTCCTCCTCGAGTTAGAGCAGCAATTACAAGCTAAGCGTGTAGAGGCGACATTCTCAGATAAGTTACGTGAGCATTTGGCAGCAAAAGGCTTTGACCCCTTGATGGGAGCGCGTCCTATGCAACGACTTATTCAGGATATGATTCGTAAAGCTTTAGCCGAAGAGCTATTGTTTGGTCGCCTGACCGATGGTGGTGTTGTCGCGGTAGATATTGATGATAAGGGGGAGTTGGTATTGGATTTTTCCCCTGATTATCAATCCTCTAAAGAAGCGGAATCAACAGCAGAGACGGAATAAGTTGCAGCTAGAAATAGTTTAAATATATACTTTATTAATTCAGAAAAACCGATACTTTTATAGAAGGCATTATGAAAAAACTACGTGCGGCATTACTCGCCACTTTATTTGTTCCGACATTAGCATCAGCAGAGTTAGTTGTCGGTGTAGATCTTTCTTCGACAGGACCGGCAGCAGCGATTGGTATTCAATCACAAAATGCGATTAATCTCTGGCCTGAGACGATGGGTGGAGAAAAGGTTCGCTACATTATTTTAGATGATGGTTCTGATGTGAGCCGTGCTGTTAAAAATGCCCGTAAATTAACGCTAGAAGACAAGGTGGATTTATTAGTCGGTCCTAATTTAACGGCTTCGGCTTTAGCGATTCTCGATGTTTTGCGTGAGACGGAAACACCGATGATTGCCTTAGCGGCAAATGGTGTGATTGTACAAAACCCAGATGGCACGCAAGCTTCAGAAGACCCTGCACGTCGTTGGGCGTTTAAAATGCCACAAGACGATGTGCTCATGGCGAATGTCATTGTCGAAGATATGGTGAAAAAAGGCTATAAGAAAGTCGCCTTTATCGGTTTCGGTGATTCTTATGGTGATGGTTGGTGGAATGAGTTCACTAAGATTGCCGGCGATAAATTGGAAGTAGTGGCTCGTGAGGCATACCAACGCACGGATACGACAGTGGCAGGTCAAGTATTAAAATTATTGGCGGCTAAGCCAGACGCTATTCTCATTGCGGGTGCAGGTACGCCAGCTGTGTTGCCTGCACGTACATTGCACGAGCGCGGCTACAAAGGTCCAGTCTATCAAACACATGGTATTGGTACATTAGAGTTCTTACAAGTTGGTGGCAAGGCAGTTGAGGGTACGTTATTCCCAACAGGTCCGGGTGTAGTGGCACGCGGCTTACCAGAGGATAATCCAGTGAAGAAAGTTGCCTTAGACTTTACGGAAAAATATGAAGCCAAATATGGTGCGAATACAGCCACACAATTTGCTGGAGATGCTTATGGTGCATGGGTAGTAGCTGACCAAGCCGTAGCACGTGCATTAAAATCGGGTACAAAACCGGGAACCGTAGAATTCCGTCGTGTCTTACGTGATGAGATTGAGAAAACGTCTGAATTAGTGGTGCCAAATGGTGTATTAAATATCACACCTAAAAATCACCAAGGTTTTGATGGTCGCGCAGCAGTATTAGGGACGATTAAAGACGGTAAATTCCAATACGCGGAATAATCGCTTGCCGAGAATCTTTTCTAATAGGAAGAAACTCGCTCGCTATTAAGTCAAAAGCCACTGTGATTAAACAGTGGCTTTTGTGTATTAAGCGCTTTTTTGCTTTATTCAATTTTGGCTTTAGCCGTTTCTACAATTTCCTTGTATTTCGCTAATTCACGCTCTGCAAACGCTTTAAAGTCAGCTGCTGAAGAGGGTTTTAAATCTGACCCCATACTTTTTAACTGTTTCTGAACAGCTTCATCACTCATCGCTGCAGCATAAGCTTCGTTTAGTTTATTAATGGCAGCTTCTGGTGTGCCAGCTGGAGCGACGACACCAAACCAAGTACCGATATCAAAACCTTTTACACCTAGCTCTTCTAGTGTGGCTAAATCAGGTAGGAAAGAAGAGCGTTTGCTTGTACTAACCGCAAGTGCTTTTACCTTGTTATCATCGATAAGTGTTTTCGCTGAGGCGAGATTATCAAACATCACTTGTGTTTGGTTAGCTAATAGGGCGAGTTTGGCAGGATTAGCACCTTGGAATGGGGCATGTACCATATCTAGACCGAGTTTTGCTTTAAGTAGTTCACCAGCAAGATGACCAGCACTACCATTACCGCCAGAGGCATAATTTAATTTACCCGGATTAGCTTTAATGTAGTTAAAGAGGTCTTGTGCTGTGTTGATTTTTTCAGCTTCGGCGAACTCTTTATTAATAATGAGTACGTTTGGTACATCAGATAATAAAATCACAGGGGCAAAGTCTTTGCTTGCGTCAAAAGGGATTTCTTTGTAAATCCAAGGGTTAATTGCCATGGTTGCTACTGCACCCATAGCCAGTGTATGACCGTCTGCTTTTTCTTGAAGCATCGTATTCATACCGATATTGCCGCCAGCACCAGCTTTATTCTCAACGATGACTGTTTTGCCTAGCGTTTTTTCAACTTTTTCACCTAGTAGGCGAGCCACCGTATCTAATGGACCACCCGGTGCATAAGGAACGATAAAGCGGATATTTTCTTGTGGAAATGTTTCTGCCGCCACCGTAGGAGCAGTGATAGAGAAGAGGGCTGCTGTTGTAGCAGCGAGAATTTTATGCGTTAGTTTCATCAGGATTATCTCCTTTTGCGAATAATTAAAAAATCATTAAGCTTTGCCCGTGCTGCCGAAACCACCTGTACCACGGTCAGTTGCGGTAAACTCTTCAACAATATTAAACTCGACTTGTTGCACAGGGACGATAACTAATTGAGCCATACGCTCCATCGGTTCGAGTGTAAAAGTCGTCTGACCACGGTTCCAAACAGAAACCATCAGTTGACCTTGATAATCAGAGTCAATCAAACCAATCAAGTTACCTAATACGATACCATGTTTATGTCCTAGACCCGAACGAGGAAGGATGACGGCAGCATAGCGAGGGTCAGCGAGGTGGATAGCAAGACCAGTTGGCACGAGTACGGTTTGACCGGGTTCAATGGTGAGGGCTTCATCTAAGCAGGCGCGTAAATCTAAACCAGCCGATCCTGTTGTCGCATAAGCCGGTAATTGTGTTTTCATACGCTCATCGAGCACTTTTAAATCAACTTTCATTTTTATCCTTATTTAAAATTTCTTCGTTAGGAATGACTTTACTACTTGACGCATGCTTGCGAGGAAACATAAAGTACGCCACCATGCCTACACCGAGCACTACCGATAGAATGGTCAGAATGCTACCAATACTGGTGCCTGAGCTTTCTGCGAGGGCTTGTGTACCTTTAGCCGAAAAATACCCCGGTGATAGCATAATCGGTACCCATAAAATAGCGGAGAGGATATTGGCGATTTGGAACTTCATATGACCGAGTTCCATAATACCTGCTACTGTTGGGATAGTTGAGCGGATAGGTCCCATAAAGCGACCTAGAAATACCGACAAGGTACCATGTTTATCAAAGAATTGGCGTGCGGTAATAAAGAAACCGGTGTATTTATTAAAAGGCGGTTTTTTCGTAATATCCCAGCCTAACCAACGACCGATATAGTAAGAAACAGCATCACCAACAATGGCACCAATCGTCCCCCAAATAATAATAGGAAGCGGGTGTAAAGTACCTGCACCAATTAATGCGCCAGTAAAGATTAGGATAGCCGTCGCTGGAATCATCACACCAATGACGAGCATAGACTCACCAAAGCAAAGTAAGCCAATGATAACACCTGCCCAAGCTTGGTTATTGGCGATAAAGTTATTAATAAGGTCGATATAGTGTTGCATAGCGATAGAGAGAAAAATCTCACAAAGAGGGGATAAGATTAGCGAGCGAGATAGCGTTCGCTAATGGCTTTAATTAATGCAACTGCGGCTTCGGTTTTGCTGGCAGTTGGTAGTGTCTGTTCACCATGGTCATCAAAAAGTACCATGGTGGTATCATCAGCACTCATCACATGTTGAGCGAGGTTGCCGACTAATAGGGGAACATTTTTACGTTTACGCTTGGCTTGAGCATACTCGCTTAAATTCTCTGTTTCGGCTGCAAATCCAACACACCAAGGACCTTTATCCATGGCGGCTACCTTAGCAAGAATATCAGGATTAGCAGCAAACTCAAGGTGTAGTCCTGTTTGCCCTTGTTTCTTTTGTTTTTGGTCTGAATAGTTGCTAACGTGCCAATCTGCCACGGCAGCCACACTGATAAAAATATCAAAGTGTGCTGCTTGACGCATGACAGCAGCGTGCATTTGACGAGCCGTTTGGACATCCTCACTGCTGACACCATAAGGTTTTGCTAAGGCGGTTGGACCACTGATGAGATGAACATCTGCACCAGCCTCAAAAGCAGCTTTGGCGATGGCATAACCCATCTTACCTGAAGATTTATTAGTAATCACACGGACAGGGTCAATTGGCTCTTCTGTCGGACCAGCAGTGATGAGTACACGCTTATTTGCGAGGACTTTTGGGCTAAAGAAAGCGAGGCTTTCTGCCACCAGCTGATGAGGTTCTAACATACGACCATCACCAAACTCACCACAGGCTTGACTACCATTACCCGGTCCCCAGATATGGATACCGTCTGCTTGTAGTAGTTTGAGGTTGCGCTGGGTAGCAGGATTTGCCCACATCTCTTTGTTCATCGCAGGGGCAATGGCAAGAGGGCAAGCACCGCGTGCTAGACAAAGTGTTGATAGGAGGTCATTTGCCATACCCTGTGCTAATTTAGCCATAAAATCAGCACTACAAGGAGCGATAAGAATTAAGTCGGCTTGGCGACTTAAGTTGATATGTGCCATGCTATTAGGCATACGCTCATCTTGGGTGTGGGTAAAGACGGCTTGACCACTTAAGGCTTGCATAGTGGTTGGCGTGATGAAATGGGTCGCCCCTTCGGTCATTACAACAGTGATTTTTGCACCGTGATCCATCAGACGGCGACATAGCTCCGCACTTTTATAGCAAGCAATACCACCTGTTAAACCTAATACAATATGTTTGCCTTGTAGTACCATCGTCTTTATCCTTAAGCCGCTTTTTTCTTAGCAAAAAAGAGTTCGTCAATAATGACAAGTGCCGCTCCGACTGTAATAAAACAATCAGCAATATTAAAAGCAGGGAAATAGAAATTCCAGTTGTCCCAGTAAAACAGGAGGAAATCAATCACATGACCGTGGACAATTCTATCGATTACATTACCAATAGCACCTGCCATAATAAGCGTGATGGCAAAGCAGAATAAGGTTTGCTCTTTGCTTTTTTTGAGTAGATATACAATAAATGCCGTAGCAGCGATGGCTAGCCCAATAAAGAGCCAGCGTTGCCAACCGCCTGCATCAGCGCCCATACTAAAAGCGGCGCCGGTATTGTAGACCAAGATAAAGTCAAAAAATGGCAGTACATTGACACGCTCGGCGAAATCAAAGTTATATTCAAAATATAGCTTAGTGATTTGGTCGAGCGCGATGAGTACTACCGCAAGCACTATCCAGAAGCTAAAGCTTTTGGTGTTTTGATTAGGCATATTGGCGTACTTCCCCGTCACCGTGTAAGTTGCTATCACAACGACCGCAAATATGAGGATGTTCTGGATTGCTACCTACATCATCGGTATAGTGCCAGCAACGCTCACATTTTTGATTGTTTGAAACGACAATGGCAAATTGCGGCTCAGCATTATCACCTTGTTGGAGGGTGACTTTTGAAACCATAAAGGCAAAACGTAAATCCGCACCTAAGCTTGATAGTACGGCATAGTCTTCGGCATTGACGGTTAACTCAACTTCCGCTTGTAAAGACGAACCGATTAATCCTTCGCTACGTTTGTTTTCGAGCTCTTTATTGAGTAGGGCACGAATAGCTAATACACGCTGCCATTTTGTGTTTAAAGCGTCTGCATTTGCGATAGCAGGGACTTCTTCAAATAGCTCTGTAAAGACGGTGATATGTTGAGCTAACTCCGTATTACGTAAGAAGGTTTGACGCATTTCGCCCCAAGCTTCTTCCGCCGTAAATGAGAGGATAGGTGCCATCAATTTCACCATCGTCATGGTGATGTAATAAAGCGCTGTTTGTGCTGAACGGCGAGCAAGACTATCTTTAGCTGTCGTATATAGACGGTCTTTTAGAATATCTAGGTAGAATGCACCGAGGTCTTCAGAACAGAAAATTTGCAAGCGAGATACCGCTGGGTGGAATTCATACTTCTCGTAGCTAGTCAAGATTTGTGCTTGCATTGCCTTTGTAAAGACAAGTGCATATTGATCTACTTCTAGCATTTTTTCTGGTGCGACTAAGTCTTTAGACGCATCAAAGTCATTTAAGTTGCCTAGTAAGAAGTAGAGTGTATTACGAATACGGCGATAGCTTTCGACAACGCGTTTGAGAATTTGGTCTGAAATAGAAAGCTCACCAGAATAGTCGGTTGACGCTGTCCATAGACGGATAATCTCTGCACCTAACGTATCAGACACTTTTTGTGGTGCGATAACATTGCCCAATGATTTACTCATCTTGCGACCATCACCATCGACCACGAAACCATGAGTGAGGAGCGCTTTATAAGGTGCACGACCGAATAGCATTGATGAGGTTAATAGAGAAGAGTGGAACCAACCACGATGTTGGTCTGAACCCTCTAAATAGAGGTCGGCAGGCCAAGCTAGAGTTTCGGCATGAGAGCCAGCACAAGCGTGGTCTTTACCACCTAAGACGGTGTAGTGGGTCACACCAGAGTCAAACCAGACATCGAGAGTGTCACGGTTTTTCTCGTAAAGTGCAGCTTCTTCTGCCGGTAGGAGGTCACTTGGTTCGATTTTTTGCCAAGCCTCAATCCCTTCTTTTTCTACACGTTGAGCCACTAACTCGAGGAGTTCGGCGCTACGAGGATGTAATTCACCGGTTTCTTTGTGGACAAAGAAAGCCATTGGTACACCCCATTGACGTTGGCGTGATAATGTCCAGTCTGGGCGGTTTGCAATCATCGCATGTAGACGAGCACGACCCCAAGCTGGGAAGAAGTTAGTTTCATCGACAGCAGCTAAAGCTTTTTCGCGTAAGGTTGGTGTGCCATCATTTGGTTGTACATCCATACCAGCAAACCATTGGCTAGTCGCACGGTAAATAACAGGTGTCTTGTGACGCCAGCAGTGCATATAGCTATGCGGTAAAGTTTTCACTTGTAATAGTGTACCAACTGATTTTAGTGTCTCGACAATCTTAGGATTAGCATCCCAAATACTTTGACCACCGAAGAGGGGGAGAGTGCTAGCATATTGACCATTGCCCATGACTGGATTGATAATTTGGTCATCGCTAATGCCATTATTTTTGCAAGAGATAAAGTCTTCTACACCATAAGCTGGTGCTGAGTGTACGATACCTGTACCTGCGTCAACAGTGACATAGTCTGCTAAGAAAATCGGTGAAAGACGCGCATAACCTGCGTCAGCCTGAGCCAATGGGTGGTGGAAAGTGATATGTTCTAAGGCTGCACCTTGTGTTGTAGCGATAACTTTGCCTTCGAGTTTCCATTGCTCTAGACACGCTTCATAGCGGTCTTTAGCCAGTAGTAATAACTTGCCTGTTGGTAGAGCCTCAGTAAGCTCCACTAAGACATATTCTAATTCTGGGTGAGCATTAAGCGCTTGGTTAGACGGAATTGTCCATGGTGTTGTTGTCCAAATAACCACAGCACCGTCTTCGATACTATTTAGACCAAATGCTTTAGCGAGCTTTTCTTTTTCTGCAAAAGGGAATGCCACATCAATGGCTGGGTCTTTACGGTCTTGGTATTCAACCTCTGCTTCAGCAAGGGCTGATTGACAGTCAAAACACCAGTTGACTGGTTTGAGACCACGGAATACATAACCTTTTTCTAATAGACCTGCTAGTGCACGAATTTCGTTCGCCTCATTAGCGTAATTCATGGTGAGGTATGGGTTTGACCATTCACCTAATACACCTAATCGTTTGAAATCTTTGCGTTGACGGTCAAGTTGCTCATGCGCATAAGCACGCGCTTTGGCTTGTACCTCTTCGACAGGAAGATGTTTGCCGTAGAGTTTTTCGATTTGAATTTCAATCGGCATACCATGGCAGTCCCAGCCCGGTACATAAGGGGCGTCAAAACCTGCCATATTGCGGCTTTTGATAATAATATCTTTTAATACCTTATTGACGGCATGACCAATATGGATATCGCCATTCGCATAGGGAGGACCGTCATGCAGAATAAATTTTGGACGACCTTTACTCGCAGCACGAATAGCCTCGTAGACTTTGTTTTCTTCCCATTGCGCAACCCACTCAGGTTCGCGCTTAGATAAATTACCACGCATTGGGAAATTAGTTTCGGGTAAATTTAAAGTATCTTTATAGTCCATGAACGTCAAAATAATGTTGTGTGACGCGGATATCCTGTTGGATAGCTGCAGTCATTGCTTGTAAATCAGGAAATTTTTCTTCGTCTCGTACATATTGGTGAAACGCAATAGAGACAATTTTACCGTAAGCAGAGACAGAATGATTAAGAATATGTACTTCTAATAACACTTCACCGTCATCTTCTACCGTAGGTCGGACACCTAAACTGGCAATGGCAGGTAGTGGCTGTTCACCAAGACCATGAACGGTGACGATATAGACACCAGAGCGTAGAGCACAACGCGGCATCACAGGAATATTTAAGGTCGGGATACCAATTGTGCGACCAATTTTCTTGCCATGCGTCACATGCCCACTAATGGTATAGTGACGACCTAGAAAAGCATTGGCTTTTTCGATTTGCCCAAAGGCAAGTGCTTGGCGTAGCTCCGTGCTGGAATAACGAACTTGGTGTTCATCAAGCACATCGACCATCGTATCTACCGTAAATCCATAGCGTGCACCAGCTTCTTGGAGCATAGCGATATTGCCACTACGACGATGACCAAATTTAAAGTCTTCACCGACATAGAGATAGCGGACTTGCAGTTGCTCGATTAAAACTTGTTGAATAAAGTCAGCCGGCGGCATTTGTGCCATCGCTTGATTAAAATCTTGCAAGTGAACAGCTTGAATACCTTGGCAGGCGAGGGCTTGTACCTTGTCGCGGAGAGTAGAAATACGCGTCGGAATCAGTTCTGGGCGGTGCTCGCGTAGAGCAAAAAACTCTCGAGGATGAGGGGTAAAAGTCAGCACACTAGGAATTAATTGGCGTGCTTGTGCCTGCTCGACAATATGGGCGAGCAGACGCTGATGTCCCTGATGAACACCGTCAAAGTTGCCGATAGTTAGAGCCGTAGGTCCAACTGCTTTTTCGTTACGATAGAGTTTGATAGAATTTTTCACGCCTAACAGTTTACAATTTCTGTAATAGATTTGTAGGAGATTTTTCGTGTCTGAACAAAAACAAATGCCTAAGCGTTTCGTGATTCTTATCTCGGGTCGTGGCTCAAATATGCAAGCCATTGTGAATATGGCAAAAAATCGAGAAGATATCGAGATTGCGGCGGTAATTTCACATAAGCCTAATAGTGCAGGAACAGCATGGGCGGCAGAGCAGGGAGTGGCAACGGCAGAGTTGCTTCACAAGGACTATCCAGTACGCGAAGAATATGACGCTAAATTACGTGATTTAGTATTGAGTTACGAGCCTGATTATGTGATTTTGGCTGGCTTTATGCGTATCCTAACGCCGGTATTTATTGAGCCGTTTGCAGGTCGCTTAGTGAACATTCATCCGTCTTTATTGCCGAGCTTTACTGGACTAGATACTCATGAGCGTGCCTTACAAGAGGGTGTGAAAGTTCACGGCTGTACGGTACATTTTGTGACACCTATTTTGGATGTTGGTCCTATTATTGCTCAAGGAATTGTGCCTGTATTGGCAGGTGATGATAGTGATACGCTGGCAGAGCGGGTTTTAAAAGTTGAACATCAGATTTATCCGGCAGTAGTGGAGTATTTATCGCGTGATTTATTGTCGGTGAATGAGCAGCAGTTAGTGGAGTATAAAGAGGCTGTGCAGACATTGTGGGCAGCGAGTTAATTAGCACTAAGCCTCACGGAGTGGTGTTTGCTCGCAGCGACCTTGGAAACGGCGAAACACTTTCCGGAGCAAGAGCGAACTGTCTGTAGTGTGGGCGTAAGTTAAAGCAAAGCGAGTGGCATGTTAATGTTATAATCCACCTATCAACAAAGGCGCGTGCCTTTATGACAATGGCATTTTCGCCTTTCCATTATTTCTATCATCATGAACAATCATCGTAAAAACCGCTCATCAAAAACTAAAAATACAACACCATTTGCCAAATTACCTATCGTCCAACAGCGCTTACAGCAAATTACTCAAGTGTTGGATAAAGTGTTGAAGTTTAACTTCCCAGCAGATTCAGTGTTATCGAAGTGGTTTAAAGAAAATCGCCAATTAGGTGGTCGTGATCGCGGAGAGGTTGCTGAAGCGGTATTTGATGTATTGCGCCATTTACGTCGTTATAGACATTATGCCGAGAGCGGTGTAGGTCCAGCGCATATGCGTCTAGCGATTTTAGGCTTGGTGCATACATTGGGTAGAGCACAAGTGGCTGAGGTACTTGATACAGCTCAGCAAGAGTGGTTAGAGCGTGTGTTAAAGATTGAGGATAGTCATATTCATGCACCTGTCCGTTTTAGTTTGCCTGATTGGTTATATACCGAACTCTCTCAGCAAAAAGACGCTGATACCTTGATGGCGGCTTTAAATGAAAAAGCACCATTAGATTTGCGTGTGAATCCATTAAAAGCTGAGCGAGATGAGGTTTTGCCGGTATTGCAGGCTGATGAGCCTCGTTTTAACTTAGAGCCGACGCCTTATTCGCCATGGGGTATTCGTGTAAATGGTAAGCCTTCGATTAATCGTTGGTCTTTATTCGAAAAAGGCGCAATCGAGGTACAAGATGAGGGTAGTCAGTTACTTTGTATGTTAGTGAGCCCACGTCGTTCGGATATGGTGATTGATTTTTGCGCAGGTGCGGGTGGTAAGACCTTATTATTGGGGGCGATGATGCGTTCTCAAGGTCGTCTATATGCTTTTGATGTATCGGGTGCACGCCTAGCAAAGGCAAAACCACGAATTGCTCGTAGTGGCTTATCGAATGTCACTTGTATCCAGATTGAGAGTGAAAATGATGTTCGAGTGAAGCGTCTGGCAGGTAAAGCTCATCGTGTATTAGTAGATGCACCTTGTTCTGGGGTGGGGACATTACGCCGTAACCCTGATTTAAAATGGCGTCAAACACCAGAGGATTTAGCTGAGCTTACGCAGTTGCAAGCGCGTATTTTAAAGAGTGCTGCTCGTTGTGTAGCTTCAGGTGGTCGTCTAGTTTACTCAACTTGCAGCTTATTGCCACAAGAAAATGAGGCACAAGTACAAGCTTTTCTAGCAGAACATCCTGATTTTAAATTAGTGCCTTTTGAACAAGCTTTAGGTGATCGTAATCCGGGCTTAAGCTCTGACGATGGTATGTTGCGTTTACGTCCGGATACGCATGGTACTGATGGTTTCTTTGCTGCTGTTATGGAACGTATTTAAAAAATTTTTAAACCCTATCAGCCTTAATTGATAGGGTTTTTTAGTATTTTTTTACTAGGACAAATTTGTCCGTCCGTAGTTTTAACAATAGCGAAGTCAGTCCGTTTTCTTTAAAAATAAGGTCTACAAACCATTTTTTAGGAGACTGCGATGACTTTGATAATAAGACGCTTAGGTGTGCTGTTGGCTTTGCTTTTACTAGCCGCATGTACGACGCAAGCAGATTGGTTACAGAAAAAGCGTCATTATCCCGATTGGGAGTTTACTGCTCGTCAGGTGAATAATTATTCTTTTGCATGGGAAATGCATGGGGATAATGGGGTACTACCCGTTCAAGTATTTAGCACTCAAGACGAGGTTTGGTTGCAGTTCGCCTCAGGACAAGTGATTCCCGCTATTTTTAGCGTAGATCCACGGACACAGACAGAGCAAATTCTCAAAGTACACAATAATCCGCCCTATATTGTGTTGAAAGGACATCATTCGCAATTACGTCTGCGTTGGCAAGATAGAGAAGCGATTGTGTGGCATCGTCCTAAATAAGTAAATTGAATATGTCTTTGTCTTGTTATCGGTAAAGACGATGAGTGTTGTTGAGATTATTGGGAAAAAATACTATTTATTACTGAACTTAGCTGTTTTATTCTATAATCAAACGTTACTTTAAATTTTTCATCTTAAACCACAATGAAAACCGCTGAAATTCGTTCTAAGTTTTTAAACTTTTTCCAATCTAAAGATCATACGATTGTTAAGTCTTCGTCTTTAGTTCCTGCGAATGATCCTACTTTATTATTCACCAACTCAGGTATGGTGCAGTTTAAGGATGTATTTACAGGTAAAGATACTCGTCCATATTCTCGTGCGACAACAGCACAACGTTCGTTACGTGCGGGTGGTAAGCACAATGACCTCGAAAATGTAGGTTATACCGCTCGTCACCATACATTCTTCGAGATGTTGGGTAATTTCAGCTTTGGTGATTACTTCAAAGAAAATGCCATTCAATACGCATGGGAGTTATTGACGACAGTTTATAACTTACCAAAAGAAAAGCTTTGGGTAACGGTTTATTTTGAAGATGATGAGGCATACAATATTTGGAAAGACAAGATTGGTGTGCCAGTAGAGCGTATTATCCGTATTGGTGATAATAAGGGTGCTCGTTATGCGTCGGATAACTTCTGGCAGATGGCAGATACAGGTCCTTGTGGTCCTTGTTCAGAGATTTTCTATGACCATGGTCCCGATGTATGGGGTGGTCCTCCGGGCTCACCAGAAGAAGACGGTGACCGTTATATCGAGATTTGGAACTTAGTATTCATGCAATTTGACCGTGACAAGGATGGTGTATTACATCCATTACCACGTCCTTGTGTGGATACGGGTATGGGTCTTGAGCGTATTGCTGCTGTATTACAGCATGTACACTCAAACTATGAAATTGACTTGTTCCAGAACCTGATTAAAGCTGCGGCTCGTGAGACAGGCACAACAGATTTAAATAATAACTCACTTAAAGTTATCGCTGACCATATTCGTGCATGTAGCTTTATGATTGTGGATGGCGTAATTCCGGGGAATGAGGGTCGTGGCTATGTGTTGCGCCGTATTATCCGTCGTGCTTTACGTCATGGTTATCAATTAGGTCAAACTAAGCCTTTCTTCCATAAATTAGTCGCTGATTTAGTTGCACAAATGGGTGAGGCGTATCCAGAGCTTGCCGAACAACAAGAGCGAGTAGCAGCGGTATTAAAACTTGAAGAAGAGCGTTTCCAAGCGACCCTAGAAAAAGGTATGAAGATTCTAGAAGAGAATCTCGAAGGTCTTGTTAAAGGTGGTGTGCTTGACGGTAAGACAGCCTTTACACTTTATGATACTTATGGTTTCCCTTATGACTTGACGGCAGATATCTGTCGTGAGCGTGGTGTAGAAGTAGATGAAAAAGGCTTCGAAGTAGCGATGCAACACCAGCGTGATACTGCACGTGCGAGTGGTAAGTTCAAAACTAGCCAGAACTTAAGCTATTCTGGTCAGAATACTGACTTCCAAGGCTATGTGACGCTTGAAACCGAAGCGAAAATTCTTGCTATTTACCAAGACGGTACGTCTGTACAAGAAGCTGCTGAGGGTACGGATGTTGTGGTGGTACTTGATCAGACTCCATTCTATGCAGAGTCAGGTGGTCAGGTAGGTGATGCTGGTGCATTAACTGGTTTTGGTAATGCGGTTGAAGTATACGATACACAAAAAATCACTGCGAATGTATTTGGTCATTATGGTACGGTGACATTAGGTCAGATTAAAGTAGGCGACGCTGTTCAAGCGCATGTTAATGTCCAACGCCGTGTTAGCATTACGCGTAACCACTCGGCAACTCACTTAATGCATAAGGCATTACGCCAAGTGTTAGGTAGCCATGTTCAACAAAAAGGTTCTTTGGTTGACGCTGAGAAAACTCGCTTTGACTTCTCGCATGACGCACCAGTCACACAAGCACAAATCGCTGAAGTGGAGGCAATTGTTAATGCTGAAATTCTAGCTAACACTGAAGTTCAAGCACAGATGATGGGCTTTGATGAAGCGGTTGCGGGCGGTGCGATGGCATTATTCGGTGAGAAATATGGTGACGAGGTTCGTGTACTTGATATCGGTTTCTCGCGTGAATTGTGTGGTGGTGTACACGTTAAGCGTACTGGTGATATTGGTCTGTTCAAGATTGTCTCAGAGGGTGGTATTGCCTCTGGTATTCGCCGTGTTGAAGCAGTAACAGGTCAAAATGCGCTGAACTGGTTACAAGGTCTAAATGACAGCGTGGTACAAGCTTCAGCCTTATTGAAGTCTTCACCAGCGAATCTTCTTGAACGTACAAAATCTATGCAAGAGCAAGTTTCTCAATTAGAAAAAGAACTGGCTCAAACAAAAGAAAAATTAGCTGGTGCGATGGCGGCTGAACTAGTTGCACAAGCACAAGATATCAATGGCGTAAAAGTTGTTGTCGCGGAAGTTAAAGACGCAGACACGAAATTCTTACGCGATATGGTGCCGCAATTAAAAGATAAATTACAATCAGGCGTAGTGGTATTAGCGTCTGTGGCAGAAGGTAAAGTCAGTGTGGCGGTTGGTGTGACTGCTGATAAGACAGCCTCTGTGAAAGCCGGTGAGCTCGTTGGTGTGCTTTCTGAAAAAGTTGGTGGTAAAGGTGGTGGTCGCCCAGATATGGCGATGGGTGGTGGTACAAACCCAGCCGCACTTGCCGCTGCTTTAGCAGAAGTACCAGCTTGGGTTCAAGCAAAACTTTAATTGCTTTGGTAGTATGAGTCAGTATCCTGATTTTGCAACGGCAATTGACACATCGGGTTTGGTGTGTCCTTTGCCGCTGCTACGTACAAAAAAAGCGTTACAAACCATCGAAAGTGGTCAAGTGCTTAAAGTTCTCACGACTGATAAAAATGCACTTGGCGATTTTCAGGCATTTGCCAAACAAACGGGTAATACGATACTTTTACAAGAACCGACAGAAGTAGAGGGGACAGTAGTGCATTTTATTCAAAAGCGCTAAGCCCTTACTATGAAGAATGGTTGTTGTAATTTAGTGTGAATTTGTTAAAAATCACGGCTAAGTATTGATTTAGTTGGAAAAAACTTCTAAAATTATTCGTTTATTAACTGTGTTAACTAACTTTTAAGAGGAATAACCCCCATGGTGGTGATTCGTTTAGCCCGTGGTGGCTCTAAAAAACGTCCATTTTACAATATCGTAGCTGCTGACTCACGCAATCGTCGTGACGGTCGCTTCATCGAGCGTGTTGGTTTTTACAACCCAGTAGGTA
This sequence comes from Pelistega sp., assembly GCA_034093535.1. GTDB lineage: Bacteria > Pseudomonadota > Gammaproteobacteria > Burkholderiales > Burkholderiaceae_B > Taylorella. The sequence goes on from JAXECN010000169.1 coordinate 27,195, forward strand.
ATCCTTCTGCAGAAAACTTACGTATTGCTTTAGATCGCGTAAATCACTGGACTTCTAACGGTGCTCAGGTTTCTGACGCTGTTGCTCGTTTATTAAAAGCTTACAAACCAGCTTAATTTACGAGATTTTGCTGTGGGAGTGATGGTTTCACTCTAGCGTAGCAGACAGAATACGGCGACCGTCAGCCTAGCTGACGGTCGTTTTGTTTATATTTTTTCAGTAATCGAGTGTGTATGCAGAATATTCCAGAGGATTTAGTTGAAGTCGGTCGCATTAGTGATGCTTATGGTGTCCAAGGGATGATTAAGGTTATTCCGTTTTCGGAACAAGAGACGGTATTGCTTGATGTGAATCAATGGTGGTTAATGCGTACAGACCTCAAGGGTAAGCCTTTAGAGCCAATGCGTGATGCACAATTGGTGCGTAGTCGCTCACAGGGTAGTGCGGTTGTCGCCAAGCTGAAAGATATCGCTGACCGTGATCAGGCACAAGCCTTAAAAGGAACAACAGTGTATGTGTCGCGTGCTGATTTTCCGCATGCAGATGACGATGAGTTCTATTGGGTAGACCTTATTGGTTGTTCGGTGTATAGCTCACAAACTCAGCCAGAGACTTTAATTGGCGTTGTGACCGAGGTTTCTGATAATGGTGCCCATGGTGTGTTACATGTCCATCGCCAACAGACTAATGCTGCTGGTGAATTAGAGGGCTTGATGACGGCTAAAGGTCGTCCTGTTGAAGTGCTTGTGCCTTTTGTGAAGCAGATGGTACCTGTGGTGGATTTAGATAAGCGCTATATTCAAGCCGATTGGCCGGTAGATTTCTAATGCGTATTGATGTCATTACCTTATTTCCAGAGATGTTTTCCGTCGTCTCTGCACTTGGGGTGACGGGTAGAGCGCACCAGAAGGGTCTATGGTCTCTCAAGACATGGAATCCACGTGACTTTACTGAGGATGTCCATCATACGGTGGATGATCGCCCTTATGGCGGTGGTCCGGGTATGGTTATGCTTGCTGAGCCTTTGCTTAAGACATTGCAAGCGATTAAAGCTGAGCATGCTGAGTTAGGATTAAATCACCCGGTCTATCTGATGAGTCCTATCGGTCAGGTATTCCAACAATCGAAAGCACAGGAATTGAGCCAATCTAGTGGTTTTATCTTGTTATGCGGTCGTTATGAGGGGATTGATCAGCGTTTTATTGATTGCTATGTGGATGCTCAGATTTCTCTTGGGGATTTTGTCTTATCGGGAGGGGAGATTGCAGCATTGGCGATTCTCGATAGTATGGTGCGATTATTGCCAGGGGTATTAAATACTCACGATTCAGCATTGCAAGACTCTTTTCATCCTTCGCAGTCAGGTTTATTAGATAGTCCACACTATACTCGCCCTGAGATTTTTGAGGGAGTGCCCGTGCCAGAAGTCTTATTATCAGGACATCATAAAAATATTGCGCGTTGGCGTAGAGAGCAATCTTTGCGATTGAGTTTGCAATATCGTCCCGATTTAATTGAGAAAGCAAAGGCTGAGCAATTATTAAGCAAAGAAGACTTAAAAATGTTAACTTTTCTTAATAAAGTGGACTAAATATTTTACTGAAAAGACTTGAAAAATAAAGGTTTTTAGTTCAAACTATCACCACTATGGAAACAAAAGTACTTTTCGTCTGTATGGGGAATATTTGCCGATCGCCAAGTGCGGTTGGTGTGTTGCGTCATCTGGTTTATCAAGCTGGTTTACAGGATAGTATCAAGATTGATTGTGCCGGTACGCATAATTATCATGTCGGTGAGGCTCCAGACGGTCGCGCACAATTTGTATCGCGTAAGCACGGCTATGATATTAGTGATATCCGTGCACGTCAGATTACGCCCGCAGATATTAAAGAGTACGACTTAATTCTTGCAATGGACTGGGAGTCCTTGTCCTATCTGCAACAGATGGGTGTGCGCCAAGATCACCATAAGATGATGTTGCTGATGCGTTATGCCAATGACTACGAAGAGGCGACCGTACCAGACCCTTATTACGGTGGTATCGATGGCTTTTTTAAGATGCTAGACTACTTGGAAGACGCTTGTCAGGGCTTGTTTGAGGTATTGAGCAAACGCGTCACCCAATATCAAGTTGCCTAAGCAGAAATTTTTCGAGCCTTGTGAGATTTCACAAGGCTTTTGTCTTTATTTGGGTATAATATTACACGCTGTAACGACTTAAATTTAGTTGAGCAAATTATTTCCTAGCATTTTACTCGGGTATTTGTTATACTTGAGTAAATTACTTGGTTATGCAAGGAAACTACTATGAGATTAACAACTAAAGGTCGTTTCGCGGTTACTGCGATGATTGATGTGGGTTTACGCCATCACGCAGGCCCTGTCACATTAGCGGCTATTAGCCAGCGTCAAAATATCTCTCTTTCATATTTAGAGCAATTATTTGGTAAGTTACGCCGTCACGAACTGGTCGAGAGTATTCGTGGTCCGGGTGGTGGCTATACACTGGCTAAATATGCACGTGATATTACGATTGCCGATATTATTTTTGCGGTCGATGAGCCGTTAGATGCGACAGGCTGTGGCAATAAGACCCCCTGTACGAGTGGGCGAGACGGCAGAGAGACAGGTCATTGTATGACGCATGATCTTTGGAGTAATTTAAATCGTCGTATGGTTGATTATCTAGATTCGGTGAGTTTACAAGAGTTAGTCGATCAGCAACGTATGCGTCAAATTCAACACACAGAAACAAGTCCCGTTCATATCCAACGCAAGAACGATGCCTTGAGTTCTGTATTAGCTTAAAATTCTGGAGTTTTTCATGTCAACTCGTCCTATTTATTTAGATTATTCTGCAACCACACCGGTTGATCCACGCGTTGCTGAAGCGATGATTCCTTGGTTATGTGAGAATTTTGGTAATCCAGCGTCACGTAGCCACTCTTATGGCTGGGAAGCTGAAGAGGCGGTAGAAACAGCTCGTGCTCAAGTGGCTAGCTTGGTTAAAGCGGACCCGCGTGAGATTATTTGGACCTCGGGTGCGACAGAGTCTAACAACCTCGCCATTAAAGGTGCGGCACATTTCTACCAAGACAAAGGTAAACACCTCATCACGGTGCGTACAGAGCATAAAGCAGTCTTAGATACTATGCGTGAATTAGAGCGTCAGGGCTTTGAAGTGACTTACCTCGACGTGCAAGAAAATGGTTTATTAGACTTAGACGTATTAAAAGCCGCTATTCGTCCAGATACTATTTTGCTATCTGTGATGATGGTGAATAATGAAATCGGTGTTATCCAAGATATCGAAGCGATTGGTGAAATCACTCGTGAAAAAGGTATTGTTTTCCATGTGGATTCTGCTCAAGCTGCAGGTAAAGTAGACATCGATTTATCAAAATTAAAAGTTGATTTAATGTCTTTCTCGGCACATAAGATTTATGGTCCTAAAGGTATCGGTGCCTTATACATCCGCCGTAAACCACGTGTTCGTATCGAAGCACAAATGCATGGTGGTGGTCATGAGCGTGGTTTCCGTTCTGGTACATTACCTACGCACCAAATCGTCGGTATGGGTAAGGCATTTGCACTGGCTGAAGCAGAGATGGCAGAAGAAAATGCACGTATTCGCCGTTTGCGCGACCGTCTATTAGCGGGTCTATCAGAAATTCAAGAGACTTATGTTAATGGTGATATGGAACACCGTGTCCCACATAATCTCAATATTAGCTTTAACTATGTTGAGGGTGAGTCGCTAATCATGGCGATTAAAGAGCTTGCCGTATCAAGTGGTTCAGCCTGTACATCAGCGAGTTTAGAGCCTTCTTATGTATTACGTGCTTTGGGTCGCAATGATGAACTTGCACATAGCTCAATTCGTTTCTCTATCGGTCGCTTTACGACAGAAGAAGAAATTGAAAATGCGATTGAATTATTAAAAACACGAGTCGGTAAATTACGTGATATGTCTCCATTATGGGAAATGGCACAAGAGGGTATTGACCTCAATACCGTACAATGGGCAGCTCACTAAGATTTGAATTTTAAGGAATTATTATCATGGCATATAGCGATAAAGTATTAGATCATTACGAAAACCCACGTAACGTAGGCTCTTTTGAAAAGGGTGATGACAGTGTTGGTACGGGTATGGTGGGTGCACCAGCCTGTGGTGACGTGATGAAATTACAGATTAAAGTAAACGAAGCTGGTGTTATCGAAGACGCACGTTTTAAAACTTACGGTTGCGGTTCAGCGATTGCGTCTAGCTCATTGGTGACAGAGTGGGTCAAAGGTAAAACATTGGATCAAGCCTTAGAAATTCGCAATGCAGATATTGCAGAAGAATTGGCTTTACCTCCTGTAAAAATCCACTGTTCAATCTTGGCTGAAGACGCAATTAAAGCAGCCGTAGCTGATTACAAAAGCAAAAAAGCATAAGTGATTTATTATGGCGATTACTCTTACTGAAAAAGCAGCAAAACATATCCAACGCAATATTGATAAGCGTGGCAAAGGCTTAGGCTTACGCGTGGGTGTGCGTACCTCTGGTTGTTCAGGTATGGCATATAAGCTCGAATATGTCGATGAGGCAGATACGCACGACCAAATCTTTGAGAGTTTTAATGTCAAAGTATTTGTCGATCCGAAAAGCCTTCCGTATATTGACGGTACCGAGCTTGATTTTGTCCGCGAGGGTTTAAACGAGGGTTTTAAATTTAAAAACCCTAAAGAAAAGGCAAGCTGCGGTTGCGGTGAGTCTTTCTCGGTTTAAGTCTTTAGCAAGAGAGAGTTATGGACAACTATTTTAGTCTATTAAACCTTACGCCAAGCTTTGCACTAGACGCTGAGGGTCTAGAAAAGGCATGGCGTGAGGCTTCTGCACGTGTACATCCCGACCGTTTTGCGACAGCCAGTGCCGCAGAAAAAAGGGTTGCTATGCAATGGGCAGCGAATATTAATCAAGCCTACGAGGTATTGCGTAAGCCCGTCAAGCGTGCGGCGTATCTTTGTGAGTTAGCAGGGTATTCCGTTGACGCAGAGAACAATACGCGTATGGATACCGCTTTTCTGATGAAACAAATGCAATGGCGTGAAGAGTTAGAAGAGTTAGCCGGTGATTCAGCTGGTTTACGTGCTTTGCAAGCGACTATTAACAGTGAAGAGCAAGCCTTAGAGCGTTGTTTGACAGAGCTTTTGGATAGCAAAAAAGACTATGCCACTGCCTGTGAAAAAGTACGCCAATTGATGTTCATCGCCAAGCTTCAACAAGAAATTCAATCATTAATCGTATAAATTTTCTATGGCACTTTTACAAATTTCAGAGCCTGGTCAAGCCCCAGCACCGCATCAACGTAAATTAGCGGTGGGGATTGATTTAGGCACCACGCATTCTTTGGTCGCTACGGTTCGTAGCAGTGTGGTAGAGGTTCTGCCTGATGAACAAGGCAAAGCATTATTACCCTCTGCTGTACGCTATTTGAAAGATGGATCAGTGCATATTGGTGTGCCAGCGGTTAAAGCACAAAACCGTGACCCTTATAACACTTTATTGTCTGTTAAGCGTCTGATGGGGCGTTCTTATGAAGAGTCGGTAGAATTAGGTCTACCATATCGCCTAGAAAAAGACGCTGGCAGTGTACGTATTAAGACTATCCAAGGTGATGTCAGTCCGGTTGAAGTGTCAGCACAGATTTTGGCTAAATTACGTCAGCGCGCTGAGGATTCATTGGGTGATGATATTACCGGTGCAGTGATTACGGTGCCAGCGTACTTTGATGACGCACAACGTCAAGCGACACGAGACGCTGCTCGTCTAGCAGGCTTAAATGTCTTACGCTTATTAAATGAACCCACAGCCGCTGCTATTGCTTATGGTTTAGACAATGAGGCAGAGGGCATTTATGCTGTTTATGACCTCGGTGGTGGTACTTTTGATATTTCTATCTTAAAGTTAAGCAAAGGTGTCTTTGAGGTGATTGCCACAGGGGGAGATACCCAATTAGGTGGTGATGATTTTGATGAGCTCATTGTCAATGATGTGATGAAACATCATGATATGAGCACACTCAATGCCCAAGACAAACGTCTGCTACTATCCATTGCCAAGACCGTGCGTGAGCGTCTGACGACACAGAGCAAGGCGTATTTCCAAGTTGCCTTATCTGACGGTTTGCATATCGATTTAAATTACCCACGCAATCACTTTGAGAACCTCGCCTCTAATCTCGTGAACCGAACTTTAGAGCGTGCTAAGCAAGCGTTAAAAGACGCTAACCTCACGAATAGCGATATTAAAGGGGTGGTGATGGTCGGTGGGGCAACACGTATGCCTATCGTCCAACAAATGGTTGGTGAGTTTTTTGAAACCACACCATTAACCAATTTAGACCCAGATAAAGTGGTTGCCATGGGTGCCGCTTTACAAGCCAATAAACTTGTCGGTAATCGTATGGCAGGTGAGGATTGGTTATTATTAGACGTTACACCATTGTCGCTCGGTATTGAAACCATGGGTGGTCTGGTGGAGCGTATTATTGACCGCAATAGCACGATTCCTGTGGCACGAGCTCAAGAGTTTACTACCTTTAAAGATGGGCAGACAGCGATGAGTATTCATGTGCTACAAGGGGAGCGTGAATTAGTGGACGCTAACCGTTCACTCGCTCGCTTTGAATTGCGTGGTATCCCACCGATGGTGGCTGGTGCCGCTCGTATTCGTGTCACTTTCCAAGTTGATGCTGACGGCTTATTAAGTGTTACTGCGCGTGAGATGAGCACGGGAATTGAATCTGCTATTACCGTTAAACCGAGTTATGGCTTGAGTGATGAAGCGATTACTAAAATGCTCGAAGAGGGGATGTCGCAGTCTGATTATGACGCTCAACAACGTATGTTGCGTGAAGAGCAGGTTAATGCGAAACAACTCATCGAGTCAGTGCAATCTGCTTTAGCCACTGATAAAGACCTCTTAAGTGAGAGTGAGTTAGCGGCGATTGAAGCCAAACTTAAAGAAACAGTAACAGTGGCTGCCTCTGATGATGTCAATAAAATCCGTGCACAGATTGCCGAGTTTTCTCAATTAACTGATGAGTTTGCTGCTCGCCGTATGGATCGCAGTATCCGCCGTGCCCTAGCAGGCAAAGCTTTAGACGAACTTTAATGGAATGAAATAGCATGCCAAAAATTACCGTATTAGCTCACGAAACTTTATTACCAGAGGGTAAAGTCATTGAGAATGTCAAAGAGGGAGAATCCATTCTTGATGTTTTGCTCGCTAATGATATTGAGTTAGAACACGCTTGTGAAAAGTCATGTGCCTGTACAACGTGTCATGTTGTTGTGAAAGAAGGATTTAACTCACTAGAAGACGCTACCGATGATGAAGAGGATTTACTCGATAAGGCATGGGGCTTGAAACCTACTTCACGCTTATCTTGCCAAGCATTAGTGGCGGATAGTGATCTGGTGATAGAGATTCCGAAGTACACCATCAATCACGCGAAAGAGAATCACTAAATCCTATGGATTTAGTGATTCCGGCGAGCACGGTACTTCTGTCTATGACAGAAGTCGACGCAGTCGGATAGCATAGCTAAACCGTGTGAGACAAAATCACTCAATCGGAATAGCTTTCCCTGCCAGTAAAAACTGCATCGTCTCATAAACACTACGAATTTGCTCACCAAATGGTAAAGGGTCTTTTCCTCGGAAGAAAAGCCCTTTTTTTACGTCACCATTAAGGGCATCGGTAAGACGCTGATCAATACAAAACTGTCCGATTTTGCTAATGCCATCACGTAAGCCGCAGGTTTGTAAGCAGTTAAGGCTTTGTACGCAACGGCGCGGGTCAGCCTTAGCATTGGCTTGAAGTTTGGCTTCATTTTGTAGGTATTTCTTTAAGAATGGGGTTAGCACGCCACGCGCAGGTAAACCTGCTACGGACATAAATTCCACGATATCCTCAGGTTTTGCTTCAGATAAGGTTTTCTTGAAATTGATATG
>JAXECN010000170.1:0-5429 GCA_034093535.1 Pelistega sp.
TTGTTTGTTTTTGGTTTTTGGGGCATTGTCTAACTGGCTTTCTGTTTTGAGTAGATTTGCTAATTCTTTTTGGTGAGAATCTAAGCGGTCTAATTCTTCGGCGACATCAATACGTAAGCTGAACAAGGCGCTTTCTGAAGCAATACGAGCGCTGAGCTCTTCGCCTTTAATTTGTTCAAAGCCATGAGGTGCTACGGTTTCTAGTGTCTCACGCAATTTACGAGCGAGTTTTTCGCGATACTCTTCGTGTACGCTAGGAAGCTTAGCTCGAACAACAGAGAGAATGTTTTGGATATCGTTAACATAGCCGAGCATTGTGTCGGCTAAGCGTTTGCCTTCGCGTGCACGTGCAATAATAAAGCTATCTAGTGCCTGATCCGCAGTGCTTAAGCAAAGCTGTGCCCATTGTTCAGTGCTTTCATCATTTTTAAGGTTTTGCTTTTGGTGGCTGAGATTGATGAGTTCTTGTAGCGATGGGGCTTGCGTATCAGCGATAATGTTTTTAGCTTGTTGATATTGGATATTCAATGCTTGCAGCAGTTCTGTATCGAGGCGGATATCATCAATGGTTTTGGTTTTATTGAGGCTAACACGAATTTCTACTTTGCCACGATTAATACGGTTGCTAATTAATTCGCGTAAATTACCCTCAATAGCACGTAATTCATCAGGGATACGGAAGTGTAAATCTAAAAAACGATTATTGACGCTTTTTAATTCGACCGTCAGTTGTCCTAAGGAATGTTCGTTTTGTTGGCTTGCAAAAGCCGTCATGCTGTATATCATCAAATGCTCTTTTATGGAATTTTGAATTTAATCATGAAATAGATGGCTAAAGGGCTAGTCGCCACTTTCCTCTATCGTTTACAATTTAGTGATATTTTACTTGAAGGCTTAACTGATATGAACAATTTTTCTCGTCCTAGTGCACGTCAAGCGAATCAATTGCGTGAAGTCAAGGTGCAAAGAGGCTATACCCCTTATGCTGAGGGTTCTGTATTAATTCAAGTTGGCAATACGCATGTATTGTGTAATGCTAGTGTGTTAGAAAAAGTCCCTCCATTTTTAAAGGACTCAGGGCAAGGTTGGGTAACCGCTGAATATGGTATGTTGCCGCGTGCGACACATACTCGCTCGGATCGTGAAGCAGCAAAAGGTAAACAATCAGGACGCACACAAGAAATTCAACGTCTGATTGGACGTAGTCTACGTGCAATTATTGATTTGGAAAAATTAGGTCCTCGTACTATCCACCTTGATTGTGATGTTATTCAGGCAGATGGCGGTACGCGTTGTGCCAGTATTACAGGAGCATGGATTGCCTTACGTGATGCGGTTCAGAAACTATTAGACCAAGGTGTTTTGACAGAAAATCCGATTAAGGATAATGTGGCTGCGATTTCTGTAGGTATGGTGGATGGTCATGCTGTATTGGATTTGGACTATGCTGAAGACTCTAACTGTGATGCAGACATGAATATTGTGATGACAGGAAAAGGGCATTTTGTTGAGGTTCAGGGTACTGCTGAAGGGCAAACATTTGCACGTCAGGATTTAGATAATTTATTGCAATTGGCAGAGCAAGGGATTGCTCAACTAGTCGCTATCCAAAACGCCTAATATAAATACAAGCTAAGCATTTCACCATATGTGCATTATATAATTAATGTATGTTTATATTATGTGTAAAAGCTATTAAAAATATGGATAAAAAGTATGCAAAAAATTGTATTAGCCTCAAATAATAAAGGCAAGTTAGCAGAGTTCCAGCAGTTATTTGCACCATTAGGTGTCGAGTTAATTAATCAGGGTGCTTTAGGAGTGGGAGAGTGTGAAGAGCCTTATTTCACTTTTTTAGAAAATGCGTTGACCAAAGCACGCTTTGCCAGTCAAGCGACGGGGCTACCGGCTATTGCGGATGACTCTGGTCTGGTTGTGCCTGCATTAGGTGGTGCGCCGGGGGTATTGTCTGCACGCTATGCACAGACCCAAGGGGGTGAAAAGTCTGATAGTGCGAATAATGCTTATCTTCTTAAAGCCCTTGAAAATATCGCTGATAGACGAGGTTTCTATGTGGCATGTTTAGTGTTTGTGCGTCATGTTGATGACCCTTGTCCTATTGTGGCACAAGCTTTTTGGTCTGGTGAAATTGCGAGAGAAGCCCGTGGTGAATATGGTTTTGGCTATGACCCATATTTCTATTTACCCGATTTAGGCAAAACAGCGGCAGAGTTGTTGCCTGAACAGAAAAATAGCATTAGTCATCGTGGTCAAGCCTTACAAAAATTACTTGCTGAGTTAAAAGCTTATGTCTGATAAAAGCATTCCTATTGCATTGGAAGTGCCTGAAGTCAAGCGTCATGGTAGCAAAAGTCTATTGACGCTTAATCCTTTGCAAAAGGGGATTCAATTCACGCAACCATTGCCACCATTGTCGATTTATATTCATGTGCCTTGGTGTGTGAAGAAATGTCCCTATTGCGATTTTAATTCACATGCTTTACAGGGAGAAATTCCTGAAGAGGCGTATCTGGCAGCATTGGAACAGGATTTAATTAGTGTTCTACCGTCAGTTTGGGGCAGAGCGATTCATACTGTTTTTATCGGTGGTGGGACCCCCAGTTTATTATCCGCCAGAGCCATCGATAGAATGCTGACGATGTTGCGTAACCTCTTTAATCTCGCTCCCGGTACTGAGGTAACCATGGAAGCGAATCCAGGAACAGTAGAAGCGAGTCGTTTTGCAGATTATGCAGCGTCTGGCGTGACGCGTGTTTCCTTGGGGATTCAGAGTTTTGATGATGAGAGCTTAAAGCGACTGGGTCGTATTCATGATAGTGCACAGGCAAAGGCAGCGATTGAAATAGCTCAGAAATCCTTTAGTCGTGTGAATTTGGATCTGATGTATGCCTTGCCATATCAGACGTTGGCGGTGTGTCGTCAGGAAATTCAGACAGCGCTCTCATTTGGGACAGAGCATTTGTCCTTGTATAACCTCACGATGGAACCGAATACGGTTTTTGCGAAATATCCTCCAGAGGGCTTGCCTGATGATGATTTAGCAGGGGATTTACAAGACTTATTAATCGAGATGACCGCTGCTGCTGGATTTGAGCAATATGAAGTATCGGCTTATGCTAAAAACCATGCTTATTGCCAGCATAATCTCAACTATTGGGAATTTGGTGACTATATTGGCGTTGGGCCCGGCGCTCACGGTAAGATTTCTTCACATAATCAAATTCATCGTACTGCTCGCGTGAAAAATCCCGAAAGCTGGATGCAAAAAGTACCATTAGGAGAGCAGCTCGCTGAAAACCGCTATTTGCAAGTTGAGGAGTTGCCTTTTGAGTTTATGCTCAATGCTCTACGTCTTAAGCAAGGTGTCCCGACGCATTATTTTGCGGATCGTTGTGGTACGAATTTAAGCGTGATGACATCAATGATTGATGAAGCGGTACGTCTTGGTCTATTAGATAAAGACCCTAGCCGCTTAAAAGCAAGCGAGCTAGGGTGGCGCTATTTAAATGATTTACAAGAGATTTTTTTATCTCACGCGTAATTCAAGAGCGTAATTCAATAGTGGGAGCCTTATTGCAAGGTTCCCATTTTGCCGCTGTGATAATCACTATACGCTTGTTGTAAGCGTTCTACGGTATCCATCACAAATGGGCCATCAAATAGGATAGGACCTTCGGCAGGTTCACCGCCGAGTAGGGCAAGTTCGACTGGCTCTTCAGCAGCTTGTAGCACGACCTCATCACCATCACTGAGGATAGCAAGACCTTCTACGCCAAGTGTTTGACCTTCACCGATAGCTAATTTGCCTTTGGTCACATAAATGCCAAGTTCTTGGGCTGGTACAGTAAGACGTAACTGACCATGAGCAGGCAAACTAATATAAGCAAAGGTGTTTTCCGTAATAGTGGCTAGCGGACCTTTTACACCGTCTACCGTACCTGCAATCACACGAATTTGTGCACCGTCTTTTTCAAAAACGGGAATTTCTTCTTTGCGATACGAACGATAAGCAGGGTCTAGCATTTTTTTGCTAGGAGGTAAGCTTGTCCATAACTGTAGTCCATGGCGAGGAGCAGTCGGTTGTTCGGCATGGATAATGCCTTTGCCAGCACAGATCCATTGTGCATCACCTGCATTAATCGTATCTTTAAAGCCAAAGCTATCACGATGGGCAACACCGCCATCAATAATATAGCTAATCACCTCAATCCCTGCGTGCGGATGAGGACGATCACCAATCCCACGTAAGCCTTTGTGGCTGTAGTGGTCAATAAAGACATAAGGACCTAAGGAATAGCGTTGAGGGAGGGGTAAAGCTCTCCAAAGTAAGATATCACCATTATCAACGGCTTTGTCAGCAGCATAAATTGTTGTTATTGATCGAATTGACATAAAAAACTCCTTGTTATGTTTTTCTCATTTATGTCTTTCTTATATGGAGGGAGGAAGAGGTAATTCAATGGATTGGTAACTGAATGTAATAAATGTATAAAAATGGTGCAAAATCACCAATGTGGTGCATTAATTTTTAATTTTGAACTAAAATGGTGCATTGGTTGAGTAATAAAAGTGCGAATTCCCCTATTTTTAGGGGTTAAAAAGTTGGCACGATTATTGCTTAAGGAAAGGCAAGAGTGTTTTTCTTTAAGAGAAAGACTGAACCATATAGGTAATGATTTTTAGGAGAAATCAACATGGCAAACGCAAATGACGTTTTAAAATTAATGAGCGAAAATGAAGTTAAATTCGTAGACTTTCGCTTTACAGATACTTTAGGTAAAGAACACCATATGACGGTACCTGCTCATCAAGTCGATGAGGATAAGTTTGAGTCAGGTCAACCGTTTGACGGTTCTTCATTAGCAGGTTGGAAGGGTATCGAAGCTTCTGATATGTTATTAGTACCAGACGCAGGTACAGCTCGTATGGACCCATTCCGTGAAGAGCCAACATTAATTTTGACGTGTGATGTGGTTGAGCCATCTGATTTAAAAGGTTATGACCGTGACCCACGTTCTTTAGCTCGCCGTGCAGAAGCTTACTTAAAATCTTCTGGTATCGGTGATACAGCATTCTTCGGTCCAGAGCCAGAGTTCTTCGTATTTGATGGCATTGCTTGGGGCGATGATATGTACAATCGCTTTGTGAAAATCTACTCTGACGAAGCAGCGTCTGCCTCAGCTTTAGAAAATGATGGTCGCAATCATGGTCACCGTCCACGCGTAAAAGGCGGTTATGTTCCTGTATCGCCAGTGGATTCTTTCAGTGATATGCGTTCTGAAATGTGCTTAGTATTAGAGCAACAAGGCGTACCTGTTGAGATTCATCACCATGAAGTGGCGAATGCGGGTCAATTAGAAATCGGTACAAAATTCTCTACATTAGTACAACGTGCTGACTGGAACCAA
>JAXECN010000171.1:0-5595 GCA_034093535.1 Pelistega sp.
ACCCATCTATTTTTTTAATGCTAATCGGACAGATGGGTCAGCTAATCTTTATAAAGAAGAGGATTAGCCTTTCTTTAATCGTGTAATCAGACTTGAGGTATCCCAGCGATTACCGCCATTGGCTTGTACTTCAGCATAAAAACTATCGACTAAGCGAGTAACAGGGAGGTCGGCACCATTACGAGCGGCTTCATCAAAGACTAATCCCAAGTCTTTACGCATCCAATCCACGGCAAAACCAAAATCAAATTTATTCTCCAACATAGTTTTACCACGGTTTTCCATCTGCCAGCTTTGGGCAGCCCCTTTACTGATGACGGCGAGGACTTTTTCCATATCAAGACCTGTACGCTCCCCAAAGGCAAGTGCTTCGGATAGACCTTGGACAAGACCGGCAATACAAATTTGGTTAACCATCTTCGCAAGCTGACCTGAACCACTTTTGCCCAGATAGATTACAGAGCGCGAGAATACATCCATCACAGGTTTGGCTTTATTAAAAACTTCTTCATCACCGCCACACATAACCGTGAGGACGCCATTAATCGCACCAGCTTGACCGCCTGATACGGGCGCATCGATAAAGTGTAAACCCTTTTCACGAGCGACTTGATACACCTCTTTGGCAACTTCGGCTGATGTTGTGGTGTGGTCGACAAAAATCGCTCCAGCTTTCATGGTCTGATAGGCACCATTTGGACCTGTTGTCATTTCACGCAATGCATCATCATTGCCGACACAGCAGAAAATAATATCCGCATCTTTAGCTGCTTCAGCGGGTGTTGCTGCGATGTTTCCTTTAAACTCTGCTGCCCATTGTTCGGCTTTAGCGGGATTGCGGTTATAAACAGTGACTTGATAGCCTGCTGCTGCCAGATGTCCAGCCATCGGTAAGCCCATGGCACCTAGACCTAAAAAGCTAACGGTTAGAGGAAGACGTTGAGGGTATTCTTTTGTTTGGATAGCAGACATAGCGAGGCTCTCTCAAGTAATGAAGTGAAATAAATCTTAAAATAAACCAGGAAATCGGCTCATTTTTGAAAAAGCAAGGTAAAATGATTTCTTTGTTAAGTTTACCTTGTTGATAAACTTTTTTCATTTACTTATCTATTAAAAGCTTATGTTGCAAGAACTAGATCAAGTTGCTGTCCGTGTGGCGCAAGTCGTAGAGATGAGCCGACGTTTGCTCGCTGAACGTAATAGCTTATTAGCACGTTTGGAGACTGTAGAAGCTTCGGAGAGCACATTACGTCAACAACTTTCAGAACAAGAGACTAAAGTCGCTACATTAAGCTCTGATTTGGTATCACAAACGCAAGGTGTGCAGTCAGAGAATGCGACATTGCGTGAACAAGTCCAATCTTTAACATCTCAAGTTAGTTTACTAGAAGAGGCTTTAGCTCAAGCAAAAGCTGATGTTGAAGAATGGCGTAAAAATACACAATCTGTGCGTAATCGCGTAGCACATGTGCTTGAAAATTTACCGACAAATAGTGTTGAACAAGGGGGTAATTGATGGAGCGCGTAGAAGTTAATATCCTCGATCGTAACCTGACATTAAGCGTCAGTAGCGAAGAAAAAGCTAAATTACTCGCCGCTGTTCAACATGCTGACCAGTTGATGCAATCGATTAAAGAGTCCGCACCTAACTTGAGTCTTGAGCGTATTGCGATTATGGCAAGTATCAAATTAGCCTCTGATATTATGGGCATGGAGTCGAGTGACGGTCCATTTAAGGGTGTACAATTTGGTGATTTCCAGAGTAAAATAAACGAAATTAATTCGATGTTAGATAGTAGCATTGATGATTTAAAAGCTATCTAATTTGCCAGTTTTACCCTGCGGTAGTCGTGACCTTGGTCATTCATCTCTTACCTATGCGTATGGCACAAGGTGGTAAATCAGTAAAGTGGGAGCGATTGTCGTTTAGCGATGAACCCGAAGCTTTATTCCAGTCCACCGACTTTGAACTTTAGGGTTCGAGGTGCCGACCTTGACGCTACAGGCGGGGTATCCTCTCTAAGACGAGCTGATGTGATGTCAGCTCGTTTTTTTATGTTTTTAGCCTTCGTTTGATAAGAGCCTATTTTTTAAGCAGCCTCTATGGTAGATGAAGAGTAGAAGTCGACTGAAATTTTCTGGTGGATGAGTTTACAAAGCTTTAAGGATGAGGTCTTACGCTTTTAAATAAATCGGGGTAATATCAGACTATCCAATTTATTTCTAGGGAGTATGTAGATGACTACTATCCAACGTCTTTTTGCTTTAAGTGCGGTGTCTTTAGCTTTATTACAGACTCCAGCAATGGCTCAAACAACGGCAGAACCCGCAACAACTGCTAAGGTTCAAAAAGAAACCACGATTTATTTAGTGGCGACAGTACAAGAAGAGGCTGATGCAGATATGGTTCGCTTCACTTTATCTAAGCAACTTTCGGGTGAGAACCAACAGTCCTTAACTGAAGAGCTTAATAAGGCGATTAATGCCGTACTTGAAAAAGGTAAAGCAGATCCAGAGCTAACCGTGGCAAATGGTGATTATGGTTTCTGGAGTGCTGGTGAAAAAGGCAAAGATATCCTCTGGGAAATGCGTGGCGAAGTCGTGGTGACGACTAAAAACTTTGAAAAAGCACGAGAGTTTATTGCAGCCACGAAAGAGCATATGACCTTAGATGGTATCCGTTTTTACCTCTCTGACGAAGCTAAGAAAAAAGTAGAAAGTGGCTTAATCACTAAAGCGGCTGAAGCTTTTCGTGAAAAAGCACAAGCAACCGCTAAAGCTTTTGGACATCAAGATTATCGTATCGAGAGTGTACGTTTAGATATGAATGCGGGACAAGATACACGTATGTTACGCGCAGTGGGAGCAGCGGCATCTGCCAAGGCTTACTCAGCAGATACCGTGGAATTATCAAGTGGTAAAGTGACCGTTACAGTGTTGGCTGACGGTTCGATTGCTTTGCAGTAATTTCTAAAGCGATAAGAGTATTTAGTTTAGTACTTTACCGTGGTTGATACTTAACTTGTGAGGACAGTTTTTTGTGGGCTGTCCTTTTTAATGTTTAGGTAATAAATTGCCATCTATTTGTTTGGATAGGGTAAGAAGTTGTTCGCGTGCAATTTTACGCAACTCAATTAAACGCTCCTTTTGTGGGATATCTTTGCTAATTAAAATGGCATTGTAGCTTTCTAAGTTTCCTAGAACGAGTAGCTCTGCTAAGCTTGCATAGTCCCTAATATTACCTTTCAGAGAGGGGTTTTCTTCTCTCCATTGCTTAGCGCGTTTATTAAATAGAGCAACATTGAGTAAATCAGCTTCACTAGCATAATGAAAAGAAAGTTGTTCATTGGTTAAATCTGCAAATAAGTAGGATTTAAGAACATCTGTGTGTAAACGATAATTAATTTTGACAATTTCTCTATGTATTTGCCATGATTGAGAAAAGGAAGAGTTGAGGTCACTTTTTAAGCGCTTGTAGTCCTGGATAACGTATAGCTTAAACTCAGGAGAAATCCATGAAGCAAACTCAAGAGCTATCTCACTATGAGCAAATGTTCCACCATAACGCCCAGATTTGGAAACAATGCCGATGGCATTGGTATGCGCTATCCACTTTTGAGGTGTCATTGTAAAGCGATTTAACCCAGCCTCATTTTTAAAGGTGTCGAATTGCACACGGTTAAAATTTGGGTTATTTAGTGTTTCCCATAAACCTATAAACTCTAAAGTATTTCGGTTTCTTAGCCAATTTTGGATAACAAACCTGGGGTCGTCGATATTTTTGTATTTGGCGATATCTGTCAGACTGATGTAGTCATTAATAAAGTCAGTAGTGTAAAGATTAATACTGAGACCATTTGCATTGAGAGTGGTTTTGCTCGTATTCATGATAATAATACTGTATATTTAGACAGTATTATTATATAGGAAAGGGTTTTGTTGTAAATATCGTAGTTTTACGTATAAAAGAAAACGGCATCTGCCAAGGCTTACTCAGCAGATACCGTGGAATTATCAAGTGGCAAAGTGACCGTTACAGTGTCGGCTGACGGTTCGATTGCTTTGCACTGATTACAAATAGAATCACACCAGCAATAATCATTGGCAGTGATAGCCATTGACCCATACTAAAACCGAGAGCTAAGAAACCGAGATGGTCGTCTGGCTCTCGCGTATATTCCGCTAGGAAACGGAACACCCCATAGCCGATTAGGAACATAGCGCTGACCTGACCCGTTGGGCGTTTTTTACTTGAGAAAATCCAGAGGATAATAAAGAGTGCAATACCCTCCATCGCCATTTGATAAAGTTGTGATGGATGGCGAACTGCACCGTCACTATTTGGGAAAACCATCCCCCAAGAGACATCCGTCACACGTCCCCATAACTCGCCATTGATAAAGTTACCAAAACGACCAGTTGCTAAGCCTAATGGAACTAATGGTGCCACAAAGTCAGCAACCTGAAAGAATGTTTTATCTTCTTTGCGAGCAAAATAAAGCATTGCCAATAAGACACCAATCAACCCACCGTGGAAAGACATGCCGCCATCCCAGACAGCAAAGATATCCAAGGGATTAGAGAGATAATACATCGGCTTATAGAAAATCACATAGCCTAGACGTCCGCCAAGGATAACCCCCATAATACAGTAGAATAAGAGGTCTTCAAAACGTTGTAAGGTGATATCAAAAGCACCTTTTTTTACACGATAACGTCCAAGTATCCATGCAAAAGCGAAAGCAAGTAAATACATCAGCCCATACCAATGGACTTTAATCGGACCCAGCTCAAAAGCAATTGGATCAATTTGCGGGAAATTTAACATAGTTGTTTTATACTAATTGTGAATAATGACTGAATTTTAACAGAGGATTAAAAAATGGCAGTAGCAGTCTTTGGTGGTGGGTGCTTTTGGTGTACAGAAGCTGTTTTCAAACGATTACGTGGTGTTAGCCAAGTATTACCTGGTTATAGCGGCGGACATATTGATAATCCCAGCTATCAACAAGTTAAAGAGAAAACCACCGGTCATATTGAAGTGATTAAAATTGATTTTAATCCTGAGGAAATTACGTATGCGGAGTTGTTAGAGGTCTTTTTTAATACCCATGACCCCACCACGCTAGACCGTCAAGGTTATGACGAAGGGCCTCAATATGCTTCGGCTATCTTTTATCAAGACAAGGAACAAGAGCAGATGGCTCGACAAGTGATGACAGAGCAACAAGCCAATTTTTCTGATCCTATCGTGACTAAAATCTTGCCGGCAGCGACTTTCTGGACAGCGGAAGACTATCATCATAATTTTTATGATTTAAATCCAGAACAGGGATATTGTTCCTTGGTGATTTCCCAAAAAGTGGCGAAATTTATGCAGAAATATGCGGATAAATTAAAGTAAAGTGCTTAAATAAATGCACCGTCTTTATTTAATGCCCACCTCCTCCCTAAAGGATCGAGCTTTTCGGCGCAGAGTAGATAAAAACGGTGCATTTACAAGCCTAATGTTTAGAAGAGAGGTCAATTGCCTATTTCTTCTCTAGCAAAAAGAATTCTGATGGTTTATTCCATAGTTCATAGCCTTTCTCTTCA
>JAXECN010000172.1:0-19545 GCA_034093535.1 Pelistega sp.
TTCATAATACGAGCGGCTAAGCCTGTATAACCTGCCATCACAATCATATCGGCAATCACAAGGGTGGCACAAATAATGGCATATTGTGGGATAAGAGGTGCTTGGATATTTAAAAATTGTGGGGTAATCGCAATGAGAAAGACTGCCCCTTTGGGATTGGTTAGATTGACTAAAATCCCTTGCATAATGAGTTTACGGCGCGAGAGGACTTCGGTATGGCTTTGGTCGATTTTAATAATCGCCACGGGCGAGCGATATTGTTTATAACCAAGATAGAGCAGATATAAGACACCAATCCATTTGACAATATTAAAAGCCATATCAGATGTTGCCAGAATAGCACCGACACCAATCACACTAATAATATATTGGGCAGCATAACCAATAGCGAGACCAATGGCATTCCAATAGCCACGAGCAAAACCGAAACGTAGACCAGAGGCAAGTGAGGAAACGGCACCGGGACCGGGGGACAGAGAAATTGCAAAACTGGCAAAACAAAGATTTACCCAGACAACCCAGGTCATATCTGCTCCAAAATCTTAAAAATATAAAAGAAATGAAAGATTGAGTATATATCTTTATATAATGACTGCATAGTCATTTGGGGAAGCCCCTTATTTTATAGAGAGAATGTAATGAATAAATTTCGTGCTTTAGTTGTTTTAATGGTCGCTACTTTATTGGCAGGTTGTGGCTATAACGATATTCAAAAACTCGATGAGAGTGTAAAAGCCGCGTGGTCTGAGACGTTAAACCAATACCAACGTCGTGCTGATTTAGTGCCACAAATTGTTGCTAGTGTCGATGCTTATATGGGACACGAGCGTGATGTGTTAACACAAGTAGCGGAGGCGCGTTCACGTGTGGGCTCATTGCAAGTGAGCGCAGATAAATTGCCGACAGAAGAGGAAATGAAACAATTCCAAGCAGCGCAAGGTCAGATGACATCGGCTTTATCTCGTTTACTTGCGGTATCTGAAAACTATCCTGATTTAAAAGCGAATACCTTATTCAGTGACTTAAATGTACAGCTTGAGGGTACAGAAAACCGTATCGCCACAGCTCGTACACGTTATATTAAAGAAGTACAAACCTATAACACGTTTATTCGTCAGTTCCCTCAAGTCGTGACCGCTAAAGTATTAGGTTATGATGTAAAACCGAATTTTGGTGTGGAAAATCAAGCAGAGATTATGCAAGCACCAAAAGTGCAATTTAATAATCGTCCAGCGACAGCACAATAATGATTGCTCGTTTATTGGCTAGCTTTAGTGCGCTGCTCATTTTGATGGGTAGTGCACTGGCGCAAGTAGAGATTCCTGCCTCGACCAATTATGTTGTAGATACGACGGCGACCTTATCTGTTACTGAAACAGAGCGATTAAATGCACGACTAAAGGCATTTGATGATGAAACAGGTTCACAGATTTTTGTGTTGATGGTGCCTACGGTTCAACCTGAAACGATAGAAACTTATGCTGTGCGAGCTTTTGAAACATGGCAGGTAGGTCGTAAAGGGATTGATGATGGGGTGCTCTTTGTTATTGCCAAAAATGATCGTCGTCATCGCTTAGAAATTGGCTATGGTCTAGAGGGAGCGATTCCGGATATATTGGCGCACCGTATTCTCAACGAAAATGTGACCCCTTATTTTCGTCAAGGTGATTTTGCCGGAGGGATTGAGGCAGCGGTCACACGGATGATGGGACTGATTAAAAATGAGAACTTACCTGCTAAAGGGGCAAGTGATGTCTTTGTAGATGAGTTTGATATTGCCTCTGTCTTAATTCCTTTTGCGGTGGTCTGTTTATTTGCTATTTTCGGTCATCCCGCTATTGGTGCGATGGTCGCAGGCAGTGTGACCTTTGGTCTAATGAACTCTTTACTGATTGCAGCGATAGCGGCAGTGAGTGTGTTTGTGATAGCAAGTATTGTTCGCCTTATCTTTAGAGAGCCGCTGAGTGCGATTCAACGTCAAAGTGCTCGCCGAGCGAATTCTCGTCACCGTGGTGGCTGGGGTCCGGGCGGCTTTGGTGGTGGTTTTGGCGGCGGTGGATTTGGTGGTGGCTTCGGCGGAGGCGGCGGAGGTGCAAGTGGTGGTGGAGGTGCATCAGGTGGCTGGTAATTGGTTACATAAGGTCGGTCTAGGGCACTGGCATGGTATTTATTTAAAACGTCGATTCTTCACCGAAGAGATGCTTAATCGTTTGGCAGCAGAAATCACGCGTAGTGAAACTCAGCATGCGGGTGAATTAGTGCTTGCCGTTGAGGCACAACCACCTGTGGCAGAAGTGATGAGTCATGAGCGTGCATTAGAGGTATTTGGTCGCTTACGCGTTTGGGATACCCCTCATCGTACGGGTGTCTTGCTATACCTCAACTTGTCTTTGCATACCATTGAAATTGTTGCCGACAGAGGCGTGCTTGTCCAAGACGAAGTGTGGCAAGCCGTTTGTGCTTCGCTTTCGCAGTCTTTACAAAAAGGCTTATACGAAGAGGGCTTAAAAGAGGCTATTGCGTCAATTGAGCGTAGTTTGGCTCATGCTTGTGAGGGTTTACCGATTGATGCTGAAAATGCCTTAATCGATAAACCTGTCTTGCTGTAATGTGTTGAGAGAATGTTTGGGAATTAGAGGGTAAAGCTTTTAGCTAAGCCTTTAATCGCATTCTCTCGGCTATTTTCAGCTTCAAAACCATCACCAATCTTAGACCATTCGGGGTTCGTTCGAGCTTGGTCAATTTCTTCAGGCAGTTTACCTTCTTGCCATTGCGTGATGGTCGATGTGCTGAGATTGATGACTTCTTGTGCCGCATGTCCGCGGTGTTCGAGAGCGTCAATCAGTTGAAGTCCTCGTAAGCCTAATAAGCGGATAACGGCATCGTCAACACTCAGCTCCTCATAGCCTTGAATTTTGCCGAGGATACGTTTACCAAATTTATCTACCCCTTGCCATACACTGCCGACAACACCGCCAATTAGGGCAGCAGCACCGAGGCTTAAGCCACCGGTAAAGACATCTATTGTGGCACCAGCCATCGCACCCGCTGCAAAGCCTTTGCCCACATGCACGCCCATATCCACCAGTGCATCAGGATGAAATAAATCCATTCCCCAACGCTCACCTTCGATAGGAAGTGTTTGACCTGGGTAATCTTGCTCAGAGAAGCGATAGTGTTTTAATAACTCTTTAATAAAACGATTTTCGCGTTGGCGAATACGCTCTTGAATATCTGCCCATTGCATTTTGATACTATGGTCGTCGGTTTGGCTGCTGACCTTTAGTGAAGCTACATCAATAAGCAATTCCGCCAACATATTGAGAGCGATATTTTTGCGTAATTGGCGCTGTTGCTTAATATTGTCAGCCAATCCTGTCAGCGCATGAGAGTGTTTATCGAGTACCAGCGCAAGCTTTTGATAGAGTTGAGCTTTGCCGTCAATCGCCGGTGCTACGGTATCAAACTCAATACTCATATGGATGCCCAGACGTGCTAATGTATCTCGCCAATCACTTAGATAATTGTGTTCGCTATGGATAAAGTTAAGGATAGCGACAAGCGGCTTACCACAACGAGCGAGAATCGCTAGCTCGTCTTTATGTTTGGCGAGAATAGGGTCGCGAATATCAACAACATATAAGCCGGCTTCACAAGCGAGAAGTTGACGCAATACGCGAGCTTCTTGTTCAAAACGTCCTTTGCTTTCGGGGGTATCTAAAAAATGCAAAATACTATCAGGACCGTCTAGGCGTTTTTGATGAAACTGACTAAGTTGATCCAGATAGTCATGTAAACCAATTCCGTCTTCTAAGCCGGGTGTATCGTAGAGTTCAATGGAGGACTGAGCATTAACCTGAATACGTGCTCCCTCGACATGTCTGGTGGTGCCAGGGGCATTTTGCACTTCACCAAAAGAACGGTCTTCGAGCAGTGTACGCAATAAAGAGGTTTTACCGGTATTGGTATGTCCAACGACAGCGAGACGAAGAATTTCTGTACTCATCAAGCACTCCATGGAAATAGTTGTTGCGTATGTTGCCAAATATCCTCTTTAGAAATACCCATATCAGTCAATGACTTTTCCCAGAGTGCTAAGCGACTTTGTGCTTCATTATGAATATGTAGATATACCTTGGTATGTTGGGCATATTGACTAATATCTCGGATAAAGTAGGCGATACCTCGGTCGGGGGTTTGTTGACCATTACAGACAATAAGCAATTCTTGTACAGGGTGTTGACTGAGGCGAGCCAATAGCTGATGACGCTCTTCTCGCGTTTCTACTTTGCCTGCATCGGTAACAGAGCTATGCAGTGTTATCAATGGCCACGATTGCTGTGGAGGGAGCTCAATACCGACAATTAAACGTGTCGTTTCCCAAGCATGCTGCTGTGTGCTGACTTCAGGTAATTCATAGCGAGGTGCGAGGCTATCTAAACCAATCTTCTCACTACTTGGGCTGAAGCGATTGACCAGTGTTGCATAGGCAGGACTTTCGATATCGAGGCGATGTTGTGCAAGATTATGACGAGCCTTTATCAAGCAGAAAATCAAACAAACAAGACGTAATAAAATACCCCAGACGAGAAGTTGTCCGGTCAACCAAATAGACCATATTTTTTGCGCATCAGTGATGGTAGCAATTTGATTATTGCTTTGCGTAATCAATTCGGTACTCGGGCTAGGAAAACCGAAAAGAGCAGGGATACTGTCTAGAAATTGGGTGATATGGACAAATGTCTGGCTCGATAGGATGGTCGTCTCCCAACCAAAACTGTAATGTTGGCTTGCTAATAGTGCTAGAAAGACGATGGCTGCTGTGACAAGAGCAATGAACCAGAAGCCATGACTAATACTACTGACAATCCAGCGCATGCCTTTGTTTGCCGTATGGATAAAGGCTTGCATTGCTAAGGTGCTGTCAGGACTACGCGCGAGCTTTTTACTTATCCATAACCAAGCTCGTGCTAATAGGCTTTGTTGCTGCCATGAGGCAAAAAAGGATAATAACCAGAGTAAAAAGGTGATGAAATGTAGACCTAGTAAGGCGGCCAGTGCCACCAGAATATTGACATGACGCTGTTGGGTGTCTAATGCATTAAATGCTAATGTTGCCCCTGATATGATGGCAAATAAAACCAGTATCCATAAAGCGATTTTAGTGGCACTAGACCATTGTTGGATAACGCGGGTCAGCCCCTCACGTTGGGCAAGTAGTTGTGCCCTTGACATGATTTTCTGGTCGATGGAGTGTAGATGAGGATCCGCTTTGACCTTGAGCATAATAGCTTGGTCTTCAAGAGGACCCCAATGTTCTTCTTTTTGGCGAATTGCTTGTGCAATCCACAAATCTTGGAAACGAAAAGTTGACATACCAGCTGAGAAAAATAGTAGTAGGACTATTTTACGTCTGTTATGCTTGGTTTGTCGGTATCAAACCATTTCTTAACTTTTTCTTGCGCTTGTGCCTTGACATCGGCATTGATATACAGAGATACTGTTGCCAAGGCAGCGGCGATAACGCTTAGGTCATCCGTAAACCCTACTCCGGGTAATAAATCCGGTATAGCATCGACAGGTAAGACGAGGTAAGTCAGCGCACCATAAATCACTCTCTTTGCCCAAGCGGGTGTCTTGGGATTTTTAAGAGCAAAGTATAAGTAGAGTGCTTTTTCGACAAGCGGTCTACCAATGCGTGCGGCGGCTTTTTTAATACGAGCAAACACGCCTTCTGTCTCGGCTGGAGTAGGGGTTTTAGTTGTCATTACTTATTTTTAGAGAGTAAACCAAAAACAAATAAAAGAATCATGGCACCGACGATAGAGCCAATCCAACCTGCTTCTGCAAAGTTATCGTATAGACCAATCGCTTGACCGAGATAAGTACCAACTAATGAGCCAGCAACACCGAGTAGGGTTGTCATGATAAAGCCAAGTGATTGATTACCAGGCATTAATGCACGAGCAATTAAACCTACGATAAAACCAACAATAATGGCACCAATAATGCCCATAGTGAACTCCTTATGAATGCGGAGGAACCGAATGTTCCGCCTCTTAAGACTTATTATAAGAGCGAATACTCAGTATTCAAGAGTTTTTTATGGTGGAATCGTTACTATTTGTTAGAAAATGACGACAAATGCAAGAACTTGATGATTTTTAACCAAAAAACATTAATGCATAAGGCGATGAGTACGGTAGCCGAGCCTAGCCATTGTACCCAAGTCATTTTTTCATCAAAGGCGAGATAGCCGGAGATAAAGCCGATAATCGGTACGAGTAATGTCAGTGGTGCAATAAGACTGATAGGGCGACGAGCTAATAATTTGCCCCAAATTACATAGCCAACTAGTGTAGAGGCATAGGCAGCATAACCAATGCCACCCCAGCTTTTGATGGTCATCTGTGCCCAACTGGCTTGGATTAACTCGGGACCTTCGATGAGGTAGCTGGCGAGCATAAAGAAAGGAATACTAAAGAGCCCACCCCAGATGACTAGGCTGAGCATATTCACCTGCGGCATTTTTTTGATAGTGATATTGCCGCATGCCCAGAAGAAAGCTGCTCCTATAGCGGCGATTAATCCTGCCATAGGAAGAGCGGTATCCATATTACCCCCTTCGACAATTAATACCATCCCGATGAGGGCGATGAAAAAGGCAACCAGTAAGCCGACAGGAATTTTTTCTTTAAAGTAGAGAGCTGCCAATAAGACGGTGAAGAATGCCTGTAATTGCATGATAAGTGAGGTTAAACCGGATGCAAGACCAAAGGCGATTGAGCTGAGCATACAGGCAAACTGTAAGAAATTAATCGTCAGACTATAGGCAATAATGGTTCCTAGTGGTGCTTTGGGGAATTTCACGAAAAAGATAGCGGGAAAGACCACAAGAATAAAGCGAATAGCACCAAACATCAGCGGAGGAACTTCACTTAAGGCAATTTTACTGGCTAAGAAGTTAATTCCCCAAGCGAAGATAGTGATAAGGGCTAGGAACCAGTCAAATAAAGGCATTATTGAATCGACATATTAAAAGAAACTGAGTAAAAAACCGAGCCAAAAAGGCACGACCAAGCTCAGTATTACCCCAATATAGAGTGCTTGAGCAATGTATTGGTTACCAGAGGCTTTTTTGATGATAGGTAAGGTGGTATCCATAGCGGTTGCACCAGCAGTGGCAATAGATGAGTCTGGATAACGCGCCCCCCAGAAAAAGAGAATCACAATCGAGAAGAGTTCTCGGAATAGATCTGTTAATAGGGCAATGGCACCGTAATACTCGCCAAGATGAGTGGTTACCATCACCCCAGATAGCGAAAACCAACCAAAGCCGGCAGAGAAGATTAAGCCATAGCGTAAGTCCATATCCAATAACCATGCCAGTGCTACCCCACCGATAGCAGAACTTGCCATAATTGTGATTGGCATAAAAATGAGGCGTGGCTTGATTGCTTTAAAGTTGATAGGGGCATTGATAATATCTACCCCAATCATAAAGAGGAGGATATAGAGGAAAACATCCGTGGATGGCATTAATGAGGTATCCCAGCCTAAGCTGATAAGACCTTGGGCGACCACACAGCCAATGATGATGGATAAAAAGGCAAAAGCACATTCTTTAAGCACATGGGTAATGCCTAAATCGGTTTCGTGCTGTTGGCGATGTTGGGCGTGCTTACGCTCATAGATGAGATAAATGCATAGACCGACAACAATGCTAATCCCGATAGAGAAGATAGTGGCAAGCTTTAAAATCTGGGCAATATTTTTGAGGTTTTCAATGACCAAGCCAAACTTATAACCGATGGCAAACAATAAAACCCAGACAAAAGGTCCAATCATCTTGGCAATTTTGACACTCCATGCCGAGGGTAAAAATTTACCCGCGAGCATACCAAGAAAGACCGCTAAACAGATAGGGAGTAGAGAAACAATAATATCCATTTAAGCACTGACCTTTTCTTTAAGACGTTGTTTATGTTCATTTGACCACTCTTCTTTGGTCATACTGTAAATCACTGAATCACGAATCGTACCATTACGGCGTCGCATATCACCTCGAATAACGCCATCTTTTTTAGCGCCGAGACGCTCAATAGCGGCTTGTGAGCGGGTATTCAGAATATCCGCACGCCAACCGATAACATTGGCTTTGAGACTTTCAAAGGCATAGAACATCATTAAGTATTTGGCAGCGGTATTGACAAAGGTACGCTGATAAGATTGACCATACCAAGTGTAGCCAATTTCTAGACGAGCGCATTCTGGCACAATATTGTAGTAGCGAGAAGTCCCCAGAATTTCTTTGGTTTTAGCGTCAATGACGGTGAAAACAAGTGCTTCACCACGCGCTTGGGCTTCAAGTGCTTTGGCAATGTATTGCCCTTCTTCACCGGGAGCCGGTACTGAAGAATAGTCGAAATTCCATAACTCACCATCAGCTGCGGCTTTTGCCAAGCCGGGTTCATGTCCTGGTTTGAGTGGTTGCAAAATTAAACCATATCCCTCGAGTTGAATTTTATGTAAGGGCATCGCAAAGGGTGCGATAGTTGCCATTTTGTATCCTTTTGTTAAAAAATTAATGGAATTATAGTGGATGATGCTTGTCGAAATAAACTTAAGTTTTATAATGGTCGTATTTTCTAACTCAATATCGAGAGGTAATCTTATGCGTTCAGTTTTATTAGCCTTAGGTTTAGCATTTGGTTTAACAGGCGCGGCAGTAGCGCAAAACTACACAGAGATTAAATTTGGTACCGAATCAGGTTATGCACCGTTTGAGTATAAAAATGAAAAAGGCGAGTTAGTCGGTTTTGATATTGATGTCGGCAATGCTATTTGCGAAAAATTAAAAGCAAAATGTACTTGGGTGGAGCAACCATTTGACTCTTTAATTCCGGGCTTACAAGCGCGTAAATTCGATATTATCCATGCAAGCTTAACGCATAATGAAGCACGCGAAAAAGTGATTAACTTCTCAGAAAGTGTTTATGCAATTCCTACACAATTAATTGCTAAAAAAGGTAGCGGTGTCGAGCCAACAGTAGATTCATTAAAAAATCTACGTGTAGGTGCTTTACAAGGTTCAGCACAAGAGGCTTTTGCTAAGCAAGTATGGGGCAAAGAGGGTGTTCGTATTGTGTCTTACCAAGACCAAGAACAAACCTTTGTGGACTTATTAGCGGGTCGTATTGATGTGGCAATTGTAGAAAAACCAAATGGTATTGCAGGCTTATTGAGCAAACCAGAAGGTAAAGACTACGAGTTTGTGGGCAGCCAGTTAGAGCACCCATTATTAGCAAACAAAATTGGTCTTGGTTTACGCAAACAAGACAAACAGCTTAAAGCTGACGTTGACGCGGCTATTGCTGAATTACAAAAAGAGGGTGTTATCACTGAGTTAGCGAAGAAATACTTTGCTGAGGGTGAACTCGACTTTTTAGGTGCTAAATAATCTATGTTGTTTGATGGTTATGCCAACCAGGTCTTAATCGGTACGATTGAGACCATTAAGTTGGCATTTTTTTCTTTATTGGTCGCCTTTTTGCTAGGTTTATTAGCCGCAGCGGCGAAGTTATTCGGAAATTGGTTTTTCCGTGCTTGGGCGCAGCTCTATACGACGATTATTCGTAGTATTCCCGATTTGGTACTGATGTTACTGGTGTTCTTCGGTATTCAGCAGTTATTGAATATGACAACGGACGCATTGGGTCTGGCACAGTTTGATTTAGATCCTTTTGTCACTGGGGTACTGACCATTGGTTTTATTTACGGTGCTTATTTTGCCGAGACGTTCCGGGGGGCTTTTTTAGCCGTACCAAAGGGACAGTTAGAGGCAGGTAAAGCCTATGGTTTTACACCAATGCGGATTTTTTCTCGTATCCTCTTTCCGCAGATGATGCGTTTTGCCCTACCCGGTATTGGTAATAACTGGCTAGTTGTCTTAAAGGCGACGGCACTGGTGTCTATTATTGGTCTGAGTGATATTGTCTTAGTTGCTCAGCAAGCCGGACGAGCCACCGGTCAGATGTTCTTTTATATCCTTATTGCGGGTGCTATTTATTTGGTGCTGACTTCACTCTCTAATGCCGTACTATGGTGGTTAGAGAAAAAATACTCTGTAGGGGTGCGAGAGGCGAAGTTATGATAGAAGCATGGGATAACTTTTTACTCATTCTGAATGAGTATTGGCAACCGTTTATTTTCTGGGATGGCACAGAGTTTTCAGGTCTTGCGGTAACACTATGGATTTTAGTGTTGTCGCTATTATTCGGTTTCTTATTGGCATTGCCTTTGTCAATTGCCCGTGTCTCTAAGAATCGATGGATTAGCGGACCGGTATGGTTATTTACGTATATTTTCCGAGGTACGCCACTCTATATTCAAATTTTATTGATTTATAGTGGCATGATTAGCCTAGAGTTTGTACGTAATTCGCCGAGCCTGAATACTTTCTTTATGAGCGGGTATAATTGCGTGGTATTGGCATTAACCTTAAATACCTTGGCATATACTATTGAGATTTTTGCTGGCTATATTAAGGCAATCCCGCACGGTGAGGTTGAGGCTGCTTATGCTTACGGTATGAGTAAGGCGAAAATTTATCGCCGTATTGTGTTGCCGTCAGCCTTGCGTCGAGCATTGCCTGCCTATAGCAATGAAGTCATCTTGATGTTGCATTCGACTTCGTTGGCATTTACGGCGACAGTGCCAGATATTTTAAAAGTGGCTCGAGATGCAAACTCAGCCACCTATTTAACATTTACTTCTTATGGTACAGCGGCCATCTTGTATATGATAGTCGCCTTCGTATTTGTAGGATTATTTAGAGTTGTTGAGCGTAGAGCTTTGGCTTTCTTAGCTTACGAGAAAAAATAGGACGATTATGTTTAAGCTAGATGTACAAAATATTCATAAATCATATGGCGATAATGAAGTACTAAAAGGTGTTTCATTACAAGCAAAAGCTGGCGATGTGATTGCTATTATTGGCTCAAGTGGCTCAGGTAAAAGTACTTTTTTGCGTTGTATTAACTTTTTAGAATTCCCTGATAGCGGTTCTATTTCTCTACTCGGTGAGACGCTTGATGTTCAGAAGAACAAACGAGGTCAAAGCCGCGTGAGTGATGAGAAAAAATTACAGTCTTTCCGTACGAAGTTAGCGATGGTGTTCCAACATTTTAATTTGTGGGCACATATGACTGCGTTGGAAAATATTATTGAAGCACCGATTCATGTTTTAGGCTTGAGCAAAGATGAAGCCATCAAACGTGCACGTCATTATTTGCAAAAAGTAGGTTTGCCTGCAGCGGTGGAGAATCAATATCCTTCACAGATGTCTGGTGGTCAACAACAGCGCGTGGCAATTGCTCGTGCTTTGGCGATGGAGCCAGAGGTGATGTTGTTTGACGAACCAACTTCTGCCTTGGACCCAGAGTTGGTGGGTGAGGTACTGAAAGTTATGCAACAACTTGCTGAAGAAGGTCGTACGATGATTGTGGTTACGCATGAAATGGGTTTTGCTCGTAATATTGCGACACAAGTGATGTTCTTACACAAAGGCTGTGTAGAAGAGCAGGGTACGCCAGATGAAGTCTTTAATCAGACTAAGAGCCCTCGCTTACAACAATTCTTATCAGGTAATCTTAAGTAATCAAACAATATGAACGTAGTCACCATTCTTCTGCTTCTCCTTTTAGGCTCTTTTAGTGGCTTAATGGCTGGTCTTTTAGGCGTAGGTGGGGGAATGATTATTGTGCCGTTCTTAACCTTGTTATTTACGGCACAAGCACTCGTAGCACCCGAGTATATTGTTCACTCGGCAATTGCAACGGCGATGGCAACCATTGTTTTTACCTCCTTATCGAGTATGCGTGCGCATCATAAGCGAGGGATGGTCAATTGGTCGATTGTTGCCCAGTTAACACCAGGGA
Source organism: Pelistega sp. (assembly GCA_034093535.1). Lineage (GTDB taxonomy): Bacteria > Pseudomonadota > Gammaproteobacteria > Burkholderiales > Burkholderiaceae_B > Taylorella. Next base: position 11,940 of record JAXECN010000172.1, read on the forward strand.
TTATTCTGGGTGGTTTGCTATCGGGTGGCGTGATTTTCCAGTGGTTAGATACCGCTTGGTTATCGTTAGTGTTCTCTTTATTTGTTTTTTATTCAGCTTACAATATGCTGCTGAATAAGAAGCCCAAACCCAGTCGTCAATTACCGGGGATGGTAGGTATGAGTGCTGTCGGTACGGTGATTGGTCTGGTATCTGGACTGGTTGGTGCAGGCGGTGGCTTCTTGTCGGTTCCTTTTATGGTCTGGTCCAATGTGCCGCTTAAAAATGCCGTATCTACCTCAGCAGCCATTGGTTTCCCGATTGCAGTGGCAAATAGCATCGCCTATATTATCGGTGGTTGGAAAGTTGTCGGTATTCATGACGGTATGCTAGGTTATATGTATTGGCCAGCGCTATTAGTGTTAATTTCGATGAGCGTGTTATTTGCTCCTGTTGGTGCCAAACTTGCTCATAGCTTACCTGTCGATAAACTTAAAAAAATCTTTGCTGGTTTGTTATTTGTCATCGCTGCTTTGATGTTGCAAAAAGCCTTAAGTGCTTTTGGTCTATTCTAAGATAACAAAGCTTATTTTTTGGAGCGAGCTTGTGCTCTTTGATTTAGCGAGTTTTGGGTGCTCTAAAAACCTGAGTATCTTGATAGAAGGCTAGATTTTGTTCTTCATCGCTCCAATCCGGTATCCCAAAAATTTGAATAGGGATATAGGGCTTGCTAGCAAGTGTTTCTTCATTGAGGTACTGAGCTAGATAGTTGTCTATGATTGCCATTTCTGCTGTTGAAAATGTCGTAGACGTTGTGTGGACACTTGTCTCGATTAAGTCACTAGGTAGGCGAATGGCATGTGCTGTGATGGCTTTATAAGGGTTGACCAGTTTTTCGAGTAGAGCATGTCCAAATACCATCATGCGACTTTTTGCCCACAAATGTCGCAAATCAACAAAAGCACTTACCCACGCTTTAGCAGAGAGCGCTTCCCATAACTCATCAGGACATTGAATCAGAAAGCCATTTTCATCAATGACTGTCAGCATATCTCGCACCTTACCACGCTGAGTCGTGCCTAATTGAGCGATTTGTCGTTGGTGAATTTGATTAAAAGTGGTCTTTGTTTGGGGAAAAGTCAGCCAGCATAAGGCATTAAAAAAATCATGTAGACCATCGCGAGTCGGAATCTGCTGTTGTTCAAAAATAAAGGCTTCATATGCCATTCCTATTGGTAAGGCAGATTGCGGTACAAAGGTTTTAGTAAATGAGGCAGGCTTGATTTGATTTAACCATGTTGCCACACTACCCTCGGTGGCACTGAGGGTTGGGATAGCATGTAAATAATGCTCCCAACCTTGCCAATAAGTCGCCGTAGCTTGTATGGTATGTAAAGCAGATAGCGGCATAGTGACTTATTTCTGGTTAAAAATCACCATGGGTTCTTGACCGTTCCATGGCATGAGTGGCACGGTAGAAATACTGTTATAAGGTGAGCCATCAATAATTTTCTCACTGATGACGAGATAGATAATCGTATTATTAACCTTATCAATGAGGCGCGTCACATTTAAATCTTTAAATAAAAAACTCATTTTTTGAGTAAAGACTTTGGCTTGACGTAATGGAATGCCTTTTGTTGATTTCAGCGGACCTGTTTGACTACACGCAATAGAAAAGCGAGATGGATTTTCAGCAATGCCGAGAGCGCCAGAGACACCACCAGTTTGTGCATGCGATAAATGGCAGACAACACCCTCAATATCGGGATCTTTAAATGCTTTGACGCAGACCTTGTCATTATTGACGACACGCCAAGTAGTGCTGACGCAGTCTACCTCTTGAGCTTGTACAGAACTCATCGGGGCGAATAGGAAAATGCTAAGACAAAGCAAACGTTTAATCAGTGAGAACATAATCTTTCCAAAGGGGTTTGTATAATAATACATAGTATATCGTGAAGACTATATGCAGTCGTTCTTTATGGGCGTGATATATTGAAACAACTTGTCAATTTTTAAGGCTAGTATTTGCCACAGTTTAGGGTATTATTCTTGTTAACATGAGTACTTTAGAGAAACTTCGTATTGATAAATGGCTATGGGCGGCACGGTTTTATAAAACCCGTTCATTGGCTGCTGATGAAATCGCTAAGGGTCGTGTATTAATTGATGAGCAGTTATGTAAACCAGCTCGTGAGATTAAAGTAGGTGATCAGCTGACGATTCAGCAAGGACATATAGAAAAAGTCGTGATAGTGCGTGCTTTGAGTTCTGTTCGAGGACCAGCTCCTGTAGCTCAACAGCTTTATGAAGAAACGCTTGAGAGTATTGAAAAACGCGAACTTGAAAAGGAGCGCCGTCGTTTTATTCATGAGCCTGCCGATGACTATACAAAAGGACGTCCGACCAAACGTGATCGTCGAGAGTTAGAACATTGGCGCCGAGTATTTTAATTTTTTAGGGGAATGAAGATGAAAAAATTTTCTCAATTAGTTTGGACAGCAGGTATTGCCGCAACATTAGCGAGTACAGCCGCTTATGCAACCAGCTCTTCAGCCGATAAAGTGGCACAAGCAGGTGAAACAGCAGCTCAAGAAGTACAACGTGTTATCTATGAGTGCAAGGACAGCAAACAATTCCAAGTTGTTTATATCAGTGGCGCTAAGAATTCTTATGCAGTGATTACGCAGATGGATGATGTACTTCCTTTAGAGCAAGTAACTTCAGCTTCTGGCGCCGTATATCAAGCGATGGGTGCTGACTATAACTATGAACTATTGACAAAAGGTGATACAGCCTTTTTAACGGCAGGTGATCAAGCTGTCTATGAAGAATGCAAAATCGCGAATAATGTCAAACTGACTAAATAAGACGAATTCACGCTATTGTCGACCAGTCCTAGGGGTATAATCCCTTAGGACTGGTTTTTTTATGGTGAAAGATTTTTATGCGTACCTTGCGATTCTCGGCGAGTTTAACCGTTTTGTTTAGCACCTTATTGTCAGGTGTAGTGGGGCTCTTAGTCGGGTTTGTTTTCTTTATCTCACATCTGCTATCACATATCGGTGACTGGGCAAATATCAATATGGGATTTGCTTTTCAAATATGGATGTTGACAGCTATGCATGGTTTGGTGATGTACGCTATCCCTAGTTTATTAACCGGTATCGCACTGATTTTCTTTCTTGACCGTGGTATGGCAAGCTCTCGTTTCTTTTTGATTAGTCTTTTAGTGGCTGTGGTGATGACGATTTGGGCAGTAGTAACCGTTGAGTTTACCGGGTCGTTGATTCTCGTATTTGTCTTGAGTGCCATTGCGATGTATGGGTTCTTATGGTGGGTGACGGTGCCGGTTGAGCAGCGTCAAACAACAAGCTTATTTGATGGTTTGGATAAGTCATAGGAAAAAGCAATGTGGGCGAGTTTTCAAGACGCTTTTTTATTTGGGCTCAGTGTTACTTTACCTAGTGTATTGTTGTTATTTCTGGGGTGGTACTTAAGACATAGTCAACAAGTAGATGCGGCTTTTTGCGATCAGGCTTCTAAGATAGTTTTTCGCTATTCTATGCCTGCCTTATTATTTTTTAGTATCTATGGTAATACCTCTGATTTTGGCAGTCAGCTACAGTTAATTTGGGCGGGTTTTATCTCAAGCATGGTGCTTTTTATCGGTGCCGAAATTATTGCTCGTTATACGATTAAGGAGGTACGAAATCAGGGAGTGTTTGTACAAGGTGTCTATCGCGGTAATACCATGATTATGGGGCTAGCATTTGTCTCAAGTGCCTATGGTGCTGAGGGTGTCGCGATGGGCGCAGTTTATGGTGGAGCGATGACATTATTATTTAATGTCTTGGCGGTGATTACCTTAAGTCGAGGGAATGGCAAAATTAATCCCGTAGCGTTGCTGAAGCAGATTCTTAAAAATCCTTTGATTCTTGCGATTTTAGCCGCACTATTATTTAAGGGTTTGCATATCCCAGTATCGCCATTATTAGCAGAAACAGGGCGTTATTTATCGGTACTTGCCTTGCCATTAGCACTGATTTGTGCAGGGGCGACGTTGCAGCTGAGTAGCTTATGGAAAGTCGCCGATATGGCAATGTGGGCAAGTCTAGGTCGTTTATTTATTGCACCATTGGTCGCGGTTATCAGTGGTTTGGCATTGGGTCTAGAAGGGATGGCGATGGGAATCCTATTCTTGATGACTGCGACACCAGTAGCAGCAGCTAGCTATGTGATGGCAAAAGCGATGGGGGGCAATGATATTGCTGCGGCGAATATTTTAGGGATTACCACAGTCGGTGCTTTGCCAGTAGCCGCTATAGGAATTATGGTTTTGCGTCTAATGGGGTGGATGTAAGCAAATATATTTCTTGCCTATTTCAGCTTTGTTGCAAAGCAACAGAAAAACCTAGGTATTTCCCTAGGTTTTTGTTTTATAGGGGTAAATAAGCATTTCTGCTTCTTTTCAAAATGGAAATACTTTGTATAATTTACGCAAGGAGTGCAAAAAAATGTCAGTTTTTGTCACGACTTAATAAATAAAGTATCTTCGAATAGGGAGTGAAGATGGAAGCTTTTAATAATCTCGTATCAGTCATTAATGGCTGGGTGTGGGGTCCGTATATGCTAGTGTTCCTAGTAGGTACGGGTATTTACTTAACACTACGTTTAGTATTCTTACAAGTGCGTATGTTGCCATTCGCTTTAAAACAAGCGTTTGGTAAACATCCTAATAATGAAGCTGAGGGTGATGTTTCACACTTTGGTGCATTGATGACAGCATTATCAGCCACTATCGGTACGGGTAATATTGTCGGTGTGGCGACGGCTGTTGTACTAGGTGGTGCTGGTGCCGTATTCTGGATGTGGTTTAGTGCTTTCTTCGGTATGGCAACGAAGTATGCCGAAGCAGTACTTGCTGTTAAATACCGTGTAGTCAACTCAAAAGGTGAGATGAGCGGTGGTCCGATGTACTACATCGAGCGTGGTTGTAACCTTAAATGGTTAGCGATTGCGTTTGCGGTGTTTGGTACGATTGCCTCTTTTGGTATCGGTAGCTCTGTACAGTCAAACTCTGTTGCAGCCTCTTTACACTCTAGCTTTGGTGTTGAACCATGGATTACAGGTGTGGTATTGACAGTATTCACCGGCTTTGTGGTACTAGGTGGTATTAAAGGCATTACTAAAGCTTCTTCAGTTATCGTTCCTGTGATGGCCGTCGTTTATGTGCTTGGTGGCTTATTAGTGATTTTAAGCAACTTCGAAGCGGCTGGTGCAGCGATTGCTAAGATTTTCCATGATGCCTTTACGTGGGAAGCAGGATTTGGCGGTGCATTGGGTACGATGATTCGCTATGGTGTGGCTCGTGGCGTATTCTCTAACGAAGCGGGTCTAGGTTCTGGTCCAATTGCAGCTGCGGCGGCAAAAACTGACCACCCAGGTCGTCAAGCGTTAGTATCGATGACAGGTACGTTCTTAGATACGATGGTGGTGTGCTCTATCACAGGTATCGTATTAGTGATGGGTCTATCACTTAACCCAACAGACTTAGTGGCTGCTGGTGTTAAGGGTGCGGCACTCACAACACAAACATTTGAGTTCTTATTACCAGGGTTTGGTGGTTACATCGTAACATTCGGTCTAGTATTCTTTGCTTACTCAACTATCCTAGGTTGGTGCTATTTCGGTGAGAAATGTTCTGCCTATGTATTTGGTGATGGCTTTGTGCATACTTATCGTATCGTCTATGTTGCGACAGTGATGTTAGGTACAGTGGTGAGCTTAGACCTCGTATGGAACTTGGCAGATACCTTTAACGGTTTGATGGCAATTCCTAACTTGATTGGTCTCGTATTATTAGCAGGCGTTGTTGTAAAAGAAACCAAAGACTTCGTTGCTAAGCGTAAGAGTGGTGAGCTACCTTAATTGCTTAAGCATAGCTAAAAAGTCTAACGTTTAGCTTTATCTACATGCATTTTGTTTACGCCATTGGAGGAATACTTCAATGGCGTTTTTGTATTTTATTACCAGAAATTATTTAACCTCTTTTAATTTAGGTAAAATACGCTGATTATGACAGGAGAGTGAAAGTGAATAGTCAGCAATTTATCAAGGCTTATCTTAATGGTAGTCTCGTAAAGCAAATTCTTATTGCTTTGCTTTTAGGTGGTTTGTTGGGTTGGTTTGTACCTAATTTTGCATTGAAATTTGAATTATTGGGTAGCTTATTTGTGGGTGCATTAAAGTCTGTTGCGCCGATTTTAGTTTTTATCTTAGTATTGGCGGCGATTGCACGTCAAGAAATGGGTACATCGGCAAATATGAAACCGATTATTGTTTTATATTTGGTGGGTACGTTCTTAGCGGCTTTGGTGGCTGTTGCCGCTAGCTTTTTATTCCCTTTGACTTTATCACTTCCTAATCCAGAGCAGGTATCTACGGCACCGTCAGGCATTCTTGAGGTGTTAAAAACATTAGTGTTTAAAATGGTAGATAATCCCGTGAATGCGATTGCTACGGCTAACTATATCGGTATTTTGACTTGGGCAATTTTGATTGGTGCGGCTTTACGTGTTGCATTGCCTCAAACAAAAGCAGTAGTAGCAGATATGTCTGTGGCGGTGACTAAAGTTGTGCAATGGGTGATTCGTCTTGCGCCTATTGGTGTTTTTGGTATTGTGGCATCGACAGTTGCGATTACCGGCGTAGAGGGATTGCTGAGCTATGCTAAATTATTAGCGGTTTTAGTGGGGGCGATGTTGTTTGTGGCACTCGTGGTCAATCCATTGATTGTATGGGTAAAGATTCGTCGTAATCCTTATCCTTTGGTGTGGACGTGTTTGTCTGAAAGTGGCATGATGGCCTTTTTTACACGTAGCTCGGCGGCGAATATTCCAGTGAATATGAATTTGGCCAAGAAACTCGGTCTAACAGAAGAAACCTATTCTGTTTCTATTCCTTTGGGTGCGACGATTAATATGGCAGGTGCAGCGATTACGATTGCGGTATTGACCTTAGCCGCGGTGCATACTTTAGGGATTACGGTTGATTTCTCGACTGCTTTATTGCTGAGTGTGATTGCGGCGCTTGGCGCTTGCGGCGCTTCCGGTGTTCCGGGAGGTTCTCTATTGCTTATTCCTATGGCGTGTAGTCTTTTTGGGATTAGTAATGAGTATGCGGCACAAGTGGTGGCAGTCGGCTTTATTATTGGCGTTATTCAAGACTCAGCTGAAACGGCATTAAACTCCTCAACGGATGTGTTGTTTACGGCGGCTGCAGATATGGCGGCGCGTGAACGCGGATAGTCAAACGTTGCTCTCTTTAGGTGTAAAAAAGCCCGTAAATAATCATTTACGGGCTTTCTCATGGGTTTATAGCGTAAAACGGGAGTCTATATTGCCTTACATAGGGAGGGTATTATTTTTAATGTTTTAAAATTAAACGATTAAAGTGTACCTAAAATAGCCGCTAGAATGAGCAATAATCCTGTGTGAATATTGGCTTTAAAAAGGTAGTGACTTTTTTCGGGGCGCTCTAAATCGAATACGTGTAATTGCCAGAATAAATGAGCAGCAACCAAAGCAATCGCAAGATAATATGCCCAAGTCATATGGAGAAG
>JAXECN010000173.1:0-6347 GCA_034093535.1 Pelistega sp.
TAGTGAACGTTTTAAAGTACGTCGTATCGAACAATTTATCGGTCAAACGATTGAAACGGATGTTATTCCAGGTCTAGAACCAACTCCAAAACCGGTAAAAACCAAAGATAGCAAAGGTCGTGGCAAATCAGGTGGTCGTGATCGCAAACCCTCTCGAGAAAAAGAACATGCTCGCAGTGGTTTTGCACGTCGCAAAGGGGCTGATACTGAATACTTTGATCGCTCTGATGAGCGGGAGTTTACCCGTGAAGAACATCGCACACCAAAAGAAGAGCGCCGTAGCTCTCGCGAAGACCGTAATCCTTTTGGTGAAAAACCACGTAAAGCACGGAAAGAAGAACGCCCTACTAGCCGTCTAGATTTTGTAGAAACATTAGACGGTGACTTTGAAGTTCTCAGTGCTCGTGAAGCAAAAAGCATTAAGAAACGCCTAGGCAAAGAAGAGCAACCTAAGTTCGCTGACTTTGAACGTGGTGCACGCAGTGCTAAGCCAAAATATAATCGTGAAGAAAAAGCACCTCGCAAAGCAGCAGCAAAACCTAGTTCAAGCCGTGGTCGCAAAGCGGCAAGTGATGAACGCCCAGCTCGCTCACGTAGCGCTGAACGTTCTGCCAAACCCGCTGCTCGTAGCACCAAGCGTAAATCTGCTAGTCGCCAATGGGCTTAATACTTAGCTAATAAGTAAATAGACAAGAAAGTCGGAAGATATTCTTCCGACTTTTTTATTTACTCTGGTTGGAATAATGCTAGATACTTTATCATTGCAAACTGTCGACCTCTTTTGTTCCCTGTCGTTTCTTTTACGATTTCTAACTGAACAAAATCTCTTAATAAAGAATTGGATGTAGTAGGAGAAATCCCTAGCTCATGAGCCACTTTTTGAGCGGTTAATGTAGGTCGAGTATAAAAAATTTTTAATAATTTACCCGCTAACTCAGCTCTCTTACCCATCGTCAAAACTTTTGTTTGAAACTCTTGATCTAATTTTAAAATATCTCGAAATACTGTTGTTCCTTTACGTGCAATTTCCTCTACTCCCGTCAAAAAGAACAAAATCCAATGGTGCAAATCATTTCTTAATCGTACTCCCATTAATGCATCGTAATAACTAGCTCGGTTACGCTCAAAAAAATCAGACATATAAAATGAAGGTTTATCTAGTATGCCGTGTCCTATTAAATATAAAGGAATAAGTAAACGACCTATACGTCCATTGCCATCAAGAAAAGGGTGAATAGTCTCAAACTGGTAATGACTAATAGCAACTCTTATTAGATGTGGTACATATATCGCTTGATTATGCCAAAACTGTTCTAAATCACTCATCAAATCCAATACCCCTTCATGATGAGGAGGAATAAAGACAGCATTTGAAAGATTTGATCCCCCTATCCAATTCTGACTAGAACGGAACTCCCCAGGTAGTTTCTCCTTACCCCTCACATTATCCATTAAGATACGATGAGTATCTTTCAACAATCTGTTTGACAATGGGAGTTGTTTCAAACTCAGGATAGCTTGGTTCATAGCCTTAATATAGTTTTGAACTTCTCTCCAGTCATCTCTTTTCTCTGGCTGGATTTCATCTTCCTGCATTAAAGCTTCATCAAACTGAGTTTGTGTACCTTCAATTTTGCTAGAGGTTTGCGCTTCTTTTGCGATATGCAACTGAATGAACAAATCAACATCAGGAACAATTGTTGAAAAAGCATTCAACTCACCCAAAGCTCTGGTTGCATTTTCCAATAAAAAATTAATTTTAGGATCTTCCCAAACCCAACTAGTATTTATCTTACTTGGTTCAAAACTTGAGTATTGATAACGTGCTTGTAAATGCCCAGCATTAAATGTTTCTATTTTTTGACTAACATTCATCTCAATGATCCTCATTACTAAACTAAGACCAAACTTAATTCCAAGTTACTAATATTTCTTGGAATAATATTGAATTATATTCCAATTTATAAAATTAACGCCTCCCACTATTCCAACTTAATGACTTTTTCTAAAATAAAAAATATGTTATTCTAAGAAGCTGAAATAAGAAAACACACTAATCCAAGAAAGTTAATTTTCTTGGAATAAGAAAAAATAAATATTTCATATACGAAAATCAGCAGCACCCCTATAATAACGATTTCCTCTTCTTAGAATAAACCACCATGTCGCTCCCTACACCTAGCTATGCAGCACTTGAGCACAGCCAACAATTTTTATCACATCTCAAAGAAAAATTTGCTCCTATGCAAAGCATTTCGTTTGAAGAGTGGATGGGGGAAGCACTATACAATCCGTATTGGGGATATTACACAGGTGGTCTCACCAAACTCAGTGGTGATAATGAAACAAGTATTCTTCAGGGTGACTTTACCACTGCCCCTGAATTAAGTCCTTGGTATGGACGCACATTAGCGATACAAGTACAACAAGTTCTAACCGCCGCTGAGAGTTCGCATATTCTTGAGTTTGGTGCAGGTAGTGGCAAACTCGCTCGTGCCGTTCTCGAGCAACTCGCTAACCCTAACCTCCACTATTTTATTCTTGAACTATCGGCAGATCTAAGATTACGCCAACAAGAAACGCTTAAAGACTATCTTCATCAAGTGACTTGGTTAGACGCCCTACCAAATGACTTTAGTGGCTGTATCCTCGCCAATGAGGTCTTGGACGCGATACCTGTTAAGCTAGTGCAATGGAATAAAGCTCAAGAGCTAGAAGAGGTTTTTGTATCTTGGGAAGATGGTGAGTTAAGTTACCAATACCACCCAGCGAGTACAGAACTTGCTACTATTCTGCAAAACCGCCTACCTGCTTATCCCGGCTATCGCACTGAGGTCAATCTCCGTGCCGAAAGTTGGATTCGTGAGATGGGCAACTACTTAAAAAAAGGGGCTGTTCTCCTAATTGACTACGGTTTCCCTCGCAGTGAGTATTATCACCCACAACGTCATCAGGGTACCTTGATGTGTCATTTACAACATCATGCGCATAGTGAGCCACTCCTCTACCCCGGCCTACAAGATATTACCGCCCATGTTGATTTTACAGCTGTTGCTGATGCAGCACTCGATGGTAATTTAGAAGTCTTAGGTTTTACGAGTCAAGCTCGCTTTTTAATGAACTGCGGTATCTTATCCTTACTCAAGCAGCTTGACCCTAGTGATGTCAAAGACTATGCTCGCCAAATCGGACCTGTTCAAAAACTTCTTTCTGAAGCGGAAATGGGGGAACTCTTTAAAGTGATGATGTTAGGTAAAGACCTAGATATCGACCCTATTGGCTTTATCAGTGGTGATAGACGACATACACTATAAACCGATTAAGTAGCTCATCCCTATATCGCAGACCACGACGAACCAAAACAACTTAATCGCTTGTAAAGCCAGACTATGCTAATAAAGCATGAATTCTGGCTTGCTTCACCCGCTCTTTAATTAAGGTCACATCACCCTGACATTGTTGTGCAATCTCACCGACTGGAACTGCTTTAATAGTGGCAAGGACGGTTTGCCAGTCAAACAGACTAGGCTCATCACGCACAATTATCGCAACAGCGATTAAGTCTAATAAGCGCTCTGGTTTACGAATACCGTCAATACGCTCAACAAACTCTATCATACTGCTAGCACTATCCACCGATAAGGGGCTAGACTGTACATCACTGAATTGCCCCAACCCATCAATCACTGCTGGTAGATACTTGGCATAGTCAGCTTGCTCGCGTGCGACACGCAAGTGCTTAGAAAAGCCTTCATCATCCTCCACACCTAAGGACAATAAAGCATATCGCTGTGATAGGTTAAAACCCGCTACCGCTGCTTGATCAAGTAAACCTGACAACTCTACTCGCCAGCGCAAACTGGGCATCACTCGTGGTAAAGCACCTATTGCACTTAAGAACTCAAAACAACGACTAGGCTTTTCTGCCATCAAGGCACGCGAAATTTCTTTCCAGACACGCTCTGAGACTAAAGCATCAACCTCATGATTTTCCACCATCTGCTGACATAATTGGAAAGTCTTAGGAGCAACATTAAAATCACTAAATCGACTTAGAAATCGAGCTAGGCGCAATATCCTCACAGGGTCTTCAATAAATGCCTCACCAACATGGCGAAAAAGCTTTAACTTTAAATCATCTAGACCACCATAAGGGTCATACAATACCCCTTGGCTATCTGTCGCCATCGCATTAATGGTAAAGTCACGTCGTTGTAAGTCCTCGGCAAGACTGACATCCTTACCCGTATAAAAAGTAAATCCCTGATAGCCTCTACCTGATTTCCGCTCTGTGCGTGCTAAGGCATATTCTTGATGTGTTTTAGGATGCAAGAATACAGGGAAATCACCCCCTACAGGCGTAAAACCACGCGCTAACATCTCTTCGGGGGAGGCTCCCACCACGACCCAGTCACGGTCACCCTCAGTCTGCCCTAATAAAGCATCACGTACTGCACCACCCACACAAAACACTTGTAGGTTTTGGATAAACTGGTCTTCTGTAAAGGCTAATGTTGAGATTACCACGGACTAACCATTCCTAATCGCTGTTTAAGAGATTTCACTTTCCCTTGATTAAACAAGCCGTCATACCAAATAGCATTGGACAATACATGTTTTACATATAAACGAGTTTCTGTAAAAGGGATAGTTTCAGCAAAAATTGCTCCCTCTACAGGTTGGGTAAATGTCTGGCGCCAACGCTTAGGACGATTTGGACCGGCATTATAGCCTGCAGTAGCCAGTACTTCATTGTTGCTTAAGTCCTCTAATGTCATGCGCAGATAATTCGTCCCTAAGATGGTATTGGTTTCGAATTCATTAATTCGGCTTGGTGAAAAATCACTCATCCCAATTTTGCTTGCTACTAATCGTGCCGTACCCGGCATCACTTGCATAAGACCAGAAGCTCCTACGCTAGAACGAGCCACTGGCACAAAACGCGACTCTTGACGAATCAACCCATACACCCATGATGGTTCAATCCCTACACTACGAGCTTGTTGTCCAACACGCCCCTCAAATGGCGCAATATAACGCTGTTTAAAATTAACCTGATGTTTAGTCAACATCGAAGTATTAATCACTCTATCGTAGATATGCTCTTCTTTTGCCCACTCTGCTGCTGCCATTAAATCGCGATCATTTAAACCACCAATCGCATAGCCCCACTCAGCAACCGCTTCTGCACGCCAACCTAAATTAAACAAAGCAACTGCTCTTTGTAAGCCGGTATTTTGTTTAATATGAGCGAGTTCTTTAGCTGTCACAGGTGCTGCTTGTGGCGGCAATACAATCTTGCCACTGAGCTCTTCTTGTGCCAATTGCCCATAAAAATCATATTGCTTATTTAACGCTGCAAATAAAGCATTGGCTTGAGCAGTTTTACCTTGGGCTTTTAACGCACGACCTTTCCAATAAAGCCATGCCGTTTCTTGTTGTTGCTCTGAGCTCATTAAATCAATACTTTGCTCAACCCATTTCCAATCAATTGTTGGTTGACGTAAAGCAGCACGTACTCGCCAAGCGGCATTGTACTCACTTAAGGGTACATCCGCTGCAGCACGATACCACTCATCGGCACGGTTCTCCTGATTAAGCACAGCTATTAAAGCAAACTGAGCATAAGCCCATTGTCTATCGCGAGGTGATAATAATTCGTTACCACGGCTCTGTAATACAGTTATCCCTGTATCACGATTCTGACGTGCCAGACGACTAAACGCCAAGGCTCGCAACTCGGCTTGTGTGGCATTAACTGCCGCACCTGCTTGTGTACTCAACCATTGACTTGGATTATCCATAATGGCATTAAATTGTGTAAAAGCATCACCATTAAAGAAAATACCCGCATAGCGGCGTGCCATCGCCTTATCATCATATTCCACAGCATCACGCAAGACCTGTTGTAATTGACTATCGGATAACTGACCACTTGCCTTTAAGCTAGATAACATCGCCCAACAACGGTCATTATTTTTCATCGACTTAAGGGCTTTCTTCACATCTACCTTTTGTCCTGCCAAGGCTTGTGCATGGGTATAAGCACATTGCGCACCGATATTATTAATACCCACAGGTCCCAATTTCAATACTGTTGAGAAATCACCCTGTGCAGCGGCTGTTATCATCCATTCGGCTTTAAGACGCTCTGCCACATAAGTATTCGGATTGGCTTGAATAAATTGCTGTAACTGGGCTGTCGGTAATGGTATATTGACTTGACTCGCCTGATTACGCAGATACCAATACATAGGATAATTACCCAACTCCTGGTCAGCTTGAGCCGTTTGTGCCAAGCTCGGTAGTACTTCCCAACGGCGTCCTCTCATCGCTTCATAAGCTTG
>JAXECN010000174.1:0-15594 GCA_034093535.1 Pelistega sp.
ATGTCCTGCATCATCGATAATTTGGAAGTCTGCTTCTGGCAAGGCTTTATGTAGTTCCCATGCGGCTTGCATTGGTGTACACATATCATAGCGTCCTTGGATAATCACGGTTGGGATATGGCGGATTTTATGAGCGTTACGAATGAGCTGGTTATCTTCAAAGAAACCTTTATTCATGAAGTAGTGGTTTTCAATGCGAGCAAATGCAATGACAAAATCATCAGCAGAGAAATGATTGGCTGTATCAGCATCAGGAAGAAGAGTAATGACACGTCCTTCCCATAGTCCCCAGGCTACTGCAGCCTCTAGTTGAGTGGCTTTATCAGTACCGGTGAGGCGTTTGTGGTAGGCAGTGACGAGGTCATTATGTTCATTTGCTGGAATAGGACGGATAAAGTCTTCCCAGAAATCAGGATAGACTTGAGAGGCGCCACCTGTTTGATAGAGCCAGTCAATTTCCTCTGCACGAGACATAAAAATGCCACGCAAAATGAGCTCACTGACATTCTCAGGGTGTGTTTGTGCATAGGCGAGCGCTAAAGTGGAACCCCAAGAACCGCCAAATACCATCATTTTTTCTGCATTAAGGACTTCGGCACGTAAGCGATGAATATCATGTACTAGATGCCAAGTTGTATTGTTTTCCAAGGAGGCATAAGGTAATGAGCGACCACTGCCACGTTGGTCAAACAACATGATGTGGTATTTTTCAGGGTTAAAGAGGCGGCGCTGTTTAGGTGTACAACCAGAACCCGGTCCCCCATGTAAGAAAACAACGGGCTTGCCTTCAGGATTGCCACAAAGCTCCCAGTAGATAAGATGATTGTCACCGGTATCTAAATAGCCTGTTTTATAGGGTTCGATTTCTGGATATAACACTGTTTTGTCTCCTGATTAGATTTTTTTAAATACTACGTCCCATGAGCTGTGACCTAGACGGAAACCACGCGTTTCAAATTTTGTCTGTGGACGATAGCCAGGTTTTGGCGCAAAGCCATCTGCTGTATTCTGTAAAAGAGGTTCTGCACTAAGGACTTCTAACATCTGTTCAGCATAGTTCTCCCAGTCAGTAGCACAATGGATGTAGCCACCTTTTTTCAAGCGTTTGGCTAATAAATTGACAAATGGACCTTGGATAAGACGTCGTTTGTGATGACGCTTTTTCGGCCAAGGGTCTGGGAAGTAAATATGAATGCCATCCAAGCTTTCGAGAGGAATCATATGATTGACGACATCGACAGCGTCATGCTGAATAATGCGGACATTTTCAAGTTTTGAATTATCAATGCGCTTGAGCATGGCACCGACCCCAGCATTAAAAACCTCAACGCCTAAGAAATTTTCATCATGGCGAGTGATGGCAATCTTTTCAGTTGTTTCACCCATACCAAAGCCAATCTCTAGGATGGTCGGTGCTTGGCGCTTGAAGACTTCTTCAAAGTTGAGCAATTGTGCCTGATAAGGAATTGCCCAACTTTGCATGAGAGTGTCTAAAGCTTGTTGCTGACCTGGGGTAATATGTGCACGACGATGGACAAAGCTACGAATACGCCCAAAGAAAGGGTGTTTGTCGTCTTGTTCAGTGACTTGCTCAGGAGTATTTTGTTCGTTCATATCGACCTCGAATTAGCGAACACGCATACCCGGTTTAGCACCAGGGAAGGGTTCAAGCACATAGATGCCTGGGTTGGCTTTTTCATCAGCATCACTTGCTGCTAATACCATCCCCTCAGACACGCCAAATTTCATCTTACGAGGTGCTAGATTGGCAACCATCACAGTGAGTTTGCCTACGAGGTCTTCTGGTTTGTACATCGACTTAATACCAGAGAATACATTACGATAGCGACCCTCACCAACATCAAGAGTGAGTTGAAGTAATTTATCTGAGCCTTCTACATGATTGCATTCCACAATCTTGGCGATACGCAAGTCAATTTTGGCAAAATCATCAATTTTAATAGTTTCAGCGATTTCTTCACCACCAGGTTTTGGTGTTTCAACTACGGCAGCAGGGGGTTCTAAAAGAGCATCCATTTGAGCTTCCTCGACACGTTGCATGAGATGTTTAAATGGAGCAATGCTTGTCGGTAATTCCGCAGTGTCAGACCAAACAAAGGCGCGGTTAATGCCAAATAGTTCTGCAGCAACACGTTCAGCAAGAGCCGGTAGTACAGGGCTTAAGACAACTGATAGTGCTTTAAAGCCAGCAATGGCACGTGAACAAATATCTTGTAATTGTGCTTTAGTTTCTTCTGTCGCTGTACTAATACCTTTGGCTAAGACCCACGGTTGTGCTTGGTCAAAGGCTTGGTTAACGGTATCTGCATATGCCATCAATGTACGAATAGCACGACCGTACTCACGTGCCTCAAAGTCTTGGCTGACACTATTGGCGAGTGCTTGCATTTCTGCTTGAATAGCAGTGACATCGCCTACGTAAGCTAATTTACCGTCAAAATGCTTGCTGATAAAGTTAGCGGCACGACTGGCAATATTGATGTATTTACCAATTAGGTCTGCATTGACGCGAGCAATAAAGTCTTCTGGATTGAAGTCTACATCTTCGACTTTAGCATTGAGCTTAGCGGCAATGTAATAGCGCATCCATTCTGGGTTCATTTTTAAATCGAGGTAGCGTAGCGGTGAAATACCTGTACCACGACTCTTAGACATCTTTTCGCCACTGACGGTGATAAAGCCATGTGCATTGAGTTGGTCAGGTACTTTGCGACCTGAGAATTTCAACATGGCTGGCCAGAATAAGGCATGGAAATAGGTGATGTCTTTGCCGATAAAGTGAATTTGTTCGGTGTTGCCGTTCGGGTCGAGCAGTTTATCAAAGTCTAGACCTGTTTTGTCACAATACGATTTGAGTGAGGCTAAATAGCCGACAGGAGCATCTAGCCATACATAGAAATATTTGCCGGGCTCACCAGGGATTTCAATGCCAAAGTAAGGTGCATCGCGAGAAATATCCCAGTCGTTGAGATTGTTGTTCTCTATACTTTCGCCTAGCCATTCGCGTGTCTTGCCTAAAACTTCATTTTGTAGGTGTTTATAACCAAACTTGCTTGAACCTTGGGTCCATTCGTGTAGGAATTTTACGCAACGTGGGTCAGAGAGGTTAAAGAAGAAATGCTCTGATGTTTTTAAAACAGGTGTTGCATTACTTAAGGTAGAGTAAGGATTAATCAGTTCTGTAGGAGAATATACCGCACTACATACCTCACAAGAGTCACCATATTGATCTTTGGCATGGCATTTAGGGCATTCGCCTTTGATGTAGCGGTCAGGCAAGAACATACCTTTGACAGGGTCATAGAATTGCTCGATAGTACGTTGGCTAATTAAGCCATTTGCTTTTAGCGCTAAGTAAATATCGCCTGATAATTTTGTATTTTCTGGGCTATGTGTACTATGCCAGTGATCAAACTTAATATGAAAACCATTTAAGTATGTCGGGCGTTCTGCCGCAATACGTGCCACGAGCTCTTCAGGTGTAGTGCCTTCTTTTTCTGCTTTAAGCATAATCGGCGCACCATGTGCATCATCTGCACCGACAAAATGTACCGTATGACCTGACATTCGCATCGCACGAACCCAAATGTCCGCTTGAATATATTCCATAATATGACCAATATGGAATGAGCCATTTGCATAAGGAAGTGCAGTAGTTACAAATATAGTACGTGTCATAGCTTCATCAATAAAATTAATACAAAAGAGTGATTTTAAACGAAAAGCTCGCTCTTAAGGATAAGAACGAGCTGGTAAGGGAGTAAAAGTCAAGGTTTTATTTCCCCGCTTGCTATTGGCTAATCAAAAGTTGGTCAAGCATGGGAGAAAACGTGTGTTAATAGGAGATTATTTGAGCTCACGAATCTCGACATCACTGACATCTTGCTGTGGGCGTCGACTATATGAGGGTTGACGAAAACGCTCGCTAAATTGTGACTGTGTTTTTTGGGCTCTGGCACGAGATTGTTGCCAGTATTCAGCCGCAGAGAATTTTTTACCTCGGATAAGGTAAACCAAATACATAACACCGAGTGAGACCACGCCTACAATCAGAAACATAAAGGCAATACCAAGTCCTGCTAATGTGAGTAGTAGAACGAGGGCGCCACGAAATAGATTACGAAGAAAATCCATAAATAAAAACTCCAATTGCATTATGGTGTTTAGGGACAAAAATAATCAGTTATGCTAAAACTATCGTTTGATTTTAACATTACTGAGAAATAACGCTTATGTCAGTTACTTTATCACCTCAGCAGGTGCTTGCGGCACTTCAATCGTTACAAGACCCACTCATTATCGAGACGATAGGTCATAAATTAAAAGCCGAGGACATTCGTATTAGTGGAACGGTTGTTCATGTTCGATTGACTCCGGGGTATTTTCTAACAGAAACTGATCGTAAAGCCCTACAAAACCAAGCATTGACTTTATTACATTCACAAGGCGTAACAGAGGTTCACTTGGAAGTTGTAAATGGAGTACAGAAACATAAAGTTCAAGATGGTCTAAAACCCATTGAAACAATTAAAAATATCATTGCTGTTGCGTCTGGTAAAGGTGGGGTAGGTAAGAGTACAACAGCCGTTAATTTAGCGGTGGCATTAGCCCAGTCTGGTGCAAGAGTTGGTGTGCTTGACGCAGATATTTATGGACCATCACAGCCGTTATTATTAGGGGTTAAGGGCAAGCCCGGTATGGATAGCAATAACCATATGATTCCTCCGCAAGCACATGGAGTGTGGGTGAATTCTTTTGGTTTCCTCATCGAAGAAAATCAAGCGGCAATTTGGCGTGGTCCGATGGTCGTGCAAGCGATGAATCAATTACTGAGTTTGACGGCTTGGCCAGATTTAGATTATTTAATTGTGGATATGCCGCCAGGAACAGGGGATATTGCTCTTAGTCTCGCTCAAAAAGTGCCCGTTGTGGGTGCGGTGATTGTGACGACGCCACAGGATATTGCCTTACTGGATGTTCGTAAAGGGGCGAGTATGTTCCAGACGGTGCATGTCCCTATTTTAGGCGTAGTCGAAAATATGAGTGTCCATATCTGTTCAAACTGTGGACATGCTGAACATATTTTCGGTACTGACGGTGGTAAACATCTCGCTGAGAAGCTTGATGTGAGTTATCTAGGTGGCTTGCCTTTAGCCTTATCGGTACGCGAGCAATCGGATAGTGGTATACCTATCGTGGCAAAGGCACCAGACAGTGAAATTAGCTTAATTTATCAGCAAATGGCACGTAAATTAATGTTAAATGTTTCTAACTTACCAAAGGATATGGCACATAAGTTTCCTCCAATTGTGGTAAAACGTTAAAATTAAGTATTAAAAACGTTTTACGGCTTGGATGAAATCTTTCTTTGCTTTTTCTCATGTAGCGCTCCTCTGTCTATTTTGCTCATCAGTCACTTGGGCAGAGGAGCCAACGCCTAAAAATACAGTTCCTGAAGTCGTGCTAGACCCGAGTGGTCTGGCACCTGATGTCTTGGCTGCTATCCAAAAGGGGATTGCAGCAGTGGTACGACAAGCTGATGACCAAGACGGTGGTGAAGCAGAGCGTATTCGCCGTAAGGGGCATGACGCAGTGGTATCCGCCTTAGCCACAAAAGGTTATTTTGACCCAGAAGTGACATTAGAAGTTGGTGAAGATATTGGCGGAGATACGTGGGATATTTCTATTGAACCGGGTGAGGTTTCCAAGGTTCATACCGTGACCAATGCCTTTACTGGACGTATTGCAGATGCTGAATATGCCGAACGAGTCCAGGAATTAAAAGACTCATGGGGCTTGCCAGTTGGTAGAGATTTTATTAATGCTAACTGGAGTAGTGCTAAGAGTAATTTATTAGACAAAACCCAAGAGCGAGATTTCTTTTTGGCACGGATGATTCGCTCGCAAGCCGTGGTGAATCCTGAAACCTCAGAAGTGGAAACCTTAACACTCATTGATAGTGGTCCTAGTGTGACGCTTGGTGAGGTTGAGGTGATTGGTTTGCGTCGTGTGCCATTAAGTGTGATTACTCGCTATATTAAGTATGAGCCAGGACTACGCTATGACCAAGATACCATTGATGAGTGGCAATCTCGTATCCAGGCGACTAATTATTTTCGTGGTGTTTTTATCAATGTTAAAGCCCCTCCGGGTGAGGCGATTTATCAAGAAAAAGCCGCACAGCTGCCTTTGCAAGTTCGTGTGACAGAAGCACCAGCTCGAACGATTACAGGCTCTTTGGGGGCGGATGATTCGGTCGGTGTACGTGCAGAGGCGATGTATCGTCATCAAGTCGTATGGGGGACACCATTAACTTTAGAAACAGGGGTAGGTGTTGATTTAAAAAGTCAACGTGCCTATTTGGATTTTTATTTTCCACCCAATGAGAATGGTTCTGTTGATAGTTTTGGCTTAATGGCAAGACATTCCGATATTGAAAATGAAGAAGTCTATCGCTTAGGTATTGGCTGGCGTCGTAAAAGAGAGTTTAAATTAGACCCCAATAGCAATGTGGAGTACGAAAATAGTTGGGCACTGATGGCTAACTATGACTCGGTTCGTCGAGAGATGAACACTGGTGAGCCTAAATTTACCTTACCATCATTAGTGGCGACTTATGATATTTTGCGCCGTGATGTGGATAATAAGTATGACCCACGTTCAGGTAATTTAATTGCCTTTGGTGTAGGTGTTGGACAGAATGTAAAACAGCGTAAGTTCTTCTCTCGTGCAGCTGTTCGTGGACAAGTATGGTTCCCAGTAGGTAAGCGAGATATTATTACCTTACGTGCTGAAGTAGGTAAAGTTTGGGCTGGCAAAGAGACATTATTCCCTGATGATTTTGGTTATCGCACCGGCGGTGCCCGGACAGTACGCGGTTATAAATATTATGGTATTGGTGAGCAAGTTGCCAGTGATACCGTAATTGGTACACGTGCATTAGCTGTCGCCAGTGCTGAATATATGCATTATTTTAATGATATGTTTGGTATGGGGGTGTTTGTCGATGTGGGAGATGCCGCACCTTCTTTTCGTGAGATGAAGCCTCGTGTTGGTTATGGGGTAGGTGCACTTATTAAAACCCCAGCTGGACCTTTAAATTTAGACCTTGCTTATGGTCAACGTGATAAAAAAATCCGTTTGCATTTTTCGCTAGGTATGGCCTTTTAAATGACTATGTTTATTCGCTTTTCTAAAATCCTGGCAAAAACTTTGTTGTGGATTATCCTGTGCTTGCTTTTGTTTATTGTGTTTGTGTTCTCAACTAACTGGGGGACACGTTTATTACTGACACAAATCTTACCTGTGGTCGGTGTTAAAGCAGAGCAGGTGAGTGGTTCATTGATGAGTGGCTTACAAGCCAAAAGTGTAACCGTACAGACGGCTTCAGCCGAAGTGGCAATTAAGGACCTTGAGTTTGATATTGTTTGGCGTCGTTTATGGGATAAGACAGCAGAAGTTCAGAAGTTGGCGGTGGGCGATTTACAAGTCAAACTCTTGCCTGTTGAAAGAGTCGTTGTGGCTAATGAAGCACCGTTTGCCTTACCTAAATTACCTTTAGATGTTGTGTTGAATAGTGTGACCTTGGGTAAGTTCACGTTGACGCAAGCGGATGGTAGTCAAATGCCTGTCGGTCTGGGCAATATTGAATTAAGTGGTATTCAATGGACAGCAGACCAAGCTATGATTAATTTAAATGGCTTAGAGTTGGTGCATGATTTTTCGACTACGCAGTTAAATGGTTTTCTGAAATTGGGTGAGTTAAATAATGCTGACTTGCCCATTGAGTTGACTTTAAATACGCGCAATACCACGAATAATGGATTATCTCCCTTATGTGTTAGTCCTGCTGTCAAAGAGGCATTGAAAAAAGATAGTAATGCTGAAGTTGCCTGTCATCTGGATTTAACGGTAAAAGCGACGGGTAATTTACGTGCCCTAGATGTTGCGATAACGGGTGTCGGTGATGATATTGATGCCAATGGGCAGGCTCGCGTCAATTTATTTGCACCGATTCCTTTGGAGAGTTTACAGAGTCATTTGCATATTCAGAACGGTTTGCAGGTTCAGGCTAATGTGCAATCTGCCATGGTGGATGACGAACATCAGAAACTCAATGCAGCTATTCAATTAAAGCAGTTTGATTTATCGGGGGTTATGCCACAATCTCGCCTAGATGGAGCTATCCAATTAGAGGCTCAAGCGAGTGGTTTAGAGCAATGGCAATACGCTAATTTGAACTTAGATATAGCGGATACTAGCCGTTGGAATGGTGATGTTTTACAAGGTAAGGCACTGATTGAAACCGATTTAAATGATGTGTTTACGGCACGAGTACTTGATGAAGAAAGTCAAGAAGAATTAAAAGGCTGGGCACTGGAAGCATTGAAATTAAAACATACTGATATTTCTCTGCAAACAGGTAAAAATACGATTAAAGCACAAGGTATGCTTGGCAACCCAGAAGATGTGCTAACAGTGGATGTGCGTCTGCCAGCAATGATTAAACTCTATCCTGGGATAGGTGAATCAGCTCAGTTACAAGGTCAGTTAAAGGGTAGCTTAAAGCAGCACCAATTAAGTCTAAAAGGAGCTTATAAACCCTCGGCAGGAGAGGGCTTAGGTGCTTCTGTGATTAATATTGATTTATTAGCCGAGGCACAGTTAAATCATATTCTACAAGCCTTAAAGTGGCAAGCGGATATTCAAAAGTTGGTGGTTAAGCATAGTGATTATCAGCTGCATAATGATACGTCTTTGGCAGTGCATGTAGATACCGCAACTCCGCTACACTGGTTAGTAGGACAAGCCGATTTAGTGTTGACAATGCCTAATGGACAGAAGACTCGTATTCTTCACCAGTCTTCGCAACAGTCGAATAATGCCTTGCACTCTGAAGGACGTCTTCAAAATATCGCCCTAGAGAAAAGTCGCTATGATGCACAATGGAAGTTTAATAAAAACCCACAAATGCAGGCGGAAATTAAGTTAGAGCGTCAGGGTGAAGCAACATTGGGGGTACAAGCTAATCCACTGGCGAATGTTCGCCAATTATTAATTACCTTAGATCCCACGGAACAACAGGATTATTATCAGTTGCGTGTCAAGGGAGAGGGTGAGCAGACCGTAATTGATAGCGAGGCGAGTTTAAACTTAGCTTCACCTTTAGTTTTAGATAAAGGTATCTTTGATATTAGCTTGTCAGATGGTACTCTATTAAAGGGTCATGCTCATATCGGTGCAGACGAACAGACTAAAAAGCAGCTGATTGATGTGGATATAAGCACTAAAAAATTGGCTTTGCACAAATGGAGTTTAGACGCTATTCCAAATACTTTACTTAATGGTGATATTAAGGCAAAGATTAATCTTTCTGAACAAAAACAATTATTAGATGCGGCAATTCAAGCGAGTTTTGCTGATAGTGTTTGGAATAAGCAGAAGCTCAATGGCAAGGTTGATGTATTGCTTCAGCAACTGTCTGGGGATGCTGCACAGTCAGGTTTTCAGCCACATTTATACTTGCTTGAACGTGCCAATATTGATGTTAATATCGGGCAAAATCGTATTTTTACCCAAGGGGCATTTGGTAAGGCAGGTGATACTTTAGCACTGGATATTAACACTCCTCGTTTTGCAGATTTTTATCCCGGCTTGACGGGTGGTGCTATGGTGCAAGGTAATGTTGCTGGTAGCGTGGCAAAACATTCGCTAGACCTTAAAGCTAGTTATGCTCAACAAGGGGCGTTAAGCGAGAAAAATGCCAACTTATTCAATGCGACATTAGTTGCTAATGGTGTATGGGGCAAGCAACAAGGAAATAAAGACGGTTGGTCAGGTGTGGTGCAGCATCTGAGTGCCAAGTATCAGACGCATACAGTTGAACAGCAACAGCCACTGGAGTTAACGGTTATTCCAGTTGGAGAGGGAGGTTTTCCTGAGTGGAGTGCAGGGCCATCTACGCTAAATGTAACCTTGTTAGGCAAACATAAAGTCGCTATTCAGCAGCAAGGGACGACAGGTAAAAATGGGACATGGACAAGTAAGGGGGCTATCCAAGGTTTTGTGATTAATCGTACTTTGCTTAATGAGTTAGACAAGCTGATTGGACAGTCTGCTCAAGAGCCTCGCCGTGGCGGTGTTGTTGTCCGCAATCAGAATAGTCGTGCACCGGTAGCAGATTTAGTATTTGACCTTGACTGGGATATTGGTTTTGATAAGGCACTGCGAGGAAAGGCGAATATTGTGCGCCGTTCGGGTGATTTTACCGTGCCGTTGGCAAAGCCTTTTACTTTGGGCTTGCAAAATCTCGCCTTGAATGCCACATTTGAGCCTCGTGGTGGAGAGTCTAGTCAATTAAATGCCCAGTTATTGTTCGATACACAGAATAAAGGCAATGCAAAAATTAACTTACAGTCGAGTTTTGTAGGCTTAACACCGAATTTAAAAGGTGGCACACAGTTAAAGGCGGTAGGTGGCATTAAAGATATTGCTTGGGCATCTATTTTTACGAATGACTTATTGACCCTAGGAGGTGCTGTAGATTTTGATGTGGATTTGCGTTCAACACCGTCAGGACAATGGCAGTCATCGGGTTTTGTGAATGGTAGAGAATTACGTATCGTTGAGGTTGAAAATGGGGTGCGTCTTTTAAATGGCACACTAAAGGCATCATTTAAGGATAATAAGGTACGAATTGATACCCTGTATTTCCCTTCAGTGATTCGTATTACACCAAGTGAGTGGCGTACACGTCAATGGATTGCCGAAAACCCACCAGCCCAGAAAGGAAGCTTAAATGTCTCAGGCGAATGGGATCTGAGCCGCTCGAGTGGTTTTGTTAAAACAATCTTAGACCATTATCCTATTGTGCAGCGGACTGACCGTTTTGCCATGATGAGTGGTGAGATTAATATTAATGCGACTTTACCTAAAATTGATTTACAAGGTAAGTTAACAGCCAATGCAGGTTGGGCAAGTATTGATATTAAAGATACCATACCGAGTGTGGATGGTGATGTTATCGTACTCAAACCTGGACAAACAACTATTGAAACACCGAAGACCAATTCATCGGGTGATTTAAATATGAACTTGACGGTGGATTTAGGACCTCGTTTCTATTTAGTGGGTATGGGCTTGAACTCTGGTCTAGTCGGTGCTATTACTTTAGTCCAAGACCAAGGACGTCTGACTGCTGAGGGACAGTTTAGAACCCGTGGTGGTGCGATTGAAGCCTATGGGCAGCGCCTACAAATTGCCAAGGGGGAAATCTCCTTTGGTGGCAATATTACCAATCCATCCATTGATATTGAAGCGGTACGTCGAGGACCTGAAGTGGAAGCCGGTTTACGCGTGATTGGTACGGCAAAGAAACCGAAAATTACCTTGGTGTCTTATCCTGAGGTGAGTGAAGTGGAGAAGCTCTCTTGGCTGATTATGGGACGAGGTCCTGATAGTAGTGGTGCCGATTTAGCCTTATTATTCTCGGTGGGCAGCTCACTTATTGGTGGTGAAGAGCCTTTCTATCGCCGTATGGGGATTGATGAGATTGGGGTTCGTTCGGGGACAGTGGGTGATACGGATAATATCTTGCCTGAGCGTACTGTTGCTGATAGTACTGCTTATCGAGGTTATGAGGACGCTAACCAGTTATTCTATGCCACTAAGAAGTTTGGCGATAACTGGCGAGTCAGTGTTGAGCAAGCTTTAGCCGGTAGTGGTACAGTGGTTCGTGGTAGTTATAACTTAATGCGTTACTTAACTGTTGACTTAAAAGTCGGCACGGTTAATGGTCTTGAGTTGCTGTATAAGCGTGTGTTTAGAGATTAGTCACGGTACTGGCTGAAATATACGTTAAAATAGTCTTTTTATCGCAAAATTCTTTTAATTAGAGAGCTTAATTATGAGCATTAAGAATGATCGTTGGATTCGTGAACAAGCGGCAAAAGGGATGATTGAGCCGTTTGAACCTGGTCAGATTCGTAGTGTTAATGACCAAAAAATCGTTAGCTATGGTACGAGTAGCTATGGCTATGATGTCCGCTGCGCACGCGAGTTTAAGATTTTTACTAATATCAATTCCACGATTGTTGACCCTAAGCGTTTTGATGAAAAATCATTTATTGATTTTGAGGGTGATGTTTGTATTATTCCACCAAATTCATTTGCCTTGGCACGTACGGTAGAGTATTTCCGTATTCCGCGTGATGTATTGACGATTTGTCTAGGTAAGAGTACCTATGCACGTTGTGGCATTATTGTTAATGTGACACCACTCGAACCGGAGTGGGAGGGTCATGTAACCCTAGAGTTCTCTAATACCACACCATTACCTGCTAAGATTTATGCCAATGAGGGTTGTGCACAATTCCTTTTCCTTGGTGGCAATGAAGTTTGTGAAACATCATATAAAGACCGTGGCGGTAAATACCAAGGTCAACAAGGTGTCACACTTCCGCGTACATAATGACTGTACTTCCTTTTTATAGTGCTTATTAACCCGATTTGGAGTCACTTATGAAATTCCGTTTTCCAATTGTTATTATTGACGAAGACTACCGAGCAGAGAGTGCCTCCGGTCTGGGTATCCGAGCCTTGGCTGACGCTATTGAAGCAGAAGGTGTTGAGGTATTAGCCGTGACCAGTTATGGTGACTTAAGCTCTTTTGCCCAACAACAAAGTCGTGCGAGTGCTTTTATCCTCTCGATTGATGACGAAGAGTTTGATGTGGACTCACCAGAGGATGTTGCACAAGCTATTAAGAATTTACGTCAGTTTATTGGTGAGTTGCGTTTCCGTAATGCAGATATCCCTATTTACCTTTATGGTGAGACGCGTACCTCACAGCATATTCCTAATGATATTTTGCGTGAGCTGCATGGCTTTATTCATATGTTTGAAGATACGCCAGAGTTTGTGGCGCGTCATATTATCCGTGAAGCAAAAAGCTATTTAGACTCACTTGCTCCTCCGTTTTTCCGTGAGTTAGTGAAATACGCCCAAGATGGCTCTTATTCATGGCATTGCCCGGGGCATTCGGGTGGTGTAGCATTCTTAAAAAGTCCGGTAGGTCAGATGTTCCACCAATTCTTTGGTGAGAATATGTTGCGCGCTGACGTGTGTAATGCGGTTGAAGAATTAGGTCAGTTATTAGACCATACAGGACCCGTGGCAGAGTCAGAGCGTAACGCTGCGCGTATTTTCCATGCCGACCATTGTTATTTTGTGACGAATGGTACTTCAACCTCGAATAAGATTGTATGGCATGCCAATGTTGGTGCGGGTGATGTTGTACTCGTTGACCGTAACTGTCATAAGTCAATTTTGCATGCAATTACCATGATTGGTGCGATTCCAGTGTTCTTACGTCCAACACGTAATAATCTCGGTATTATTGGTCCAATTCCTCTTGAAGAGTTTGAGCCAGAGAATATTCGTAAGAAAATCGAGGCGAATCCATTTGCTCGCGAGGCGTTAGATAAGAATCCGCGTATTTTGACATTGACACAGAGTACCTATGATGGTGTTATCTACAATGTCGAAATGATTAAAGAAAAACTCGGTAGTATGGTCGATACCTTGCATTTTGATGAGGCTTGGATTCCACACGCGTCTTTCCATGAGTTCTATCAAAATATGCATGCGATTGGTGAAGGTCGTCCTCGTCATAAGGATTCTGTGGTATTTGCTACGCACTCTACGCACAAATTATTAGCAGGTATTTCGCAAGCCTCGCAGATTATTGTACAAGAGTCAGAGAATCGTAAACTCGACCCTAATATCTTTAATGAAGCTTTCTTAATGCACACATCAACTTCACCGCAGTATGCGATTATTGCGTCATGTGATGTAGCGGCTGCGATGATGGAGCCACCAGGGGGTACAGCTCTGGTAGAAGAGAGTATCCGCGAGGCTTTAGATTTCCGCCGTGCGATGCGTAAGGTGGCGTCTGAATATGGTCGAGATGATTGGTGGTTTAAAGTATGGGGACCTAATCGTCTAGCCGCTGATGGTATCGGTACACAAGAGGATTGGTTCTTAGGTTCTGATGAAGAATGGCATGGTTTTGGTCCTTTAGCCGAGGGCTTTAATATGCTTGACCCGATTAAAGCGACGATTATTACCCCTGGATTGGATGTAACCGGTACTTTTGCAGAGCGTGGTATTCCAGCCTCTCTTGTTAGTAAATATCTTGCTGAACATGGTATCGTGGTGGAGAAAACGGGTCTATATTCATTCTTTATTATGTTCACTATCGGTATTACAAAAGGTCGATGGAATACCTTGCTCACTTCGTTACAGCAATTTAAAGATGATTATGACCGTAATCAGCCGCTATGGCGTGTGATGCCTGACTTCTGTAAAGCCTATCCTCAATATGAGCGTATGGGTTTAGCAGATTTATGTCAGATGGTACACCAAGCTTATCATGAGCATGATGTGGCACGTCTCACGACAGAAGTTTATTTAAGTGATATGGTACCTGCGCTTAAGCCTTCTGACGCCTTTAACCGTATGGCACACCGTAAGGTTGAGCGTGTAGGTATTGATGACCTTGAGGGTCGTGTGACAGGTGTATTACTCACGCCGTATCCTCCAGGTATTCCATTATTGATTCCGGGTGAGCGTTTTAATAAGACGATTGTGCAATATCTCCAATTTGCACGTAAGTTTAATCAGCAATTCCCTGGTTTTGAGACATTTATCCATGGTTTAGGTTCAGAAACCTTGGCAGATGGCACAACGCGTTTCTATGTGGATTGCTTAATTGACGAATAAGCCATTGTGGTAGCGTTATTAGCCCATTCTTTTAATGAGAGGTTCTCTTAAAAGAGTGGGCTTTCTTGCATTAAGAAGAATGAGATAAAGAGAATGAAAAAAGCAGATGTGTTGATTATTGGTGCGGGAGCCGCTGGTATGATGTGTGCCGCACGTATAGCGGAACAGGGATTGACTGTTCGCTTGATTGACCATGCGGAAAAACTCGCTGAAAAGATACGAATTAGTGGGGGAGGACGTTGTAACTTCACTAATATCGGTGCGACTTGGGAGAATTATGTCTCGAAAAATCCTCGTTTTGCACGTTATGCCTTAAGTAATTATACGCCACAGGATTTTTTGCAATTAGTCGAAAAGCATCACATCGCTTGGCATGAAAAACATCGAGGGCAGTTGTTTTGTGATGAAAGTAGTCAGGAAATTATTCAGCTGCTTTATCGTGAATGTCAGCGTGCTAAGGTGATTTGGCATATGCCTTGTCATGTGCAATCTGTCGATAAAATCGGTGATTTATTTACCCTTCAAACAAGTGAGGGTGCCTTGCAAGCCCCACATTTAGTAGTTGCTACTGGTGGCATGGCAGCGCCAGCGATTGGGGCGACAGACTTTGGCTTGAGTATTGCTAGACAGTTTGGACATAAAATTGTTGAACCGAGACCCGCACTTGTTCCTTTGGTTTTTGATGGTATTTTATGGGAACCTTATAAAGAGCTTGCAGGTATTTCACTTGAGGCACGTATTGCTGACGGTGTAGGTAAGAAAGCTCAGTTTTTTATTGAAGATATTTTATTT
>JAXECN010000175.1:0-14496 GCA_034093535.1 Pelistega sp.
GTCAGTACTTTATAAAATCGCACAACCTCTTTACGCAACAAAGCAAAAAAGCCTGAACCAAAAATCAATTCTTCTTGTAAAGGATGTTGCTTAGCCATGTTGTGCTCCTGACTGCATAATTTGCACAAAAACCTCTTCTAAGTCCTGATTTCCATACTGCGATAGAATATTTGCTGTCGTATCTAAGGCGATTAACTCTCCTTTTCTTAAAAAGGCCAAGCGTTGGCACAGGTCTTGCGCTTCTTCTAGATAGTGCGTAGTCAAAATAATGGTATGCCCTTTTTTATTCAAGGAAGAAATAAACTGCCATAAACTACGTCTTAAATCGACATCCACACCAGCAGTTGGCTCATCAAGAATAATCACCGGTGGACGATGCACTAAAGCCTGTGCCACTAAGACACGACGTTTCATCCCCCCAGAAAGCTCTCGCATATTATTCTCAGCCTTATCACTCAGTCCGAGATTAAAAAGCACCTCATCAATCCAGTCATCATTGTGATACAAACCAAAGTAACCTGATTGATTACGCAGAGTCTCTCTGACTGTAAAAAAAGGGTCATACACCAACTCTTGTGGCACAACCCCTAATGAACGTCTAGCTTGTAAATAATCACGTTGAACATCATAACCATAAATCTGCGCACTTCCCTGAGTAGGCTTAGACAAACCTGCCAAGACAGAGATAAGCGAAGTTTTACCCGCACCATTAGGACCTAACAAACCAAAGAACTCTCCCTCATTAACGGTAAAGCTCACGTTTTTTAAGGCCTGAAAACCTTCCTCATTTGTTTTACCTAAAAGGCGAGACCAAAGCGTATCATTAGAAGGATACACTTTACTTAGTGCTTGGACGGCAACAGCGGACATAAAAGAAAAGCAATGATAATAAAAGGCAAATTATAACACGCTCACCACCCTCTTTTAAGTCCTCATTTTTAGTATTACACCTCGGTTAAGCGAGCGGTAAAATGACGCAATACGGGAGGCTCGTAAGAAAAAGTCAGCCCCCGAATGGAGCTCGCCGTACTTTTTAACCGCGCAAATGCCTCAATAATAAAGTCCATATGCGTTTGTGTATAAGTTGCTCGTGGAATAGTTAAGCGCAACAGTTCCGCAGGACAAGGTAACTGCTCACCCGTTTTAGGGTCTCTGCCCAATAATAGGGAACCGATTTCTACCGCACGAATCCCTCCTACTTTATACAGCTCACACGCTAAAGCATGCGCGGGAAATTGATAAGCTGGAATATGTGGCAGTAATTTGCCCGCATCCACAAAGGCAGCATGCCCCCCTGCTTGCTGACACACGATACCAATATCACTTAAACCATTGACAAGATAAGCAACTTGCTGAATACGATAAGCTAACCAATCTTGATTCATGCCATCATAAAGTCCAACAGCCAAACGCTCCATGGCACCTCCTTCTAAGCCACCATAGGTCGGAAATCCCTCTTGAACCACACAAAGACTACGGCACTCGTGATAAACATCTTCAAGGCTATTATCTTTAAAGCACAATAAACCACCCATCGGCACCATAGCATCCTTTTTAGCTGACATAGCTAACATATCAGCATATTTATAGCTTTCATAGGTAATTTGCTCAATTGTCCAATCTCGATACTCAGGTTCACGCTGTTGAATAAAATAAGCATTTTCTGCGAAGCGTGCAGAATCCATAATGACAGGAATATCATATTTGCGTGCAATATCATACATAGCTCGCATATTCGCCAAGGAAACAGGTTGTCCTCCTGCCGAATTACACGTAATGGTACAAACAATATAAGGGACATGCTCAGCACCTACCGCTAGAATTCCCTGCTCTAATTTTTCTAAATCAAAATTTCCCTTAAAGTCTGCGTAAATACCCGTATCAAATGCTTCTGGCACATGGACATTATTGATAGTTGCTCCATTTATCTGACTATGCCCCTGTGTGGTATCAAAAAAATAGTTCGAAAACACCACCATTTTCTGGCGATTTAAACCCTTTTCTCGCTCACGCTTACGAATAAGCACCGGAATATAAATCTGCTCGGCGCCACGCCCCTGATGCGTAGGAATGGTATAGTCATAGCCAAAAATATGCTTAACCGCATCACGCAAAGCATAATAGCTACGGCTACCGCTATAAGCCTCATCACCTCGCAGCATTGCAGCTTGCATATTCTGCGTCACTGCACCTGTGCCGCTATCCGTTAATAAGTCAATAAAAACATCTTCACTGTCTAATAAAAAGGGATTCATACCCGCTTTAACAATCGCTTCTTCACGATAAGCACGTGTAGTGCGTTTGACCGGTTCAATCACGCGAATACGAAAAGGCTCTGGCAAATGTTTAAAGTTTTCCATCATAAAGTCCTGTGAGATTTTTTGAATTTTTAAAAGACGTATCAACTATCCACGAACATCTTCTCAACAAGATGGTCGTGTAGTCATTCGAACAGAGCCTCGCTACGCTCGCCTAACTCGCTTTGTACATCGACATCTTCTCCGAGAAGACATTGGTTAGCCTCCTATTTGGCACAACACCAGAAAAGGAGTAATACGAGCCATCACGAAACTCAGCTTTATAGGACTTATGGGAAATACAGAACGAGCTTAGGATCAACCACAACCCAAGTTTGACTAATAATCATCATGGCACCTCCCTCACTCAATAGATAATAATAGATGCATTATCCATCAAACCCTGTCCATCAACCAATAGGGAAATACACTAAAAACACGCAACAAAAAAGCCTAGTTATTTCACTAGGCTTTAAAAAGAGGAATAAAACTCTCTACAATTCGAGGAGGAAATTATTTTTGCAAGCTGCGGATTAAACCGTCAATACCACCTTTGTTAATTTCACCACGGAATTGGTTGCGATAGTTTTCAACCAACCAGATATTCTCAACATTGAAGTCATAGACTTTCCAGCTATCGCCTGCTTTTTCCAAACGATAGTCAATCGATACAGGGGAACCCGCACCTGTCACGACAGAGCGCACAACGACATCATTTGCATTGGCATCACCGCGGAAAGGTTGCACGTTAATGGCAGTTTTATCCGTAACGTTTTTAAATGCGCCACTATACGTACGCACTAAAGTGCCTTTAAATGCACTCACCAATTGCTGCTTTTGCTCAGCTGTTGCTTGACGCCAAGGAGCTCCTGTTGCTAAGCGAGTCGTTTTTTCTAAGTTTGTTGAAGGCATCACATATTGGTCAACAATTTTATTAATTTCTGCGGTATTGCCGCTACGTGCCGCACCATTTGCCTTAATCGCGTTTAATGTTTGATTCGCTAAGTTTTCAATAAATTGATTAGGATCTTGAGCAGCTTGTACAGCAACTGCCGTACCTAAAAAAACTGCTGCACCGAATACTGTTTTTGCTGCTGTTTTAAAAATTGTTTGTGTCATTTCAAATTCCTATAAAAAAAGCGGGTAATACCACTTTGTTACCCGCTACTATAAAGCATTTATCAAGAATAAGAATTAAAGGATTGTTAATAAAGTTACAGGGTATTACTCACCCGGATCCTCATATTCTGGCATTGTAAATTGATCAAATGATTTAAGCTTTTCTAAGCGTTTTTGACGCAATTGCTCACGGTATGCCGTGCGCTGTGCTTGACCAGGAATGACTACACCACTCTCTGTAGTATCCTCTGCTAAATGTCCGGTAGCTGGCGTACCATCGGTAATTTCATCTTCAAATTTTGAGCGTAATAAAGCACGACGATTTTGTTGGTAAGCATCTCGTACAAAAGCATACTTATCTAAAGCGACATCCGATGCAATATCATCCGCTGTCAATAATTGCTCTCGCTTATCAAAAGCCTGTAAGCCGACAATCGCATTTCTAAGCGGAATATTCTCAATTGCCCAAGGGGTTGTAAAGGTTGCTGAACCGCCTATGGCATCACCAGCCAAGCCCATCGTATCACGCAAAGAACTAGAACCTAAGACCGGCAATACCACATAAGAACCTTCTCCTAAGCCCCAAACCCCTAGCGTTGTACCAAAATCATTCGGAATTTTCTTGGCACCATTCATCGTTGCCACATCAATACACCCCCCTAAACCCACGGTGGTATTAAACATGACACGTCCCATCGTATTGACAAAATCTAAACCTCGTCCTTGCAAAAGACTATTAATGCCAGACCAAACATCGCCAAGATTACCAAAAATATTACGCACACAAGTTCGCACAGGATTAGGGACAACCGCTTGATAACCTTTAGCCACGGGACGCAAGACAGCTTTATCCACCGCCTCATTGACCTTAAACATTGTGCGGTTATAACTCTCTAAAGGATCCTTAGGATTAGGATTATCTACACTAGCACATGCAGTAAGCGATAAACCTAACACCCCTATCGCCATTATTCTTTCCATCTTTTTCATCTGATTGCCCTA
Organism: Pelistega sp.; assembly: GCA_034093535.1. GTDB lineage: Bacteria > Pseudomonadota > Gammaproteobacteria > Burkholderiales > Burkholderiaceae_B > Taylorella. The sequence goes on from JAXECN010000175.1 coordinate 4,419, forward strand.
TTCTTTTGCCTTACCTTCTTTTTCAGCCGTTGAAAATAAGAATTTACTTACTAATTCCTCAAGCACTAAAGCACTTTGCGTATAGGTAATTTCACTACCTTCTTTTAGCATTTCCTCTTCAGCACCTGCCGTAATACCAATATACTGCTCACCAATCAAACCGGCAGTTTGAATCGTTGCCGAACTATCCTTAGGAAAGGCATATTTAGCTTCCATATTTAACTTCACGATAGCACGAAAATCGTTATTATCAAAACTTACTTCCGCCACTCGACCCACTACAACACCATTACTCTTAACAGGTGCACGTGCTTTTAATGAACCAATATTGTCAAATTTAGCAGTAACCTGATAGGTCTTATCAAAAGAAAAAGTACTTAAATTACCTGCTTTTAATGCTAAAAACACTACAGCCAAAAAGCCCAGTAAAACAAAAATACCCACTAAAAAATCGGTTTTCTTACTTTGCATATATAAACCTAATCAAAAATTAAAACATTAATGCGGTCATGATGAAATCGAGACCCAAAACTAATAAAGAAGCGCGAACAACGGTGCGCGTAGTAGCTTTCGCTACGCCTTCTGGTGTCGGCTGACAGTACCATCCTTCAAAAAGAGAGACCAACATGACCGCAACACCAAAAACGGCACTTTTAATCACGCCATTGAGCACATCATGAAAAACATCTACCCCTGATTGCATTTGCGACCAAAAGGCGCCGGTATCGACATCAATTAACACTACACCCACAAACCAACCACCGATAATACCGACTGCAGAGAAAATCGCAGCAAGTACTGGCATAGCGATAATCCCACCCCAAAATCGAGGGACTAAAATGCGACGCAATGGATTAATTCCCATCACATCCATGGCATTGATTTGCTCACCAGACTTCATCAAACCGATTTCTGCTGTAATTGACGTTCCTGCACGTCCTGCAAATAATAAGGCGGTCACTACGGGTCCTAACTCACGCACCAAACTTAATGCGACTAATAAACCAAGCGCCTCTTCAGAGCCATACATGGATAAAGTGTTATACCCCTGTAATCCCAGTACAAAACCAACGAATAAGCCCGATACGGCGATAATGGATAATGAATAATTACCAATAAAATGCACCTGCTCTGTCACTAAACGAGGGCGTTGAAAAACAATAAAGGACTGCGCCAACAAACTAAAGAACAATTTAAAGAAGATGCCGATACGGCTGATGACATCAATAACGTAACGTCCCAATAATGCAATCGCATTAACCATTTAGATGCCCCTTACGTTGCGCATACCATTGCTGAAAATGTGGTGTCTCAGGATACTCAAATACCACTGGTCCCTGTGGGCTACCTCGCAAAAATTGTTGTACATAAGGATTATCAGAAGCTCGTAACTCATCCGGCGTACCCGCCACAAGTAACTGCCCCTGTCCTACCATATAGACATAATCGACAATATTGAAAGACTCTTCAATATCATGCGTAATCAATACGGAGCCACAATGCAAGCGATCGGCCGTATCCCGAATTAATTTAGCCGTCATACCTAAAGAGATAGGGTCTAGACCTGCAAATGGCTCATCATACAAAATCAACTCAGGCTCCAACACTATTGAACGCGCTAACGCCACTCGACGTGCCATACCCCCTGAAATCTCTGATAATTTAAGATGTGCCGCTGAACGCAATCCAACGGCATCCAATTTACTCAGAACCTTTTCAAAAATAAGTGCCTCACTATCCTGAGTTAATTCTCGAAGCGGGAAGGCCACATTATCAAAAACACCCAAATCCGTAAACAATGCACCTTGTTGGAATAAAACACCCATTCTTTGACGTAATAAGCGCATTTTCTCTGGCGTCACATTCGATAAGTCTTGACCATATAAAGTCACCTTACCTTTTTGAGGAGCAATCTGACCCGTTGCCGCACGCAATAAGGTCGTTTTCCCTGAGCCAGAACCCCCGATAAGAGCAACAACCTCACCCTTACGTACACGAACATTTAAACCAGAAAGAATCGTTCTATCTCCATAACCGAGACTGACATCTTCTAATTCAAGTATGGTTGTAGATTCAGACTGATGTACTGACATTGACATCATAACTATTTAAATAAGATAAGAAAGTTAATCATTTTAACAAGCTTTTCGACATTAAAACCTTATCAACTCCAAAACTTCACCGTTTGTAATCATTAGACACTCCTTTTACTTGAAAATCAAAATAATTATTTAAAAATAATAGGTTAACTTTAAACACATAGGGTAAACCCTAATACAAATTTAACCCTAAACAGCATAACCTTGACAAAAGTTTAATATTCCTCAACTGGAGCAAGTGATGACCGACTACACAACCCTAGGTGTCAAAGTTGATACCGCTACCAAAGAACGCCTACAAAAAAGTGCCCAACAGCTCAATTGCACACCACATTGGCTACATAAACAAGCCTTAACAGCCTATTTAGAGCAAATTGAACGAGGCACATTACCGCAAGAGCTAGCCCATTTAAAAGGTGAAAGCACAGAGCCTTCTTTAAATAGCGAAATTGGCATGACTCTTGAAGAACCGCAACAATACCCTCCTTTCTTTGAGTTCGGTCAAGACATCCAATCGCAATCTGTCCTACGCTCTGCGATTACGTCGGCCTATCGTCGTCCTGAAACAGAGTGCGTACCTTTTTTACTACAACAAGCCACGTTAAATGAACCCGAAAAAACTCGCGACTTAGCCCTAAGTCTTGTGAAGGCACTCAAAGAAAAAACTCCTTCTGGTGGTGTAGAAAGCCTTATTCAAGAGTTCGCCCTTTCTAGTCAAGAAGGGGTAGCGCTAATGTGTTTAGCAGAAGCATTATTACGTATTCCAGATCGAGCCACTCGTGATGCCTTAATTCGCGACAAAATTAGCCATGGTGATTGGAAATCACATATGGGTGGTTCGCCATCAATGTTTGTTAACGCTGCTACTTGGGGTCTAATGATTACCGGTAAGCTAGTAGCGGTCAATAGCGAAAATAATCTCTCTAATGCCCTAACGCGCATGATTGCCAAAGGCGGTGAACCTCTCATCCGTAAAGGTGTCGATATGGCTATGCGGATGATGGGTGAGCAATTCGTCACGGGTGAAACTATCGCTGATGCACTTGCTAATAGTAAAAAATACGAAGCAAAAGGCTTCCGTTATAGCTACGATATGCTTGGTGAAGCCGCGACGACCGAAGAAGATGCCGCTCGCTATTATCGTGATTACGAACAAGCTATTCACGCCATTGGTAAAGCGTCTGCTGGTCGTGGTATCTATGAGGGTCCCGGCATTTCTATCAAACTTTCTGCCCTACACCCACGCTACTCACGCGCGCAATATGAACGTGTGATGAGTGAGCTTTTCCCTCGCGTATTAAAGCTCACTCAATTATGCCGTCAATATGATATCGGTTTAAATATTGATGCAGAAGAAGCCGATCGCTTAGAAATTTCTCTCGACTTATTAGAAGGTCTATGTCAACACGAATCCCTCAAAGGCTGGAATGGTATTGGTTTTGTGATTCAGGCCTACCAAAAACGTGCCCCTTTTGTCATTGATTTTGTGATTGACCTCGCACGTCGCACCAATCACCGTCTTATGATTCGTCTTGTAAAAGGTGCTTATTGGGATAGCGAGATTAAACGTGCGCAATTAGATGGTTTAGAGGGATATCCTGTTTATACCCGCAAGGTTTACACCGATGTCTCGTATCTTGCTTGTGCTAAAAAATTATTGTCCGTTCCTGAGGCAATTTTCCCGCAGTTTGCGACACACAATGCACAAACACTTGCTTCTATTTACCACCTCGCTGGCAATAACTATTACCGTGGTCAATACGAATTCCAATGCTTACATGGAATGGGAGAGCCTCTTTACGAAGAAGTTGTAGGCGATAAAAAACTTAATCGTCCTTGTCGCGTCTATGCCCCTGTGGGTACACACGAGACCTTATTGGCCTATCTAGTACGTCGTCTTTTAGAAAATGGCGCTAATACTTCTTTCGTTAATCAAATCGCTAGCGATAATGTAGACCTCAATAGTCTTGTACAAAGCCCTCTTGATGTAGCAAACAAAATTTCTCCGCTCGGTGCACCACACGATAAAATCCCGCTACCGCGCGATTTATATAAAACAAGCGCTAGTGAACGCACCAACTCAAATGGTTTAGATTTAAGTAACGAACATCGTCTTGGTTCACTCGCTGCCTCTCTTCTGAATAGTGGCAATACAACATGGCAAGCCGCTCCTAGCACCTTAGCCCAATGGGATAATACGCGTGCCGTTGCAGTATTAAATCCTGCTAATCACAAAGACCAAGTCGGTGAAGTGATTGAAGCTACAGCAGAAGAAGTACAAATAGCCATCGAAAGAGCACAGCAAATCTCACCCATCTGGCGCTCTACACCGATTGCAGAGCGTGCTGCCCTACTTCGCCGTGCAGGTAACTTGCTAGAAGAAAACATGCAGAATCTTCTCGGACTGATTACACGAGAAGCAGGTAAATCTTTTAACAACGGTATCGCTGAAGTTCGTGAAGCGGTTGATTTCTTACGATACTATGCTGATCAAATAGAAGAGCATTTTGATATTGAACAACAACGCCCTCTTGGCACAGTAGTGTGTATTAGCCCTTGGAATTTCCCATTAGCGATTTTCATGGGACAAGTTGCTGCCGCATTAGCCGCAGGTAATGTCGTACTTGCCAAACCTGCTGAGCAGACGCCTTTAATTGCTGCTCAAGGTATCGCTATTCTTCATGCAGCGGGCATTCCTACTGACGCCGTGCAGTTACTCCCTGGCCAAGGTGAAACAGTAGGCGACCAATTAATTTCGAGTGAGGCTATCCACGGAGTTATGTTTACAGGCTCAACGGAAGTGGCACGTTTAATTGCCGGCAAACTCTCAAGCCGTCTTGATAAACATGGGCAATCGATTCCACTCATCGCCGAGACAGGCGGTCAAAATGCCATGATTGTGGATTCATCGGCATTAGCTGAGCAAGTGGTCGCTGATGTTTTAAACTCTGCATTTGACTCAGCAGGACAACGTTGTTCAGCATTGCGCGTACTTTGCTTACAAGAAGAAAGTGCTGACCGTGTTCTCACGATGATTAAAGGTGCGATGAAAGAGCTTCGTGTCGGTAATCCCCATGTATTATCAACCGATATTGGTCCTGTGATTGATGCACAAGCGCAAGGCATTATCCAAAAACATATTGATAAAATGCGTAGCAAAGGTCTAAAAGTAGAGCAGATTCAGTTATTAGACTCCGCAAGTAATGGTACCTTTATCCCTCCAACATTGATTGAACTCAATAGCATAGCGGATTTAGAGCGGGAAGTCTTTGGCCCTGTCTTACATGTATTACGCTATAAACGAGAGAATATTAATCAATTAATTAGTGATATTAATAGCACTGGTTACGGACTGACTTTTGGTATTCACTCTCGTATTGATGAAACCATTCAACACGTAACCAATAGCATTCATGCTGGTAATATTTACGTCAATCGTAACATTGTCGGTGCGGTAGTCGGTGTACAACCATTTGGGGGGCAAGGACTATCAGGCACAGGCCCTAAAGCAGGTGGTCCACTCTACTTATTCCGCCTCTTAAGCTTAGGTAATCAGACATTACCTACTCCTTTTAAGCTCGATGATAAGAATAGCCTACAAGCCGTATTAACAGGCCCTACAGGTGAAAGCAATGTGTATCGCCTAATCTCTCGTGGCAATATGCTTATTATCCCAGCAACTGAGCAAGGTTTAGCACTTCAGCTCAAACAAGTACTGCAAGCAGGCAATACGGCGGTTCTCATGGATACCGCAGAAGTGCGTGAGTGGATAAAGTCCATCGATTCAAACCTACGTCAATCGATGCGCTTTATCAAAGAAACAGAGATAGATACGACTGCATTAGACGGGGCATTATTTGAAGGTGATAGCGATAAATTACGCGAATTGAATCTACGTTTAAGTAAACGTCAGGGACCTATTATTATCGCCTACGGCTTAACCAGCACGGCTATCCATGAAGGCATACACTACCCAGAAATTGCCTTAGTACATGAACAATCCATCAGCACCAATACCGCAGCAGCGGGCGGTAATGCGAGTCTAATGACAATTGTGTAAAATGTAATGCACACAGAGGGGCGATACTAATACGCCCCTCAAAACTATAAATATACTGGGAAGTTATTATACGATTAAGTTTATTTTGCCTACTGGCGCTTGGTTTAAATGCCTCCGTACAAGCACAAGCACTCAACCAAGTCTATCAGGTTCAAGGTTACAGCTGTTATAAAGCCAAAGATACAGCTGGTGAGGTTGTCGAATACTGCACGCCTGTACCCGCCAAAAGTCTCGAAGATTTTAAAGTCCCTATGCATGGCTACCTAACAGAAGAAGGTCGTCTTGAATCGGCTCGAAAATATGCAAAAAACAAAGATAACGCCATTCAAAAAGCCAAAAACCCTGAGCTTTCTAAGCCAATCATTCCTGTCCCTGCTGGGGTTAGTGGTGGCCGTAGTGGATCGACTGCTACAAGCTCTGCGGGTGGTGACTTACAAAGAAAAAATCCACAGTATGTTGTTGAAAAAGCCGAGATTGCTGCTAAGCAAACGGCCGAACAACTCAATGTAGATACGCGACGACTAGAAAAAGCTAAAAAAGAACTCGTCTCTCTACAAGCCAGAGTCAAAGAAACACAAGCTGTTGCTGAAGCTGCGGCACAAGAGGCCGCACGTAACCCAAATGATATAACTATTCGACAAGCTAGAGAGGCCGAAGCCAACGCCAGATATCATGCGTCTAGACTACAATCCACTCGCTTAGATGTCTATGAAAAACGCGTGGCAGCTAGTGCTCAAAAAGCCGAAGAAGCACGAATTAAGGCAGAAAAAGCCCGCGCTCTTTTTGAGGCGGGCGAGACAGATATTGAAGCACAGTTAAGAGTGAAATAATAACTGCCAAGTGCAAAGGGGTTAGTATCACAAACACTTCCCCCTTTTCAAGTACAACTTACTGCACTATCGTGGCAATAAACTACTTCCCATTAAGAACTCATCAACGGCTCTTGCACATTGACGACCTTCACGGATAGCCCACACCACTAAAGATTGACCACGACGCATATCACCTGCAGCAAATAGTTTAGGGACAGAGGTTTGATAATTGTCTGTGTTGGCTTTTACATTGCCACGTGCGTCTTTTTCGACACCAGCCGCATTTAATACAGCCTCTACAGGATGAACAAAGCCCATCGCCAAGAAAACTAAATCAGCTTTGATTTCAAATTCAGAACCTGCAATCTCTTGCATCTTCATTTGACCTGTCGCTTCATCTTTTACCCACTCCACACGAGCGGCGATAATCTTCTGTAGTTTACCTTTCTTACCTTCAAAGGCTTTAGTCACGATAGCCCAATCACGCTCACAGCCCTCTTCATGTGAAGAAGATGTACGTAATTTAGCTGGCCAATATGGCCATGTAAGCTCTTTGTTTTCTTGCTCCGGTAATTTAGGCATTAACTCGATTTGAATCACCGATGCTGCACCTTGACGATTGCTCGTACCGACACAGTCTGAACCAGTGTCACCACCACCGATAACCACGACGTGTTTATCTTTGGCATTGATTTTATCTTTGATACGGTCACCAGCATTCTCACGGTTTTGTTGAGTTAAGAATTCCATCGCAAAGTGCACGCCACTTAATTCACGACCTGGTACTGGTAAGTCACGTGGTGTTTCTGAACCACCAGACATCACAATAGCGTCAAATTGTGCATTAAGCTCATCAAAGGTCACGATACTAAGACCATCTTCAACCTTATCTGTTTTATTGCCGATATAGGTAGATGTACGGAATTCAACACCCTCCGCTTCCATCTGTAGGATACGGCGGTCGATGAGACTTTTGTCTAGTTTAAAGTCAGGAATACCATAACGTAATAAGCCACCAATACGGTTATTTTTCTCAAAGAGTGTGACACTGTGACCTGCACGCGCTAACTGTTGAGAAGCCGCAAGACCAGCAGGACCTGAACCAATCACGGCAACTTTTTTACCGGTACGACGGCTAGGGGCTTGTGGCACAACCCAACCTTCTTCCCAACCTTTATCAATAATCGCATGCTCAATCGACTTAATACCAACCGCATCGCTATTGATGTTTAAGGTACAAGCTGCTTCACAAGGTGCTGGACAGATACGACCCGTAAATTCAGGGAAGTTATTGGTCGACTGCAATGTACGCAGTGCTTTTTCCCATTGTTGCTTATAGACCAAATCATTAAAGTCAGGAATGATGTTATTAACCGGACACCCATTATTACAGAATGGGATACCGCAATCCATACAACGTGCACCCTGCTGTTGTGCTTGTTTATCGTCTAGCGTTAGCACAAACTCCTTATAGTGCTTAAGGCGTGCCGCAGGGGCTTCATATGTTTCTGAAACACGTTCAAATTCTAAAAAACCTGTAATTTTACCCATGATACATTTTCCTTAAGGCATTATTTTGAAGCTTGTTTAGCTTGCCAAAGTTCGACTAAAGCACGGCGATAATCATTTGGAATGACTTTCACAAACTGTTTACGTGCTTGTTCCCAGTTCTCAAGTAGTTCAGCTGCACGCTTACTACCTGTATGGCGATGATGGTCTTCAACCAAACGACGTAAGATAGTTTCGTCTGTCTCACGCTCACCACCACGAACTACAGAATGCCACTGTTCAATCTGACCGCGTTTTGCTTGTGCTTCGTGGGTTTCCACTGTTTCTAAAGAGACCATGCTCGTATTGCAACGTTTTTCGAAATCACCTTCTGGATCCCATACATACGCCACACCACCTGACATACCTGCGGCAAAGTTACGACCTGTCTGACCAAGTACCACAACGGTACCACCCGTCATATATTCACAACCATGGTCACCTGTACCCTCAACCACCGCAGAGGCACCTGAGTTACGTACAGCAAAACGTTCACCAACCACACCGTTTAAGAATGCCTCACCTGATAAAGCACCATACAATACCGTATTACCGGCAATGATATGCTCTGGGCTATGACCACGGAAATCATTTGGTTGACGGATAATAATACGACCACCCGATAGACCTTTACCAACGTAGTCATTACCCTCACCAACAAGCTCAAAAGTAATACCATGTGCTAAGAAAGCAGCATAACTTTGACCGGCTGTACCATTAAACTGGATATGGATAGTGTCATCTGGTAAACCCTCGTGACCATATTTGTGTGCAACCACACCTGATAACATCGCACCCACAGTACGATTACGGTTACGAACTGGTTGAATAAATGAGACTTTTTCACCACGCTCAATAGCTGCTTTACTACGCTCAATCAATTGATTATCAAGCGCTGCTGCTAAGCCATGATCCTGCTCTTCGGTATGATAACGACCAGTATCTGTATCAGGCGAATGGAATACTCGAGCAAAGTCTAAACCTTTAGCTTTCCAGTGGTCGATACCCGCACGCATATCCAATAAGTCAGTACGACCGACTAAATCATCAAACTTGCTAATACCTAATTGCGCCATAATCTCACGCACCTCTTCTGCCACGAAGAAGAAGTAATTCACAACATGCTCTGGTTTACCTGCAAATTTTGCACGTAAGACTGGGTCTTGTGTCGCTACACCGACAGGGCAAGTGTTCAAATGACACTTACGCATCATAATACAGCCCTCTACAACAAGCGGTGCTGTCGCAAAACCGAACTCATCCGCACCTAATAAAGCACCGATGACCACATCGCGACCGGTTTTCATTTGACCGTCAGCTTGTAAGCGAACACGGCTACGTAGACGGTTGAGTACGAGCGTTTGCTGTGCTTCAGAAAGACCTAACTCCCATGGCGTACCTGCGTGTTTAATAGATGATACTGGTGAAGCACCTGTACCACCGTCATGACCTGCAATCACAATATGGTCTGATTTTGCTTTTGCTACACCAGCAGCAACAGTACCTACACCCACTTCCGACACAAGCTTAGTAGAAATAGATGCTCGAGGGTTCACATT
>JAXECN010000176.1:0-2318 GCA_034093535.1 Pelistega sp.
GGTCAAGAAGGTGAGTCGATTGACGAGGCTAGTCGCGGAGTGGAGAGCACATCGTTATGTTTATCGGATATTCGAGGACAGGCACAAGCATGTAAGGCATTAGAAATTGCAGCGAGTGGTGGGCATGGTTTGATATTGGTAGGTTCACCAGGGGTAGGAAAAAGTATGTTGGCGTATCGTTTACCTACCTTATTACCTCCTTTAGATGAGCAACAGCAATTGGATGTTATGGCGATTTATAGTTTGACGAAAGTGACACCGCCACCTATGGGTACCGCTCCTTTTCGAGCACCTCATCATTCGGCATCTGCGGTCGCTTTGATAGGAGGAGGGACGAATGTGTTACCTGGGGAGATTAGCTTAGCGAATCATGGCGTATTATTCCTAGATGAAATGGCGGAATTTGATCGACGTGTCTTAGAAGCATTGCGAGAGCCTTTAGAGTCAGGGGAAATTCATATTGCTCGAGCCAAACGAACCCAGACATACCCAGCACGCTTTCAATTAATGGCCACATGTAATCCTTGCCCTTGTGGTTATCTTGGACATAGCCAAAAGCTATGTCGGTGCACCAGCGATCAAATTACACGTTATCAAAATAAGTTATCCGGACCGTTATTGGAGCGAATCGATATGCATGTGAATGTGCATGCTATCACGCAAGACTGGTTACAAGCTACGCCTGCAGAGCGGTCAGATGTGGTGAGAGCGCGAGTGATGCAATGCCATCAACGACAATTGCAGCGTCAGGGGGTATTAAATGCTAGGTTGAGTGATGCACAGTTGCGGACATATTGCCAGTTGGATAAAGAGGGGGAGTCCTTGCTTGCCACCGCTATGCAACGCTTGGCATGGTCTGCAAGGGTGAGTCAGCGCCTATTAAAAGTGGCTCGGACGATTGCGGATATGCATGAACATCCCTCGATTTTGGCAGAGGATCTAGCACAGGCGATGATGTATAGAGGGGGGAGTGGTGGATAGATTTAGGAAAAGAACGAGATGGCAGGGAGTGAAGAAGAAAAGCTTCTTATATCGTTTGGTGAAACCGACAAAACTTAGGAGAATTGGCGTTTCCAATGTCTTAGATATGTTGGCCTCGTCTGCTATAATCGGCGTTACTGTCAAGTTAGCGGGATATTCTAAGATGACCGATAGTGAAGCTATTGAATTAGCTATCGCATCGGTTTGTTTAGTGATATGCTCATATCTTATCAAAATGGAGTGATCAAATGACTTCAGCGTTAATTACTATTGTGGCGGTTGCAGGTGTCTTGACCGCCGTGTTACTGTATTTTAGCGATTAATGGAGCAATCTTAATATGACTTCAGCATTAATTACCATTGTAGCAGTTGCAAGCATTATAACGGCTGTTATTCTTTACGTTGTCATTAAAACAAGTGATTAATGAGTGGATTAACCTTTACTTTCCTCGGCACAGGTAGCTCTTCTCAAGTCCCTGTTTATAACTGCGATTGTCCTGCCTGTCAGCGAGCACGCCGTGATAAGACATGGGTACGTCGCCCTTGTAGTGCATTGATTGAAAATTCGCATGGCAAGTGGTTGATTGACAGTGGTTTGATGGATTTGACTGACCGTTTTGCGCCTCATACATTAACAGGGATTTTACAAACGCATTACCATGCTGACCATGCGCAAGGCTTATTACACTTGCGCTGGGGTGTTGGCTTAAAAATCCCTGTCTACGGACCTATCGACGAAGTAGGTTTTGCAGACTTATATAAAAATTCAGGGATTCTAGATTTTCAGCCGGGGTTTGCACCATTTGATAGCTTACGCTTTCCCGATTTTTCGGTGATGGCGATTCCCTTACAGCATTCTAAACCGACTGTCGGTTATTTAATTTCCACATTTGCTGGTGAGAACTTGGCTTACCTAACGGATACTTGTGGTTTGGCTGATGATGTCATGCAGTTTTTAAGTGCCTTACCATTGAAATACGCTATCGTTGATTGTTCTTATCCACCAGCCACCCAGCCACGTAATCATAATGATTTGACACAGGCCTTAGCGATATTGGCGCAGTTGTCGCCTGAGCAAGGTTTTCTCACGCATATTGATCACCGAGTCGATGCGTATCTGATGGAGTATCCTGAGGCTTTGCCCCCTGACGTGTATTTAGCTAAGGATGGTATGCAGTTGGTGTTGTAAAGATACCTAAATGGAAGTGGGTGTTTTCCCTAGATAGTCATTTTTGACAAATTTGTCATGCATAACAATGAGTACAATTTTGAATAGAATAAATTGTTACAGCATTAATGATGAAAGAGAATGACTATGCGTTTACCAACAGCTAAAG
>JAXECN010000177.1:0-2281 GCA_034093535.1 Pelistega sp.
CGTTTTGATATCCGCACCCGTGAAATGCTAGACCCTATGCCTGTTCGCGGTGTCGTAATGGGTGGTACTTTACGTATGGGTAGTAATAACAGTATCTGCTATTAATGTTCATCTTCACCTTGTAGTTTTAAATACTTCAGACGTATGGCATTGGTCAATACCGAAATAGAGCTCAATGCCATCGCTGCACCTGCAATAACAGGATTCAAGAACCCCAATGCCGCCAAAGGGATACCCAATACATTATAGATAAAGGCAAAGAAAAGATTTTGCTTAATATTCTTCAATGTCGCTCGTGAGACGAATAAAGCATCAACCATTTGATTAGCCGACTGCTGCATAAGCGTAGCAGAAGCTGAGTGTTCTGCAACATCTGCCCCCCCTTTCATCGCAAAGCTCACATTCGCTGCTGTCAATGCTGGACTATCATTAACACCGTCACCTACCATGGCTATAATCTTGCCCGCAGCTCGTAACGATTGAATACGCTCAGCTTTATCACGAGGACTTTGTTGTCCATAAGCATGCGTAATACCAAGCTGATTAGCGACATAGGACACAACTTGTTGATGGTCACCACTCATGACATAAATATCGATATTCTCCGCACGCAATCGCTCAATTGCTTGTCGTGTATCCTCTTTGAGTGCATCAGCTAGGGCAAAGGCACCGATAGGCTGTCCATCAATAGACACTGCCACGATACTGGCAATTTGCCATACTTCACCCTCCAGCCAATCAGTTGATAGTCCACAAAATGCAGGTTTACCAACACGCACAACACCGATATCTGCGATGGTCGCTGTCAGTCCTTGACCGACAACCACATCAACCTGTTGCGACTCTGTCAAACTAAGACCTCTCTCCTGGGCAGCTTGTACTAAAGCTTTTGCCAAGGGGTGAGTCGCACTTTGCTCCACACTAGCGACAATACGTAAAAGCTCATCATCACTAAAGCGCTTATCATGGACATAGCTTGCGACAAGTTTTGGCTTACCTTCTGTCAGAGTACCTGTCTTATCAAATACCACCGCATTAACATGAGCAGCCTCTTCCATCACAGTAGCGTCTTTAAACCAAATACCTCGCTTAACCGCCTGTCCCATGCCTACCATAATCGCAGCAGGGGTAGCTAAGCCAAGTGCGCAAGGACACGCAATGACTAGCACCGCCACAGCATTCATAATGGCAGGTGTCATATCACCTTTTAACCAGAAAGTGAGGATAAAAGTTAACAAGGCAATCCCAACCACGACTGGTACAAAAACAGCCGATACCCTATCAGCAAGCTTAGCAATAGGGGCTTTAGAACCTTGGGCTTCTGACAAAGCGGCTGTCATATCACCCAAAAGGGTTTGTGCGCCTAATTGTTGTGCTTGATAAATCACACTACCATCATTGACTAAAGAGCCAGCTAAGACTGAAGCACCAGGAAGTTTTTCTTCTGGGCGAGACTCACCTGTCAAATGACTCTCATCCGTCCAAGCACTACCTTGCAAAACCACGCCATCTGCAGCAATTCGATCACCATGATTAGCGCGTAGCACATCACCAATTTGTACCTTGTCTAGAGGAACACTCTCCCAACTCTCTCCACGTTGTCGTTGTACCTGTGTGGGACGCAGCTGCAAAAGCAAACTTAAACTATTAAGACTATTTTTCTTGGCACGCTCTTCGAGATACTTACCGAGACTGACAAAACCAATCACCATCACGCTAGCTTCAAAATAAACATGCACCATATCGTGATGTCCTGCATGCAGCGAGAAGAACAGCATATAGACTGAATACAGATAAATAGCCACTGTTCCAATCGTCACCAATACATCCATATTGGCTAGCCCACCTTTTAAAGAGCCCCAAGCACTTTTATAAAAAGGAATCGCTAAAAATAGCTGAACAATACTGGCTAAGACAAACTGCCAAAGCGGAGGAATCATCCATTGGTGTTGTCCTACTAACATCCCTAGCATACCAATCAAAAAAGGAATATTAATCAAGAACAACAACCAAAGACGAGGGGTCATATGAGCAGGAGAAATATGCTCTTCTTTTTTAAGTGAAGCACTATATCCCGTCTTTTCGATGAGTTTAATGATATCTTGGTTGGTCAGCTGTGTCGTATCAAAGACGATTTGAGCCTCTTCAGAGGCAAAATTAACCTGTGCTTGTGCAATGGCTGCTTTTTTATTGAGGACTTTTTCAATACGCGTTGCACAGGCTTGGCAGGTCATCCCCTCAATGGCAAAACGTTGTTTTTCTAATTTTTCTGATGAGGGGG
>JAXECN010000178.1:0-2729 GCA_034093535.1 Pelistega sp.
TATAAATGAAGAGTGAGCCTTACTCCGGCACTAGATCCGCACAGCTATGGCTGCTTCGTTCCCGACCTGACCAGATTCACTGCCGACCCATGCGAAGGGGCCCACCGACAAGCATTGTATCACAGATTTAAAAGACCTCAATCCATACACAACCATCTAGTGCATAAATTGCTGTTTTAGCAGTACGACCATCCATATTCTGTAGATAATTGGCATAGCCTTTGAGCTGTTCACTATACATCGCTATCAGACGTTGTTTAAAGTCATCGACACTTTCATCGGCAAAGCGTTGATTGGTTTTATAGTCCACAATCAACCATCCCTCTTCTGTGCTTAATGCCAAGTCCACAATACGGTTTTGTTCCTCTTCATTAAACAAGCTCCACTCTTGCGTCGCCCCGGGGTGCGTCAATAGCCAACGACCTTTTTCATCCGTTAAGACACCACTTAATAAGGCGATTACACGTTGGGAAGCCTCTTCTAAGTCAGAACTACTCACCCCCAAGTGGCGTAATTGTCGCTTAATAAATGTCCCTGCACTAGCAATTCTATCGACAGACCAACCTTGCAATTTATCCAGACCCATCTGCTCTAACCAATAATGTACTGTCGTACCAATCGCCGAGGGTAATTTATCCTCAAAAACCCATGCCCCACCTTGATGAGCAGAGAAACTTATCGCAGGCACTTGGTGCTGTTGGCGCAACTGTGTCATGGTCGATAAGGTATAACGTTTTAAATAAGGATTCTCTACCTCAAAACCAACCGGCTGACTGACTGGCATATGTTCGACTTCGGCTGCCTCTACGACTAAAGCAGGGTCAATCAATGATTCAAAACGTGATAGCATCGTCGACTTCAGCGGCGATTTATCTTCATTTTGGACATAGACCAAATGCAATTTCTCTTTGGCACGAGTACATGCCACATATAATAAGCGGTCGACTTCATGACTTTGACGCTCTTTATTACGCTCTCGAATCAGACGAGAAACTTGATCTTCCTTACCTGTCGCCGTATGCGTAATAGACCCCAACAATAGATGTCCCTGTTCACTTTCAATTTCGAGCAAGGACGCCGTGTCAGGTCGCGGTTGCTTGTGCAAGCCAAATAAAATCACTTCCTCAAACTCAAGCCCTTTAGCACTATGCATGGTCATAATTTGTACCGCCCCTTTCTCACTAGTAGGTGCTGCATATAGACTAGCAATTTGTCGTTCAAATTCGTTTAAATCTAAACTACCATAAGGTGCTAGTGTATCCACAACATGGAGTACGGCTTGAATATTTTCTTGGGCGGCTTCACTCGCATAAAGACGATTTCCCCCTAAACGCTCCCAACACTGCTCAACATACGCCGTAAAAGTCATATCACTTTGGACATAAGGAACACTTAAAGCTTGTTCAATAAAAGCAAGACGCTGTGTTTCCTCTGCACCGATTAAAGCGATTAAATTTGCCTCATCTTTAAGATAAGTACTGATTTGTAAAGGAATACTCTGTTTAGTTTTATCCTCAAACAAGGTAGTCAAACTACGTAATGTCAGCCCACAAAATGGCGACCGCAATAAAGACATCCATGCCAAGCGATCATTGCGATGTGTCAAAGCACGCACTAACTGAACTAAGTCTGCCACCTCTTCGGTCTCACCCAAAGGTACCATCTTCACCGCTTGCACGGGAATACCAGCTTCAGCCAATGCCTCTGCCAGTCCTTCTAAGTGTGACCGTGAACGTACCAATACCGCGACAGCATTATCGCTATCTGGATGTGCCTGTAAGGCTTGTTGAACTAATTTCACACCGCATTGTTGCGCTTGCAGTATCGCTAGGTTTTTCCCATCTTCTTGTTCCTTATTAAAGGTAAAGGGATAATAACGAACAGCAGGGTCATATTTAATCGGTTTAAAGGCATTGGATGGCGTATAGCGAATCGCACCTAACGATGGTTGATTAGTCGCAGGGAATACATGGGTAAAAGTCTGATTGACCCAATTCACCACACCCCCATCTGAGCGGAAGTTTTCCTCTAGCAATAATAAATCCATCACAACATTGCCCAGCACCACTTGCTTATCCGTATCGGCTAAGTCTTTATTCTGAGCAGCCGCTTCAGCAATATTTAAAAAGAGACTGACCTCAGCGTTACGGAAGCGATAAATCGACTGCATAGGATCGCCCACTAGGAACAATGTTCTCCCATCGCCGCGAGACCAACCCGAGGTAATTAAATCGAGCAATTCTTTTTGACTAAAACTCGTGTCTTGGAATTCATCAATCAAGATATGCTTTAAGTCTGCATCAATTTTCAGCAACATCTCTGTCGGTGCTTCTTGACTACCTAGTGCTCTTAAGGCACGTTGGGCAATCTCCGTAAAATCCACTTCCGCTTGCTCTTTAAACACCTCTTGTAAGCAACGCTCACTGAGAGCAAGGCATTCGAAGAAGTGCTGGAACACCTCCAGATTATGTTTTGTAATTAACTGATCGGGTAAAAGATAAACTTCTTTTAGTTTTGTTGTGATGGTATTACTAAACCCACCTAACCATGCTACGAAGTCTTTTTTATACGGTGACTTGGGATCCACCCCCTCACGTGCGCTAATAGTGTTGCGTAAATCACCGTCATTTTTCATCATCAGATACATCACCCCTTTCCAGAGTGGTACATCTTCTACTGTTGCTGATAAGACATGACCGTCCCAGTCCAACCAAGCCTCGAGAGGATTT
>JAXECN010000179.1:0-22205 GCA_034093535.1 Pelistega sp.
CTGGTGTGGTATAAAGAGTTAATAATTGACTCAAAATCAAACCACCCACAATCGTCACACCCAAGGGTTGTCGCATTTCTACGCCCGCACCAGTGGCAATAATCAATGGTACTGCCCCAAAAATCGCTGCCACTGTGGTCATCATAATAGGACGAAAACGTACGATACAAGCTTCAAAAATAGCTTGCTCTGGCGTTTCTTGGAACTCTCGCTCACGACTAACGGCAAAATCTACCATCATAATAGCGTTCTTTTTGACAATACCGATTAATAGGAATACCCCAATCAGAGCAATGAGCGTAAATTCCATATCAATCATTATCAGCGCAACCAATGCTCCCACACCTGCAGACGGTAAAGTTGAGAGAATCGTCAGAGGAAGCACAAAACTCTCATACAAAATACCCAATACGATATACATCACGATAATGGCAGCTAGAATTAACAAGGGCTGTTGTTGTGTACTCTGCTGCAATAACTGCATACTTCCACCACCATCCACTTGGATAAGATTAGTAGGTAAGTTAATCATCTCTAACGCTCGATTAATCGCATTATTCGCCTGCTCTATCCCCACTCCCTCAGCGAGATTATAGGAAACAGAGTCGGATACCTGTAAGCCTTGATGGCGAACATTCGCAGGAGCTGGTCCCGTAGTAAATGTGGCAACACTACTCAACGGTACTTTGGCTCCATCAGGTGCAATCAAGGTAATGTCTTTTAATACATTGGGGTCTTGCGAAAACTCTCGTGCTGCACTCATCACAACATAGTATTGATTTAAGTCCTCATAAAGCACCGAAACCTGAGCAGCACCAAATAAGCTGCCTAAGGTACTCGTCACCAAGCTCATATCCACACCCAAACGTTTCACTGCCTCACGGTCAATTTGCAACTCAAAACGTCGTCCACTATCTTGCGTGCCTTGCATGACATCTTTAAGTTCTGGCAATTGTTCAAGTGCTACTTTAACCTTTGGTGTCCATTCTCTTAAGACACTTAAATCACCCGCTTTTAAGATAACATCATACGATCCTGTTGAGCCTCCGGGTGGTCCACCCCCCATACGGATATCTTGTTGCAGAACCAAAGACATTTGCGTCCCCGGTACTTGTCCAAATTTGCGTCTGAGCCCATCAATAACTTGTTGAGCACCTAAAGTACGTTCACCGATTGGCTTTAATTGAATCATTAAGAAACTGCTATTAGAGCCTCCTCGACCACCGGCATAGCCCATCACTGTCTCGACATTCGGATCTTCAACAATAATCTTACGGTAATAGTCCAGTTTAGGCATCATCGCTTGGAAAGAGGTTCCTTGGTCTACCCTAAAAAAGCCCATCACAATGCCAGTATCTTGTGTCGGAAAAGTTCCTTTTGGAATCGTCACAAACAAATAGACATTTAATACAATCGTCGCGATAAATCCCAATAAAGTGAGGAATTTAAACCGTAATACCACCGCTAAACTGCGCTGATACCCTCTTTGCAGCATTAAAAATAATTTATCAAACCAAGCAAATAAGAAAAATTTCTGTTGTGGCTCAGTTTCATGACGCAACCAGCGCGAACATAAACTCGGTGTTAGAGTTAAAGAAACCAATAGCGATATCAGTATCGACAATGACAAAGTCATGGCAAACTCTTTAAACAATACACCAAGCAGATTATTCATCAATAAGAGTGGGATAAATACTGCAATCAGCGATAAGCTCATGCTCAGTACGGTAAAGCCGACCTCTTTAGCGCCATGCAATGCAGCCTTATAAGGACTCATCCCCTTTTCGATATAGCGCATAATATTCTCAAGCACTACAATCGAATCATCCACCACAAAGCCAGTCGCCACAATCAATGCCATCAAAGAAATAGTATTGAGTGAGTAGCCCAATAAGTAAATCGCAATAAACGTCCCTAATAAGGAAACAGGAACACTAATCGCCGGAATTAACGTCGCTCGCCAATTACCTAAGAAAAACCAGACCACCAATATCACTAATACAATAGCAATGATTAAGGTCAATTCTGCTTCATGCAAGGTAGCACGAATACTCGGACTACGATCTTGCACCACAATCAATTGAACTTCACTCGGCAATAAAGCTTGCAGCTCATCCATACTGGCTTTAATGCTATCCACCGTTTGAATAATATTGGCTCGCTCTTCACGGCGAATCAGAATATTCACCGCCTTATCATTATTATAGAAACCACTATTAAACTCGCTTTCGATATAGTCATAGACATTGGCGACATCTTTAAGCTTTAACGCATTATCACCTTGCCAACGAATCACTAAATCGCGGAAATCACTTGCCTGACTTAACTTCCCATTTGTCTTGACTTGCCAACGGAATTCCTCATTCTCCACAACCCCCGTTGGAGAAAGTGTATTCGCACCACTAATGGCTTGACGAATTTCCGCTAAAGTCACCCCGTAAGCACTCACCGCATAAGGATTTAAATCAACACGCACAGCAGGCAGAGAACTTCCCCCTAGGGATACTTCGCCTACACCCTCAATTTGTGAGAGCTTTTGACTTAATACGGTACTTGCCAAATCATAAAGCTTGCCCTGATCATAGCTGGTTGAGGTCAAGGCGAGTGCCATAATCGGCATAGCCGACGGATTGAGTTTACGATATGATGGAGGTGTTTTTAGACTACTGGGCAACAGCGGTCTAGCAGCATTAATCGCCCCCTGAACTTCTTGCCCTGCTTCATCAATATCCTTATTGAGGTCAAACTCCAAGAAGATTCGCGTACTTCCCTCTGAACTATTAGAGCTCATGGAATTTAACCCCGAAATACTGCCTAAAGCACGTTCTAATGGTGTCGCCACACTACTCGCCATCGTTTCTGCACTCGCACCACTCAGTTGCGCTTGTACAAAAATCATCGGGATAGACATCTGCGGCAAAGGTGCTACAGGCAATAAGAAATAAGCAATTATCCCCATAACACTCATGGCAATTGCCAATAATGTCGTGGCAATGGGTCGCTTAATAAAGGGCGTTGCTAAACTCATTCTTGCCCCACCGTATGTGTACCCAAATGTTGGAAACGATGGAAAAACAAGTAAATAACTGGCGTTGTAAATACCGTGAGTAACTGACTAAATAATAAGCCCCCCACCAATACCAAGCCCAACGGCGCCCTTAACTCCGCCCCTAAACCAGTTGATAACATCAACGGAATGGCACCAAATAAAGCTGCCAAGGTTGTCATCAAAATCGGTCTAAAGCGTAATAATGCCGCTTTATGAATCGCTTCTCTCGGCGCTAAACCTTCTTCACGCTCCGCATGTAAAGCGAAGTCAATCATCATAATGGCATTTTTCTTCACAATACCAATCAGCAGAATAATCCCGATAATACCAATCATATCCAAAGATTGACGAGTCAGCATCAAAGCTAACAAAGCCCCAATTGCCGCCGAAGGTAAGGTCGATAAAATCGTCACTGGGTGAATATAACTCTCGTATAAAACCCCTAGCACAATATACATCGTAAATACCGCTGCCAATAATAACCATAAGGTATTGGTCAAAGAGCTTTCAAAAGCTAATGCTGAACCTTGTAATTGCAAAGTGACGCTAGCAGGCACGCTCACTTCCTCTGCAACCTGATAAATCGACTCAACAACATCAGAGAGTGCATAACCATCGCTTAAGTTAAAAGAAATAAGGGCTGCGGGAAATTGATCTAGACGCTGTTTCTCAAGCTCCATCGCGCCACGAGTAATAGTAGCAATACTATCTAGACGTACCATACCGTCTTTGCCGCTGACATAAATATCATTAAGATTATCAGGAGACTGCCTGAACTCTGGTGCAACCTCCAAGATAACGCGGTACTGTGCCGATTGCGTAAAAATGGTAGAGACCAGACGCTGACCAAAGGCATTGTAAAGAGCCTCATCAATACTTGACATGGAAACGCCGAGACGAGAAGCTAACTCACGATTCACCTCGACATTCACTTGTAAGCCATTCGTCTGGAAGTTATCCGTCACTCCCCATAAACCAGGCAAGGCTTTTAAACGCTCGACCACTAATGGTACCCACTCTTTCAGTAAAGCATTATCCACTGAACTCATGGTTAATTGATACTGCGTCCGTGAGACTTGCGTATCAATGGTCAGGTCTTGCACCGCCTGCATATATACCTGAATATCCGATAACTGATTGACTTGCGCTTGCAGACGTGTCATCACCTCTTGCACGGAACTACGTGGACGGTCATTATGCAATTGCACTAAGATACGCCCTGTATTAAGGGTCGCATTAGAATTATCCACACCGACAAAAGAAGATACTGAGGCGACATCTTCATCTTGCTCAATTAAAGAAACCACACTGAGCTGACGCTCTGAAGTCCGCTTAAACGATGAGGATTGCGGTGCTTCAGTGACGATTTGAATCATACCTGTATCCTGTACAGGAAAGAAGCCTTTCGGTACTGCGATATAAAGTAACGCCGTCACCGCTAAGGTAGCCACAGCAACAAATAAGGTTAACGCCTGATGACGCAACACCACATCTAAGGCTCGCTCATACCAACGGAAAACAACATCAATCATGCTACGTAAAAAGGCTTGTAGACGTGTTTCCTTATGCGCACTCTCATCTTTTAGCAAATACGCACATAGCATCGGTGTCAACGTCAGCGAGATAAGTAACGATAATAAAATCGCCACTGCCAACGTCATCGCAAACTCTTGGAAAAGACGACCGATGACATCCCCCATAAATAACAAAGGAATTAAAACAGCAATCAACGAAATAGTTAGCGATACTAAGGTAAAGCCAATTTCTTTTGCCCCTTTTAGTGCCGCATTCAGCGGTGTCTCGCCCTCTTCAATATGACGGGCAATATTTTCAATCATCACAATGGCATCATCCACCACAAAGCCTGTTGCAATAGTCAATGCCATCAGAGAAAGATTATTCAAGCTATACCCTAAGAAGTACATCACCGCAAAAGTACCCACAATGGATAAAGGCACCACCACAGAGGGAATAAAAGTGGCTGTTAAGCTACGCAAAAAGACAAACGTCACCAACACGACCAAAGCAATCGCCATCATCATCTCCGTCTGGACATGAGTAATCGACTGTTTAACCGAAATAGTTCTATCCGAAACAACCTCAATCTCAATAGTATTTGGCAGACTTTGACGCAAACTCGGCAATAATTGCTGAACTTGCTCCGCCACTTCGATAACATTGGCATTGGGTTGACGTTGAATATTCAATAATAAGGCTGGCTGCTGACCATACCATGCAGCCTGACGAATATCTTCAGCATCACTGACGACTTCTGCGACATCCTTAAGGCGCAATGCTGCACCATTGTTATAAGCAAGGATTAAATCCTTATATTGTTCTGGTGTACGCAATTGCCCATCTGCATAGATAGTGGTCGAGCGTTGAGGTCCATCAAAATTACCCGTTGGCGAATTGATATTATTACTATTAATCGCTGTACGAATATCATTTAGACTTAAACCGTTACTGGCTAATTTTTGTGGATTTACTTGAACACGAATGGCTGGCTTTTGCCCACCGGACATACTCAATAAACCCACACCCTCTAATTGAGCAATCTTCTGGGCGATACGTATTTCGACTAAATCACGTGCTTCATAGAGAGGTAAGTTATGCGAAACAATCGCCAAGGTCATCACCGGCGTATCGGCAGGATTGACCTTGCTATAAATCGGTGTACTAGGTAAATCAGAAGGCAATAAATTACTCGCGGCATTAATCGCTGCTTGTACTTGCTGTTCAGCAACACTCATCGCCAAATTTAAAGAAAACTGCAGTGTAATTACTGAATTACCTGCAGAACTCGATGATCGCATAAGCGTCAAACCCGGCATTTGTCCAAATTGACGCTCCAACGGACTCGTCACTAATGCTGCCATCACATCAGGACTTGCTCCAGGGTACTGTGTTGTCACCTGAATAGTCGGATAATCAACTTGTGGCAATGCCGACACAGGTAATTGCTTATAACCGAGGATACCGCCTACGACTAAAGCAATCATCAGCAATAGTGTAGCAACAGGTCTTAAGATAAATTGCCGGGATATATTCACTCTACAATCTCTACTTTTGCACCATTACGTAGACGATCCAAGCCTTCAATCACGACTTTATCTGTTTCACTAATACCTGATAGTATTTGTGTAAAGCCATCATTGACCACGCCAAGTTGGATAGGCTGGGTTTTGACGGTATTGTCGTCTTGAACCACATAGACAAAAGGACTCTCATTACCATATTGAATCGCATCATTGCTCAACACTAAAGTATCCGCAATATCACTCAAGACCATTTTGGTATTCACAAATTGATTAGGGAAAAGCTGATAATCCTTATTCTCAAAACGTGCTTTTAATTTCACTGTCCCTGTCGTACTATCGACTTGATTATCCATCGAGACCAATACACCTTGGGCTAATTGCTGTGAGTTATCCTTACTCGCAATATTCACCACTAATGACTGCCCTGCATAAAACGGTGTTGCCACTTTAGCAATATACTTATCAGGCACAGAAAAACTCACATCGATAGGTTGTGTTTGCGTAATAACGACCAAACCATCTGTACTATTTGCCGTCACCAAATTACCTACGTCTACCGTGCGTAAACCTAGTCGCCCATCAATGGGTGCACGTACCGAGGTATAACTTAAATTTAATTGCGCTTGTTCTACAGACGCTTGTAGGCTTTTTTGGTTGGCTTCATATTCCCGCACTAAAGCTTGTTGTGTATCCACTTCTTGACGAGCAATCGAGTCTTGTTTGAATAATGTCTGATAGCGCTTTAAATCTTGGCGTGCATTATTTAATTTAGCTTGGTTCTGCGCCAGTGAGCCTTTTGCCTGATCTAAGGCAGCTTGATAGGTACGTGGGTCAATTTTGGCAAGGACATCGCCCTTTTTCACTAATTGCCCTTCTTCAAATAAAATCGCCTGTAAAACACCATCGACTTGGCTACGAACAGTCACTGACTGCGAGGGAATAACCGTCCCTAAACTACTCACCACTTCCTGAATACTATCGCGGCGTGCCTGTGTCACTTTAACAATAGTGCTCATACCACCCATTCTTGGCATACCACCCTGCTGAGCGGCTCTCGCTGGCGAATTAGCGGATTCTGGTTGAGATAACTGCGTAAAATAATAATAGCCGCCACCACCTATCAGGAGTGCCAGCAAAAGTAACTTAACTGAGGTGCGCATAATTGAAAAAAATGTTTATTTTTCAATATTGTCGCTTATTTGGTATCAATAGTGGCTAATGGCAATGTTTTGAAACAAAATTTAACGCCTTACAACTGACATAATGCCATTTTAAAACCCACTGGTTCCATCACTAACTGGTGACGGAAATGTTCATTAATTTGGAAAAAGCGAATCATCACGACATGTTTATTGCCGCTGATTTCGGGATAGATACGCTTCCCCTCAGGCACCCAGACACGTACCATTTGGTAGACTTTGCCACCAATAGACTTCTCAAAGACACCATTAGACTTACTGCTTTCCATACTAGGTACGGCTGCCTCACGTAGCACTAATAAAG
Organism: Pelistega sp.; assembly: GCA_034093535.1. GTDB lineage: Bacteria > Pseudomonadota > Gammaproteobacteria > Burkholderiales > Burkholderiaceae_B > Taylorella. The sequence continues at coordinate 7,594 of JAXECN010000179.1, forward strand.
TTTCATGAATAGCCTCATATAAGGGCATAAAGGGTTGTACCAACTCCTGAATAATCCCTTGTCGCTCCACATCTCGCCCACTTAACCATGCTGTATAGGAAGGAAAATCCATCGCTGAAGTGGCACCAGGAGTCAAAAAGCGATTTCTCAGCGTCAATAACCACTCATTCTCACGGATATGGCTGCCGAGCTTATTACAACTAACGAGATTTTTAGCGACTTTATTAAGACGCTGGATAGTAGCATCCAAAGCCTGTGTATCAATTTCAGGGAAATGACGATAAGCTTCTAAACTCTGTTTATGCTTTTCAATTTCTTGTAAAACCCAATTTCGGCAGTCACCACGGTCACAAACATCCATCAGTTGAAAAAGCATAGCAAAAGCCACATGCTGATTAGCAGCATCTAGACTTTGGCTAAACGTAAATAACTGCTTGAAGATATGCTCCAAGCGAATCATAAAACGTGTTCTTTCGTTAAAAGGATGTTCGTATAAAATCAAAACTGTCTCTTATTTATTGTTTAACGCTAACCATTGCTGATGTAAATGATTAACTTGTTGGGCTAAGTTATTTAAATTTATCATACTTCCATTATTAATCATATCATCTGCATAGCGTTGACGCTCTGCTCGAGAGGCTTGATTTCGTAAAATATTCCGCACTTCCTCTTCACTTAAGCCATTACGCGCCTGAACACGAGCTATTTGGGTTTCCTCATCGCAGTCTACAACACAAATGCGAGTCAACCATGGTCGGTATCGATCAATCGCCTCAATCAATAAGGGGATATCAAACACCACATAGGGGCTCTCTTCTGCAGCCAAGGCTTGGGCAATCATCTGCTCACGGATTAAGGGATGGATAATTTGTTCTAATGTTTTTTTCGCCTCTGGGTTGGCAAATACAATCCCTCTCATGACGGCACGATTCAATGCATTATGCTCATCAATCACATGCTCACCAAATGCCGCTCTAATAGCAGGGATAGCTAAGCCATCCGCCTGTGTCAACTCACGAGAAATCTTATCCGCGTCAACAATCGCCACTCCATGAGCCGCTAATAACTGTGCCACGGTCGATTTCCCTGAGCCTATTCCGCCTGTTAAACCAATAAATATTCTTTGATGATTCATATCTTTTTTATGCCAACCACAATATCAACCATGCAGACAGACAAATCCAAGGAGCAAAGGCAAGGGTATCGCTGCTGCTTATCCGTAATAATCTTAACATAAGCCCATAACAGACACCCAATAGGGCTGCCAGCAAGATTAGCCACAACCACTGGAACATCGGGAATAAAAAACTGAACGCTGCTAATAGGTAAATATCCCCTAAACCAATCCCTCGCCTAGTCACCCCATAGAGTAAACAAAGTATCCCAAGCATGAATAATTGTTCTACAGCATCAAAACGTCCCCAACCCTCATATAAAAAAATACCCCACAACCCGAAAATAAATCTCAAGGGAATCAGATGTAGCTTAACGTCTAGGCTACTAATAAACGCAAAACTATTTAACATCACTAGCAACAAAGGCAAGGCATACGGTATCTCCTGCTCCCATCGATACGACCATACCGCCAATACACTATACAGCAACCACCAAAAGCCTAAACACCAATAACTGGACGACTGCCGAAAGCTTTTGACGGCATAAAAATGCCGATCTCTGGGATAACGGCAATAAAAGGCATAAATAAACTGTCGATATGCCAACAACAGGACAAAAGAGCCTATTGCCAAGACATACGCCAGAAAAGTCGCCACCATAGCTACTTCTGATGTTTGAGCTTATACACCAGCTCTACAGCATTTCTCACGTTTAATTTTTTAAAGATACGGGCACGATGGGCTTCTATTGTCCTCGTTGAGCACCCCAATTGCAAAGCACAAAGCTTATTCGACAGTCCTCGAGAAATCAACCACATTACCTGTAACTCTCGTGGCGTAAGATGATAAAGAATAGATTTAATTTGCATGGTCTTTGCCTCCTTTTTACATATCGTTTTCAGCAAAAACTCTAACAAATTACCCTTATAAAAAACAATAAGACAAAAACATCCTAGGACATTTTTGTCTTATTGACATGCAGCAATACCAAGCCTTCTAGACCTTTAAGTTGCGCCAAATATCTAGTGTAGCTGCCGATTGATTTAGGGTATAGAAATGAATGCCGGGAGCACCATTATCAATCAATTTCTGGCATAAATCAGTCACCACTTCAGTACCAAATGCCTTGATCGAAGCACGATCATCACCAAATTCCGCCAGACGTAGGCGAATCCAACGAGGGATTTCTGCCCCACACATCTGTGAGAATCGACTTAATTGTGAGAAATTGGTAATCGGCATAATACCCGCCACCACAGGGATATTAACCCCTTTGGCTTGTAAGCGATTCACAAAATCAAAATAAGCGTCAGCATTATAAAAATACTGCGTAATGGCACTATCTGCCCCCGCTTTTACTTTGGTAATGAAATGCTCTAAATCCTCACTCGGCGATTGTGCTTGTGGATGCATTTCAGGATAGGCAGCAACCTCCAGATGAAAATGCGGACCAAAATGTTGGCGAATTAATGCCACTAAATCACTCGCATAACGCAGACCATTATCCGCAAAACCCATACCTGACGGCATATCACCGCGCAAAGTCACGATTTTATTGACCCCCATCTGTTTAAACTGCTCGACAATCGCCAGAATCTGCTCTGGTTTATTGCCAATACAAGACAAATGAGGTACGGCGTCAATCCCTTGTGATTTCAGCATACGTACGGTTTCCAAGGTACCGTCTTGCGTAGAGCCACCTGCACCAAAGGTTACACTAATATAGTCCGGTTCGATAACAAGAAGCTCTTGAGTCGTCTGTTTCAAACGCTCTGCCGCCGCCTCATCACGAGGCGGGAAGAACTCTAAACTAAAAAAATTCTTGCGGCTCATCTTAGTAACGGTAATGATCTGGTTTATAAGGACCATCAACAGATACGCCGATATAGTCTGCTTGTTTCTGTGAAAGTTTTGATAAATTCACACCTAGTTTCTTCAAGTGTAAGCGTGCGACTTTTTCATCAAGATGTTTTGGTAGTACATACACTTTACCTGACTCATAGTATTCACCACGCGTAAATAACTCGATTTGAGCAATGGTCTGGTTAGTGAATGAAGCTGACATCACAAATGATGGGTGACCTGTCGCGCAACCTAAGTTAACCAAACGACCTTTGGCTAATAAGATAATGCGCTTACCATCTGGGAAAATCACATGGTCGACTTGTGGCTTAATCTCTTCCCACTGTAAATCCTCTAGTGCAGAAACCTCAATCTCATTATCAAAGTGACCGATATTACACACAATGGCTTCATTTTTCATTTGCTCCATATGTGCACGTGTGATGACATTGTAGTTACCTGTCGCTGTGACGAAGATGTCCGCTTTATCAGCTGCCTCTTCCATTGTCACGACTTTATAACCTTCCATAGACGCTTGTAACGCACAAATTGGGTCAATCTCACATACCCATACTTGGGCACGCAATGCCGCTAATGCTTGAGCACAACCCTTGCCCACGTCACCAAAACCCACGACAACTGCCACTTTACCAGCCACCATCACGTCTGTCGCACGCTTAATACCGTCAACTAATGATTCACGGCAACCGTATAAGTTATCGAATTTTGATTTTGTCACTGAGTCATTGACGTTAATCGCTGGAATACGTAACTCGCCTTTTTGCGCCATTTGATATAGACGATGTACACCTGTCGTTGTTTCTTCTGTCACACCTTTAATTTGTGCTAGACGTGTTGAGTACCATGTAGCGTCTTCAGCTAATTTAGCACGGATAGCTGCAAATAAAATACGCTCTTCTTCGCTCTGTGGATTATCTAACACAGAGATATCTTTTTCGGCTTTTGAACCTAGATGTAATAAGGTTGTCGCATCACCACCGTCATCTAGAATCATATTCGCTTGCTCACCCGGCCACTCAAAAATTTTGTGTGTATATTGCCAGTACTCTTCTAATGTTTCGCCTTTTACCGCAAACACAGGGATACCACGCGCCGCAATTGCAGCTGCTGCATGGTCTTGTGTAGAGAAAATATTGCACGAAGCCCAACGCACTTCTGCACCTAAAGCCACTAGCGTTTCAATTAATACGCCTGTCTGAATCGTCATATGCAAACTACCTGCAATACGCGCACCTTTTAAAGGTTGTGCTGCCGCAAACTCTTCGCGAGTCGCCATCAAACCAGGCATTTCTGTTTCTGCAATCGAAAGCTCTTTACGACCCCAATCTGCTAGACCAATATCAGCAATTTTATAATCTACTGTACTCATTTCTTAATCCTTTAAATTTAAAATAAGGCATATCACCTTTTTATATTGTCAAATTCTGCATAAAAAAAGACGCTCATCATATGTGCACAACTATGCAGATAGGATGAGCGCCGTTATGTTTATCATTTGCATTGAGCCTAGCAGAGAAAACATTCTCTGGTGCAGCGCTCCTCAACGCAAATAGGTAATTAGTTTGCGAACAAACGCTTACTTAGCAGCGGCTTTTAAAGCTGCCGCTTTATCAGTCGCTTCCCAAGAGAACTCAGGCTCAGAACGACCGAAGTGACCATATGCCGCTGATTTACTATAAATCGGACGTAATAGGTCAAGCATTTGTACGATACCGCGTGGGCGTAAATCAAAATGCTCACGAACTAATTTAGCTAATTCAGCATCAGGAATCACACCTGTACCCTCAGTATATACCGTGATATTAATTGGCTCGGCAACACCAATCGCATAACTCACTTGAATTTGGCATTGACGTGCTAAACCAGCAGCGACGATATTTTTAGCCACATAACGTGCTGCATAAGCTGCTGAACGGTCTACTTTTGATGGGTCTTTACCAGAGAAAGCACCGCCACCGTGAGGGCATGCACCACCATAAGTATCCACAATAATCTTACGACCTGTTAAACCGCAGTCACCTTGTGGACCACCAATCACGAAAATACCTGTTGGGTTAATAAAGAATTTAGTATTCGGTGTAATTAAGCCCTCTGGGAAACTTGGCTTAATAATTTCCTCAATCACCGCTTCTTTAATTTGTGATTGCGATACATCTGGGTGATGTTGTGTCGATAGCACCACTGTATCCACTTCTACTGGGCGACCGTCGACATAACGGAAAGTCACCTGAGACTTCGCGTCTGGGCGCAACCATGGCAATGTACCATTTTTACGCAATTCACTCTGACGCTGTACTAGGCGATGTGAATACCAAATTGGAGCTGGCATTAAGTCTGGTGTCTCATCACACGCATAACCAAACATAAGACCTTGGTCACCTGCACCTTGGTTGAGGATTTCTTCTGGTGAACGATCTACACCCTGCGCAATATCTGGTGATTGTTTATCATACGCCACCAATACCGCACAACCTTTGTAATCAATACCATAATCAGTATTGTCATAACCGATACGCTTGATGGTCTGACGCGCAACATCAATATAATCCACATTGGCTGTTGTGGTAATCTCACCGGCTAATACAACAAGACCTGTATTACATAATGTCTCCGCGGCAACGCGTGCATTAGGGTCTTGTTCTAGGATAGCGTCAAGAATAGCGTCTGAAATTTGGTCAGCAACTTTGTCTGGGTGACCTTCAGAAACTGACTCAGAAGTAAATAAAAATTCGTTTTGTGACATGAATATGCGTCCTGCAAAAATAAAAAGGAACGCGTAGCAACTTGAAGAAAGTGCGACGCTTTAGCGGTATTTATGGTTCGCCCCGCAAGTTGTCTGTTTAACTCAGCGAATGCATTATTTTAATCGAAATTTCGCTTGCATGATAGAAAAAACCTTTATTTTTCTATGATTATTCTAAAACTTCGTTAAAATAGACGTATGGAAAAGAGTTTCAAATACCATTTTATCGAATTCATCTTCCGTCGCATTGGCAAGATGTCCCACCAGAACCGCCTAAAACTAGGTGCGGTATTGTCATGGGCATTTCCCAAGCTCGCTAAACGTCGTGCACATATTGTCCGTACCAACTTACGCTTATGCTTTCCAGAAGCCTCTGAAGCTCAAATTGAAGAATGGGTCACTCGCAATATTCGCTTGACCACACAATCCTTTATTGACCGAGGTGTCTTGTGGTATGCACCCCTTGAGAAGATACACGAAATCTCTCGTTTAAATGGTTTTGAAAACTTACAATCCCTACTAGATACCCAACAACCCACTATTATCCTCGCCCCTCATTTTATCGGCTTGGATACCGCAGCGACTGTTCTCACCTCTGTGGTTCCCGAGGGTTGTACGATGTACAAATCTCAGCGTGACCCTGCAATAGATACGCTTATCCGCAAAGGGCGTGCTCGTTTTAATATCGTCCACCTGCTCAGTCGCAAAGAGGGCTTTCGTGGTCTGGTTCGCTTTCTCAAAAAAGGCGTACCACTTTACTACCTCCCCGACATGGATTTTGGGCGTGATGAGTCAATTTTCGTCCCTTTCTTCAATATCCAAGCGGCAACCCTACCGAGTACAGCACAAATCGCTAAGATGTTTAATGCCAAAGTCACGCCAGTGGTCACTCGCCTAGATATTGACACAGGTATTTATCATATCGAACAGCTGCCAGCACTAGAGAACTTCCCCGGCGAAGACAATATCGAAGAAGCGACCGCTCGCATTAACCAATTACTCGAAGAGTGGATACGAAAAGACCCAGCACAATATTACTGGGTCCATCGTCGTTTCAAGACTCGCCCTGAGGGCGAAGCCGAAGTCTATTAATTAGATGTCTTTAATGATTTATTGCACACCATACTTAGCACGATAAGCGGCTACACGTGGTTGGTGTTCTGCAAATGTATTATCTTGCTCTAGAAGTTGCATAATATCGCTTAACGAAGCAATACTCACCACAGATATACCATATTTTTGCTCAACTTCTTGAACAGCAGAATGTGCTGATAAAGCATCATCCGCACCGGCGCGCTCCATACGGTCTAAGGCAATAAGCACCGCGGCTGGTTCTGCACCCGCTTGACGAATAATCTCTACAGACTCACGCACAGAAGTACCTGCCGTAATCACATCATCAATAATTACGACCTTGCCTTTTAATGGTGCCCCCACTAAAACACCACCCTCTCCATGGTCTTTTGCCTCTTTACGGTTAAAGGCAAAAGGCACATCTTTATCTAAACCAGCATGATTACCTAAAGCCACTGCCGTTGTTGCAGCCAATGAAATCCCTTTATAAGCAGGTCCAAACAACATATCAAACTGTACACCTGACTCTACTAAAGCATTGGCATAAAACTCTGCCAACTTACCTACTGAGCGCCCGCTATTAAAAAGCCCTGCATTAAAAAAATACGGACTTAATCGACCTGACTTTACTTTAAATTCACCAAATTTTAAGACTCCTTGTTCTAAAGCAAAGCGAACAAAATCAAGACGATTATTTTGTGACATAGCCGTTCCCATAAGTAAATGACATAAAGACCTTTATTTTAATACGAATAATCATCCAAGACCCGAAATCTGTGATACTTTCTTATGAAGAAACTCAGTATCACCCAAAAAGCACTTTATATTTGAGAAACATTTTCTTACAATAGAATTACTCACTCAGGCCCATTAATTAAAAGATATAAGAGATTGTTATGAAACAACCCGTTTACTTTATTTCTCACGGAGGCGGTCCTTGGCCTTGGATTCCAGAATGGATACAAGACTATAAAGCTCTTCGCCACTCTATTGAAAATATTGCTAAAGAATTGCCCGAAAAACCTAAGGCTATTCTCATGATTTCTGCCCATTGGATTACCCAAGGTCAGTTAACCATCATGAGCAATCCTCGTCCGGGTATGATCTACGATTACTATGGTTTCCCAAATTATACATATCAGATTGACTACCCTGCCTCTAGCGATCCTACATTAGCTCGCGAGATTGCTGAGCAATTAACTCGTCATGGTTTTGTGGTGAGTGAAGATAATGAGCGTGGGTTTGACCATGGTGCTTTTGTACCACTCGCGCTTGCCTTTCCTCGAGCAGATATTCCGGTTATTCAGCTCTCTATCGAGCGTGCATTTGACCCCCTCTACCATATCCGTCTAGGAGAGGCGCTTGCCTCACTTCGTGACGAGGGCGTACTTATCCTCGCTAGTGGTCTGAGCTTTCATAATATGAAGCTATTTAATGCCCAAGGACATGAGCCATCCGTCGCCTTTGACCAATGGCTACAAGAGCAATTACAGAAGCCTCAGCAAGAGCGTATACAAGCCCTGTTAGATTGGGAAAAAGCCCCAGCTGCTCGTATCGTCCATGCTAAAGAAGACCATCTAATCCCTCTCATGGTTGCTGTCGGTGCCGCTGGTGATGACCCTGCGATAATGAACTATCATGAGGATTATGCGATGGGAGGGGTAGCAGTCAGTGGTTTCAGATTTGGGTGCTAAGCATATCTTCACCCATCAAGATATGCTAATCTAGAGAGTATTTTCCGCTAACTCGATGTGATTTTACTCTCTATGACTAACCACCAAAAAGGCTTGGCTTTTGCCCATTTTGCTGCCGTACTGTTTGGGATGACGGGCATTCTGGGGGCATTAATTCAAACCGACGCCAGCCTGATTACTTTTGGGCGCTCGAGTTTTGCTTTTATCAGTTTATGGATAGCCTCGTTATTGCTCAAAATATCTTTATCTAAGCAACTATCCCTCCCCCTCATTCGCTCACTCATCTTATCAGGTGTATTATTGGCTATTCACTGGGGAACTTTTTTCCTCTCGATTAAGATTGGTGGTGTGGCAATGGCAACACTTGGGTTTGCTAGTTTCCCAGCATTTATTACGCTTATTGAGCGCTTTGTATTAAGAGACAAGGTCAGCCTGACCTCGTGGATACTCGTCGCTACGGTGATGTTAGGGTTACTCTTAGTCTCACCTACATTCGACCTACAACATGCTAATACAGAGGGTCTATTATGGGGCATTGTGTCTGGCTTCTGCTTCGGCAGTCTTGCTGTTGTCAATCGCACCATTGGACACCGTCTACACCCCATTAGCATTGCCTTTTGGCAAAATCTGGTGGTGGCAATAGTCACGCTACCTTTTCTCTTCTTCACCGACCTCTCTATGCGAGAAGAAGATTTATTATGGTTAGCCATTCTTGGTATTGTCTGCACCGCCTTTTCACATTATTTATTTGTCAGTAGCGTCCAATATATTAGTGCTCGTACGACAGGACTCATCATCTCTCTTGAGCCAGTTTATGCTATCGTAGTGGCTTGGCTACTCTTTAATGAAGAGCCTACACTAAAAATGATTATTGGTGGTATTTTAATTATTGGTGCTGCCATTTACCCCCAAGAAAAATCCACTTCTCATACAGACCATTAGGAACTCACTCGTGTTAAGAATTACCTCCGTCAATGTCAATGGCATTCGTGCCGCCGCTAAAAAAGGCTTTTTTGAATGGCTACAAAAACATCAAGCCGATATCGTCTGTTTACAAGAAATCAAAATTAGTGACGCGGATTTAAGCGATGCGTTGCGTCACCCTCTACATTATCGAGGAGAATTTAATCCTGCCGAGAAAAAAGGCTATAGCGGTGTCGGTATCTATACGGCACTACCCGCTGAATATTCTCGTGGTATGGGTTGCGATGAGTTTGATGCTGAAGGTCGCCTTATCATCGCTAATTTTGGCAAATTGACGGTTGTCAGCGCCTACTTACCATCCGGCTCAAGCAGTCCAGAGCGTCAAGAAGCAAAATTTCGCTTTTTAGATAAATTTGGTCCTTGGATTGATGAAATGATGAAACATCACCGCGAAACGGGTCATGAATATATTATCTGCGGTGACTGGAATATTGCTCACAAAGAAATCGACCTAAAAAACTGGAAAGGCAATTTAAAGAACTCTGGCTTCACTCCTGAAGAGCGTGCATGGATGACGCAGTTATTCGAAGAGCGTGGTTTTGTCGATGTTTTCCGTGTCCTCAATCAAGAACCCGATCAATACACTTGGTGGAGTAACCGAGGACAAGCATGGGCAAAGAATGTCGGTTGGCGTATTGACTACCATGTGGCGACACCGGGTATCGCGGCTAAAGCTCGTGCTGCCTATATCTATAAAGATGAACGTTTCTCAGACCATGCACCACTCACCATCGACTATGAAGTAGAAGTGTAAACGGCAGGTCTTTCTAAGCTAAAAATAAAGGCAGATGAGCAACCATCTGCCTTTTTCTATCACTATCTAATGATGACTATTTCATCGAACCTGTTTTCAGATATTTATCATGCCAGCTTAATGCCTCTGACAAGATATGCGGTGTATGCTGCGCCCCTTGTTGTTGGGCACGTTCAAAATAATCACGTAGCTTATCTTTATAAGATGGATGAGCACAGTTCTCAATGATTTTCTCAGCACGCTGACGAGGTGATAAACCACGCAAATCTGCTAAACCTTGTTCAGTCACGATAATTTGCACATCATGCTCAGTATGGTCCACATGCGATACCATCGGAACGATGGCAGAAATATCATCACCTTTGGCTAATGATGGACGCACAAAGAACGATAAGAAACTATTGCGTGCAAAGTCACCTGAACCACCGATACCATTCATAATGCCACTACCCATAATATGCGTAGAGTTCACATTACCGTAGATATCTGCCTCAATCATACCGTTAATCGCAATAATACCTAGGCGACGAATCACTTCTGGGTGATTACTCATCTCTTGAGTACGAAGAATAATGCGTTCACGATAGAAATCGATGTTTTCATTTAGCTCATCAACCGCTTCTGGGCTGAGTGACAATGAAGTCGCTGACACCATTTTGAGTTTGCCAGACTTGATTAAGCCCAACATACCGTCTTGAATCACCTCTGTATAAGCGGTTAGATTATCAAAATCACCGTTTTGTAGACCCGAAATCACAGCATTGGAAACATCACCAACACCCGATTGTAGCGGTAATAGATTAGGAGGCAATGTCCCTTTGCGGACTTCATCTTGGAGGAAATTCAGAATATGTGAAGCAATTTTCTTAGCAACATCATCTGGTTCACTAAAACGATTGACTCGATCACGGTCATGCGTCTCCACAATACCGATAATCTTCTCGGCAGGACATGTATAGTATGGTGAACCGATACGCTCATCTGGTTCATTAATCAAGACCGGCTTACGATGGGGTGGTAATGCCGTACCATAGTAAATATCATGCATACCCTCAAGTTTCTCACTTAAGGCATAGTTCACCTCAATGATAACCTTGTCCGCTTGATCAATCCATGTTTTGTTATTGCCCACTGAAGCAGCAGGAATCAGCGTACCGTCTTCACGAATACCCACTACCTCAATCACCGCAATATTTAGTTTGCCCAAGAAACCAAACCACGCATATTGTGCAACATGTGATAAATGAATATCCATGTAATGCATTTGACCAGAGTTAATTTTCTGACGACAAGTCGGATCTGATTGGTATGGCAGACGCATATTAATGCCATCAACCGCAGCCAAGGCACCGTCTAATTCAGGGGCAGTTGAAGCACCTGTCCATACATTAATCTTAAAAGGCTTACCCTTATCATGCTCTTCACGGATACGCTTCGCCAAGGCTTCAGGTACTTTTTTCGGATAACCTGAACCAGTAAAGCCACTCATACCTACTGTTGAACCAGAAGGAATCAGTGCAGCAGCTTCTTCTGCTGACATCACTTTAGTGTGCAAAGCCTCACATTTAATACGTGAAAGGGATGTAAAACTATTTGTCATGATTACCTGCCTACTGTAAGTAAAATCTATTTCCGACATTATCCCAAATTTTAAAAAAATAGTCTTTGGTTAATATCAAAGTAATAACAACACAACGATACATTTTTGAACAGAAGTTACAACTTATTTCGTTATTGGTATACACTATGGATAAGACATTTAACTTAATGTGGAGGAAAAATAAAATGAAAAAACTGTTAGCTCTTTTGACTGTAGCACTAGTAGGGTGTGGTGGAGGTGGAGGCGGTGGAAGCAATCATAATGCTCAGCCTGAATCAATTAAGCGCAACAATAATACATCATCAACAGCTCAGCCATCTACACCTAATTTACCCTCTAATCAGAAGCTAGTACGTATACCTTTTGACCTCTCTTATACTGATGAAGTTAAGTCGGTGACTCTAGACGGCTCTACTATCTCTTCATTTTCTGTGGACACACTCAAAAATCAACCAAGCAACCAAATCATAAAAAAACCAGTTACCGTAGAGGTCATGCAAGATAACGGTAAAACACATTCTATTGATGGTCATCTTTCGATTTACAAACAGAATTATTCTGCGCTAATTGATTTAGATTTATTCTATAGTTCTGAGCATATAAACGACTCCAGCTATTCAGACTTCACCTTTGATGCAACACCTGTCCCTACAGTGGATAATCTTATTGCTAATAAAGTCATTGCTAATTATGCAGGGGTTGCATATCACAACTATCAAGGAGGTAGTGAAGACGGTAAGCTAGAGTACACCATTGATTTTGGTCAACGCCAAGGCTGGGGTAAAATCACAGGGATTAGTGGAGCAGCTGGCGACATTACCCTACATCAGGCAAGCATTAAACCGATTTCAACTCCTATGGGCAGAGTCTATGGTATTGAAGCAGGTGACGTGTCGATTAAAGGTAAGAAGAACTATGAATACCAGCTAGGTATTGCTGGCCCTAATGCCGAAGAAGTGGTTGGTCTCATCGAAGCTAAAGGGTACATAGACTCTTCTGACTTACTCGATCGTAGTGGAGATATTGGATTTATTGGTAAACGTCAATAAGTCACCTCATGCGACGATTAATGATTGGTATGATGCTATGCTACTCTAGCATAGCATCTGCACAGAATATGATTTCAATCCCCTCAAACCTGACTCCTTATGAGTTGCGTTTAGAGAGCACCAGCATTGAGCCGATAATATTATCCCCCTCTTCGGCTCCTGCCAGTTCACAATTGTTAGTTCAACAGTTTCGTTCAAAACTCGCTATTTCTAAAAATGAAACTGATACACTGACTCAATATATTAATCTAGCTATTATCAAAAAAGACTGGTTTACACTAAAGTCACTTGTCGCAGATTATTCTAAATTACCACAACACGATACGACTCTTGTCTTATATGCGGAAGCACTAATAGCCAATGCAGAAGACAACTACATATTAGCAATTCGTCGTTTTCGACAAATTCTGGCTAGGCACCCCGATTTAGATTATGTTCGTCTAGACTTAGCAGTTTCTTTGGCACGCAATAAAGAGTATGCTGCAGCTATTAATCAATTTGAAAAACTCCAAAGTGCTAATCTCTCTCCTTCAATTCAGCGTATCTCGCAAAGCTTTATTGAACGTATTCAAAAGCAACAAAGCTGGCAATGGACATTAGGACTAAACTATACCCACGATAATAATGTCAATAATGCCTCTTCAATTAAAGAATTTGATTGGAATAATCAGCGTTGGATAAAAAATGAGGACTCACTCCCCAAATCAGCTCAAGGTATTGAATATAGCTTAGGAATAAAACGCGACTTTAATCTCGATAGGAATCACTATTTAAGTCTTGAAACACAATTTGCTGGCTTACACTATTGGAATGCGAGCGATTATAGTGAACGCTCACTCTATGCTGCACTAGGTTATACTTACCAAAACTATCGCCATAAGTTTTCTATAGCACCCTTTATCACTCAGCATTGGTTAGGCGGTGAGCGCTATTCTCTACATAAAGGTTGGTACAGCGCTTACTCTATTTTACTCAATGACCGTTGGCGATTAAATACTCGCTACTCGTACACCCGTAAGACTTACAGTCACCCTCTCTTAAATCGCTTCGAAGGGAAAAAACATACTCTTCAGAGCCATCTAAATTATTCTTTCTCCCCTCAGCTATTATTATTTGTAGGTTTTGATTACCAAGAAGATCGCTTAAATAGTCGCTCAGAATCCTCCACCAACAAAGGTATCTTGCTTGGTTTTGCGCAAGAATGGCCATTAGGCATTAGCCACTCTATAAACATCCGTTATGGAAGAAGAGACTTTCACCATCAACATTTCTTTTTCCCATTTAAACGCAGTGACAAAGAATGGTTGAGCACGCTCTCCGTTTGGAATCGAAATTGGCATTTCTATGGTATTACGCCACGGTTAAACTTCCAATATCGGAAAATAGATAGTAATATTCCCGCATTTTATTCTTACAGCAATAAACAGATTTTTGTCAGTTTTGAGAAAACTTTCTAATCCCATTAAAAGGCCGTTATTGAATCGCCTCAATCCGCGCTTTATGCCAACGCAATAAAAGCAAGCCCGGCAAAGCAATGACTACCGTCAACAAGAAGAAACTTGGCCAACCGAGTGCTTCTACAATCGGCGGGGTTAGTGGTCCTGCTAAAAAGACGCGACCCACCGATGAAAGTGCGGTTAATAATGCAAACTGAGTGGCAGTATACTTGATGTTGCACAGCCCCATAACTAAAACCACAAAGGCAGCAGTGCCCATTCCCCCACAGATATTTTCAA
>JAXECN010000180.1:0-8131 GCA_034093535.1 Pelistega sp.
GGCTGCCCCAACTGGGTTCGAACCAGTGACCTGCGGATTAACAGTCCGTCGCTCTACCGACTGAGCTATGGGGCAATTGATGTTGGCTGCCCCAACTGGGTTCGAACCAGTGACCTGCGGATTAACAGTCCGTCGCTCTACCGACTGAGCTATGGGGCAACATCAGAATGAGAATTATGACAAAACCCACCATACATTGCAAGCCACTCACCTATCTTTTTAATAATTTGTTGTTTTTATGATACAAGATTGGATATAGCTGATATTTTTTAGGGCTTAAGATTACCTTAAGTTTTCTTTGTTTTAATACCATCCATGGCATTCATATGCTTTTTAGCCAATGCCTTACTTCTTAAACAATTAACTCTCTACTCAACAAAGGAAACAATGATGTTAAAACAAGTATTATTCACTGTATTTGCCGCTTCTCTTTCTACTGCAGCAATGGCTAGCACCAATTGCACTCATTATCCAGAAAACGAACGTATCCCAGCTGTTAAATTCCAACAAGATTTAGAAAAGCAAGGCTATAAAATCCGCTCTTTTGACACCGATGATAATTGCTACGAAATCGAAGGGACAAATCCAAAAGGCGAGCGTGTCGAGGTAAAATTCGATATGAAAACAGGCGAAGTTGTGCGTAGTAAATTAGACCACGACAACGATTAATTAAGGTAAACATAGTATGCGCATCTTACTCCTCGAAGACGATCAACATATTGGCGACGGTTTATTACACGGCTTACAAAAGCATGGATTTACCGTAGATTGGTTTCAAAATGGTCTTCATGGCAAGGATGCGCTTGGCTATGCCCCCTATGACGCGGTGGTACTTGACCTCGGTCTACCTCAGGTGGACGGCATGGATATCCTCGCCTACTGGCGTCGCCAACAATTAGATACGCCCGTCCTTATTCTCACCGCTCGAGACGCTCTCCCTGACCGTCTTGCAGGGCTTAATGCCGGCGCCGATGATTATCTCTGTAAACCATTTGCCCTAGATGAAGTTATCGCACGTCTACTCGCCCTCATCCGCCGTAGCAAAGGCAAATCTAGCTCAACCTTAAATTATGGTGGACTAGTGGTCGACCCACATAGCAAATCAGCGACACTACACGGACAAGCACTCGTCCTTACTCAGCGTGAATATATTTTATTAGAACTCCTACTCTTACAGTCTAAGCAAATTCTCAGTCGCGCCCAAATTGAAGACAAACTCTATAGCTGGGATCAGGAAGTCGAAAGTAATGCCGTCGAGGTCCACATCCATAATCTACGCAAAAAAATTAGCAAAGACTTTATCCTCACCCGCCGTGGTCTAGGCTATCAACTCGGTGAGGCACCTTAAATATGAAAGCCAGTACAAGTATTCAACGC
Source organism: Pelistega sp. (assembly GCA_034093535.1). Lineage (GTDB taxonomy): Bacteria > Pseudomonadota > Gammaproteobacteria > Burkholderiales > Burkholderiaceae_B > Taylorella. The sequence goes on from JAXECN010000180.1 coordinate 1,378, forward strand.
CGTCTTTTTACCTATCTCAGTAGTGCTCTATTAGCCTTATGGCTAGCCATTGCTATTGGTAGTAGCTGGGGCGCTTTTAAAGAGATTAATGAGATTGCCGATAGCCAAATGCTGCAATCTGCTTATTTAATTCAACAAGTCTCACCCAATGTACAGCATTTTCATATCCTCGATGATATCGAAGATATTCTTGATGAAAATACAGGCAATGCCGATATGGGCGACCTTGGCTTTGCGGTATGGGATAAACAAGGGCAATTATTACTTGCCGATCAAAAAGGACAATACTTCCCTCATAGCACACAAGAGGGATTCCATAGTGAAGCCTATCTCTGGAATATTGATAGTTGGCGGTATGTCTATCTCATTAATAGCGATAGAACCGTTGTAGTAGGACAAAAAATGGAAGAGCGTTTTGAAATGCTCTTTAATGCTTTATGGGTACAACTCTCACTAATTCTCTTCTCTATCCCTATTCTATTGGTACTCATTATCTATGGTGTACGTCGCGGTCTATCACCACTCAAAACACTGACCCAAGAATTGCAAGCACGAGGAGCGAATAGTCTACAAACAGTTTCTGAAGATGTCCCTTATGAGACTAAACCCTTGGTGCGTGAACTAAATCATCTGCTCAATCGCCTAGAGCAGTCTATCCAAAAAGAGCGTCGCTTCACCTCTGATGCCGCACACGAATTACGCAGCCCTCTTGCCGCCCTTAAGGTACAAGCTGAAGTACTCGCCATGAGCGAAGATAAAGAAGAACAACTTCATCATCTTGCACATATGCAAGCCAGTATCGAGCGCGCTAATCGACTGACAGAACAGCTGCTTATTCTCTCTCGCCTTGACCCTATGCAAGGCATTCCCGATAGTCAAGCAATTAATTGGACAACACTTATTCCACAGGTCTTACAAAGCGTCAATCTCACCGCCCGAGAAAAACGTATACGCCTCAAACTAGACTGTGCTATCGGACTGGATAAAGCATTACCACTAGAAGGTAATCCACTACTCATTCAGACCATGTTGCGCAATATGCTCGATAATGCCATTCGCTATAGTCCAGAGCAGACTGAAGTAACACTCTCGCTCTCAGCCACACAGATTAGCGTTCAAGACCAAGGACCGGGTATTGCGCCTGAAGATATGTCACGTATCAAAGAGCGTTTCTATCGCCCTGCTGGACAAACCCAACAAGGCAGTGGCTTAGGCTTTTCTATTATCGAAAGTATCGCTAAACTCCATCAGCTCAATCTACAATTACTCAACCAACCTCATCAAGGTCTAAACGTCGTGTTAAACCGTATGCCACGCTAACAAGACCTCACCCATATAAAAAAGCCTCACCCATGCACAAAAAAACATAGGTGAGGCATACGACATACTGCCGTAGACTGTACTTAAATATAATTCAAGCGCTTTGTTTTCCCTCTAAAGACCCAAAACGCAAAGATAGAATAAGCAATAATCACAGGAACCGTAATCGCTACACCAATCAGCGTAACGACCAATGCCTCGGTAGAAGCCGCAGCCTCCCAGACGGTTAAGACTTTAATGACCACATATGGGAAAAGACTAATCCCTAAACCAACTGCACAAAACACTAAACTCATCACCACATAGATAAATGGATGCCACGTTTTCTCAGTCAGGGTTTGTGGTTTTCTTAACAACTGCTTAGCCTGTAAAAGACAAATCACCGTTATTAGAGGAATAGGCCATAAATACTCAACAAGATGAGAGGTAAACCAACGCTCATACACCATGGCTGAGACTAAGGGAGTGGCTAATGAAATCAACAAAAGACAAATACAAACAGGCCACCACGCCAAATTCGCCCAGCCCATCACTTTTTCTTGTAACTCACCATCTACCTTGGCTAATAACCAGCAAGTCGCCAATAGCACATAGACCGCCGGCACACTCAGCATAATACCGAAGCTAAATAGATAAGCTAGTAAGCTCTCTTCAAAAGCGGTGATATAACGCCCTAGCATATACCCCTGCGTCAATGCCATACCAAAAGAGCCTAGGATAAATGCCCAATTCCATGCCCCTCTATTGGCTGCCTTGGTACGGAACTCATAAGCGGCGCCTCGTATCATCAAACATAACAACATCAAGGTCACTGGAATATACAACTCCCCTAGGATAAGCCCATTCGCTTTGGGAAAGACAATAAACAACACCCCCACGCCGAGCACAATCCAAGTTTCATTGGCATCCCAGAAAGGTCCTATCGAGTCCACCATCAAGTTTTGCTCTTCTGCTGTCGCACGCGGCAATAGCATACCGACACCAATATCAAAACCATCGAGCAAGACATAAGCCGTCAAAGCAAACCCTAGCAGCCCCATAAAAACAATGGGTAAATAATAATCCAAGTCCATCTTAACCCCCCTGTGCGACTAAAGGCTTAACATGCGTTACTAGGTGTCTCATAATACCGAGATAAGCCACAATTAAAATAAGGTAAAAAACCAGATAGGCGAATAAACTAAACGTCAGCGTACCGCCAGACTGCATAGTCGTCACTGCCTCTTGCGTGAACAGATGTCCATAGACTAAATAAGGCTGACGCCCTACCTCTGTCACATACCAACCAGCCAGCGTTGCCACCCAACCGATAAAGGTACTCGCTGCTAAAGTCCAAAGTAAAGGGCGTCCTAATTGTTGAGCTTGCCACTGAACTTTTCTCAATCGATAGACGCTATACCAGCTCAGCAGTAACATCAATACGCCAGCACCGACCATCACACGAAAACTATAAAAAATCGGCAATACTGGTGGCGTATGTTCAAACTCATTTAAGCCCTTAATCTCACCGTCTAACTGATGAGTTAGGATTAATGAAGCCCCCGAGGGAATACCAATTTCAAAATGGTTTTTCTGTGCTTTTTCATCAGGAATGGCAAACAGCAATAATGGCACACTCGAATGGGTTTCCCAAATCCCTTCCATCGCAGCAATTTTGGCTGGTTGATGTTTTAAGGTATTTAAACCATGCATATCCCCGACGAAAATCTGCACTACAATCAACACCGCACCTAATACACTGCCCAACTTCAGCATATGATTACTAGATTGGCTGCCATAGCCTTTTAAAATCTGCCAAGCTGAAATCCCCATCAATAAGAATGCTGTTGTTAAACCAGACGCTAATAACATATGGGCAAAACGATATGGGAAAGACGGATTAAAGATGACCTCTAACCAACTGCTGACATGCATAACTCCCTCACTATCGACCGTGATACCTTGCGGGGTCTGCATCCATGAATTTAATGAAAGAATCCAAAAGGCAGAAATTAAAGTACCAAACGATACAATAAAAGCGGCCAAGAGATGCACACGCTGCGATACCCGAGATTTACCATAAAGCATAATGCCTAAAAAGCCAGCCTCTAAGAAAAAGGCGGTCAAGACCTCATAACCCAACATCGGTCCAGCAACATTGCCTGCCCTTTCCATAAAGCCGGGCCAATTAGTACCAAACTGAAAACTCATGGTAATGCCAGTCACAACCCCCATGGCAAAGGTCAAGGCAAAAATTTTAGTCCACAGATAATAGGCTTCTAACCAAGCCTGCTCTTGTGTCTTACCCCATCGCCAGCGCAAAAAAAGTATGACCCATGACAAACTAATTGAAATAGTGGGAAAAAGAATATGCGTGCTAACATTCAATGCAAATTGAAGTCGGCTTAACAAGAAAACATCGTCCAAAATAACAACCTCCTACACCTGAACGACAGAACAACGAGCAATTCCAAGGAAATGCACCAGCATTATAGGGAGTTGTTAGACGATAAAACGACGACTTATCAAAAATATGTTTGAGTGAATTTCAACAGATTACAAAAAAGCTGAGCACCTATACGGATACTCAGCTTTTTAAACGGTTAAATTAGCCGTGAATTATAGACCTTCACGTGCTGCACGTTTACGCTCATGTTCTAATAGATAGCGTTTACGTAGACGGATACTCTTCGGTGTTACCTCGACAAGTTCATCGTCATCGATAAACTCTACCGCATATTCCAGTGTTAATTTAATTGGTGGTACTAAGCGAACCGCTTCATCCGTACCTGAAGCACGAATATTGGTTAATTGCTTACCCTTAATTGGGTTAACCACTAAGTCATTATCACGGCTATGAATACCGATAATCATACCTTCGTAAAGTGGCTCACCCGGCGATACAAACATACGACCACGGTCTTGTAATTTCCATAATGCATAAGCAACAGCATCACCATTATCCTGACTGATGAGTACACCGTTACGACGCTCACCAATGCTACCCTCACGCACAGGAGCATAGTCATCAAAAATATGACTCATCAAACCTGTACCGCGTGTCATCGATAAGAAATCACCCGAGAAACCAATTAAACCACGTGCTGGGATACGGTACTCTAGACGTGTACGACCACGACCATCTGATTCCATATTGAGTAACTCACCTTTACGGCGACCTAACTCTTCCATCACACCACCTTGGTGCTCATCTTCGAGGTCAATGGTTAATAGCTCCATCGGCTCACAACGCACACCATCGATTTCTTTAAAGACCACACGTGGGCGAGATACCGCCAACTCATAGCCCTCACGACGCATATTTTCAAGAAGAATAGTCAAGTGTAATTCACCACGACCATTAACCTCAAACACAGTATCGTCATCGGTATCATTCACGCGTAAAGCCACGTTTGACTTTAACTCAAGATTTAAACGATCACGAATTTGACGACTAGTGACAAATTTACCCTCACGACCCGCTAATGGTGAAGTATTCACCATAAAGTTCATCGTCAAAGTTGGCTCGTCAATTTTTAACATCGGTAAGGCTTCTTGTGTTGCTGGATCACACAATGTACAACCAATACCAATCTCATCAATACCATTAATCAGTACGATATCACCTGCTTCTGCTGAATCCACTAATTCGCGATCCAGACCTTTGAATTTCAATACTTGGTTGATACGACCTTTAATCGGTTCACCTTCAGGACCGAACTTCACCACTACATCTTGACCCGGACGCACACGACCACGATTCACACGACCTACACCGATTTTACCGACATAGCTGTTATAGTCTAAAGAGATGATTTGTAATTGTAATGGACCATCAGCGTCATCATTACGCACTGGTACGTGCTTTAAAACCGTATCAAATAATGGACGCATATCGCCACTACGAACATCTTCGGTTAAGCCAGCAAAACCGTTTAAGCCTGAAGCATAGACGATTGGGAAGTCTAACTGCTCTTCAGTCGCACCCAACTTATCAAATAAGTCAAAAGTCGTATTAATCACATAGTCAGGACGAGCACCCGGACGGTCAATTTTGTTTACTACCACGATAGGTTTTAAACCTAGGGCAAGTGCTTTTTTCGTCACAAAGCGTGTTTGCGGCATAGGACCCTCTACCGAGTCAACTAATAGCAATACACCATCAACCATCGATAATACACGCTCTACTTCACCACCGAAGTCCGCGTGTCCCGGCGTATCCACGATATTGATATGAGTACCCTCGTACTCTACCGCACAGTTTTTAGAAAGAATCGTAATACCACGCTCTTTCTCAATATCATTAGAGTCCATCACACGTTCAGCAACGTGTTGATTATCACGGAATGTACCTGATTGGCGTAATAATTGGTCAACCAGCGTTGTTTTACCATGGTCAACGTGAGCAATAATAGCAATGTTACGGAGCGCGCGGCTCATAGTGTTTCCTTTTGTCTTAATTTTTCCGGCAATAAGTCCGGAGGTAAATCATTGAGTGATAGCAATACACTTTGAGGATTTTCTAAGGTTTGAAAATTTTCTAGCGTAATCGCATCGGTTAATTTAAATGGTCCTACTGAAGTACGTCGTAAAGCACGTAAATGTGCAAAACAACCTAAAGCACGACCGATATCTTGTGCTAATGTACGGATATACGTGCCTTTACTACAAAATACATCCAGTACAATTTCGGTTGCTGAAAACTCAGCAATCTGAATATCATATATCGTTACTTGACGAGGCTCACGCTCTAACTCAATACCCTGACGGGCATATTCATATAAAGGTTTACCGTCTCGTTTAAGTGCCGAATACATCGGCGGAATTTGTTCAATCACACCTAAAAACTGTGGCAATACGGTCTCTAATTGCGCTAAGGTGATTCCTGTAAAATCAGCGGCTTGTTGCACCACTTCGCCAGTTAGATCACCAGAATCTGTCTCGCTACCCAAGGTCAGTGTCGCACGATAACTTTTATCGACATTCAGCATGGCGCCACAAATTTTTGTGGTTTTACCAAAGCAACAAATTAAGAGACCCGTTGCAAAAGGATCTAATGTCCCTGTATGCCCTGCTTTTTTGGCATCCAGTTTACGACGTGCTTTTTGCAAGGCATGATTGCTAGACCCACCTTCTGGTTTGTCTAACAACAGCACACCGTCAATTTCCTGACCTTTTTTTCGACCCATTTTATATCCCTACGAATAAAATGCTTTATCCTCGAATTTTCGGTGGCTCAAAATCTGCCACCTCGTCTTCTTCTGGGAAATCTTCTGGTCGATTAGCACGATCAATTAGCTTGGTCATCTCAATACCATGTGCTAATTGATTATCATGGTGGAAATGCAAAGTGGGTACCGTATGGATGTGTAGCATCTTAAAGAGTAATGAGTGTAAGTACCCTGCTTTTTCATTAAGTGCATCTAATGCCACTTCTGGCTCTGCACCCAATACA
>JAXECN010000181.1:0-2163 GCA_034093535.1 Pelistega sp.
GAAGCGAAATATGAGTTCCCTAAAGATAGCTCGGCGACCATCCAAACAGCCGGTTTGATTGGTGAACAGTATATTGGTATCACCGCAGGTGCTGAAGAAGAGCCTCTCAAAGAAGGTAGCGAAATTCTCTATACACAGAGCGCTTTAGTGCTTGAGGAGTTGGTAAGTAAATTCTTATTCTCTACAGCAGAGAAAGAAGGTAAGGCTGAGCAATAGGACGATATGATGAAAAAGACAAAATTAATCAGTGCAAGCGTATTGGCATTAGCATTGAGTGCTTGTGCAAGCGTGGATAATCCTAATCCTAAAGACCCTCTCGAAAGCTATAACCGTACCATGTTTAAAGTCAATGAGGCGGTAGATAAAGCGGTATTAAAGCCTGTTGCCAAGGGATATGAAGCCGTTGTGCCTAATCCTGTCCGTACTTGTGTAAGCAATATTTTTGGCAATTTAGGTGATGTATGGTCAGGCATTAATAGCCTTTTACAAGGTCGAGGTTTAGATTTTGTGAATACCATGGGTCGAGTAATGTTTAACAGTACAGTCGGCTTAGGTGGTTGTATTGATGTGGCGACCAAAACAGGCGCTAAGAAAATTCCAAATGACTTTGGTACAACACTTGGCGTATGGGGTTTTGGTGAGGGTTCGTATGTGGTTTTACCTGTGTTAGGTTCAAGCTCATTGCGTGACACGGCAGGTCTTGTTGGTGACTCTATCGGTGGTGGTTTGACATCGACAACACCGTGGGCAATTGATAATGTGCCATTGCGTAATGCTCTTGTTGGTGTTCAAGCGGTTGATAAACGTGCACAGTTACTGACAGCAGATGATATTGCCTCAGACGTGGCGCTAGATAAATATGCCTTTGTGCGTGACGCTTATCAGCAAAATCGTCGTGCTTTGTTGCGTTCAAAATTTGAAGATGAAATTACCGATGGTACACCACCAACAGCCCATCTCGCTGTTGATGATACAGAAAGTGGTAATGTCATTTATGGACAAGAACGTCGTACTGCATACCGTGAACAATTGCGTCAAAAACGCCTTGAGAAACTCAAGTCCTTTGACCAATTCACTATGCCAGATTACGAAGATCCGGGTGAGTAATACGTTGTAACTTTATTAACAATCATTTATCTTGTCTTCTTGATAAATCGATTATAGTAGCGGATAACAAGGTGGTTGTTATCCGCTTTTCTTATGGAGTTCGGCGCTCTGGCTATTTTTTAAGAGCCAGAGCGTCAAAACCCAAAAGAATGTTTGACCCGGATAGGGCAAAAAGCGGATAAACACCAAGGTGGTGATCCGCTTTTTTATAGGAATTTTGATATGAAACAAGTTTTCAAAACAGCAACAAAAACATTATTAGGTGCGTCTATCTTTTTAGGCACAACATTTTCTGTGCAAGCAGCTCAAGACCCGAATCAATTCGTAGAGCAAATTGCCTCAAAAACTTTATCAGCAATTAAAGCGAGCAGTTCAGCTCGTGGTGGTAACGTGGCTGAGATTAACAAAATTGTTGACCAACACGTTATGCCTTACACCAACTTAGAAAAAACTACACGCTTAGCGACTGGTGCTCCTTGGCGTCAAGCGACAGCTGAACAGAAGCAGCAATTAGTGAGCGCATTTAAAGGTACATTAGTTCGTACTTATAGCGGTGCATTTAAGAATGTGACAGACTCTACAGCGATTACTGTACAACCATTCCGTGGTGATGCTAATGCGAGTGACGTAGTAGTACGTTCTGTTGTTACTGGTGCGGGTGCTCCAGTCTCTATCGATTATCGTTTAGAAAAAGCGGGTGATAGCTGGAAAGTATATGACTTTAACGTAGAGAACATCTGGTTAGTGGAAAACTACCGTAATCAGTTCCGCGGTGAAATCAATAAAGGCGGTATTGACGGTCTAATCCGTAGCTTACAGAAGTAATAGCTATACTGCTTTGCTTTTAAGTGAGAGAGCCTAGTTCATAAGAGCTAGGCTCTTTTTTATTTACTTCTCGTGTTTGGTGGTTAGTGTATTTACTAATGGTCGGTGTTGTATTTTTGGGTTGATAATAAAAGCATATCTTTTATCAAATAGTTGAGGAGGCCGGCAATGATTATTAGTCAAACATGGGTTGTGGCTGATCCGAAACTTGTTCTCTATTTTCCATAAGTT
>JAXECN010000182.1:0-3059 GCA_034093535.1 Pelistega sp.
CGTAATAACTGGTTGGTCTTGACTAAAGCCACAGCACTGGTATCCATTATTGGTCTTGATGATATGACGCGTATTGCTCATCAAGCGGGTAGCTCTACGCATATGCCCTTTTTATTCAATATGGTCTCTGCATTATTATTCCTAGCGATTACTTTTGTTTCTTTACGTGTGTTTGCGTGGTTAGAGAAGCATTATCAGCGTGGTGTAAAACAGGAGGAAAGCTATGAGTGAGAGTTTAGACCTTTTTTACCAAGCCTTACTTGACTGTATTGCCGCTTTACCGATTACGATTTTCTTAACCGTCGTGTCTGTCGGCTGTGGTTTGTTGCTCGCCGTGCCTTTTGCCGTAATTGCTCAGAAGAAGAAAACCGTAGCAGCTAAGATTGTGAATGGTTTTGTGTATTTCTTCACGGGTACACCATTACTTATTCAGCTGTATATTTTCTACTTTGGTATTCCTAGCCTAAGCTTTGTGAATGAGTTAATGCAACAGCCGGGTTTTGAATTTTTAAAGGGTAGTTATATTTATGTGTTGGCGGCATTGACATTAAATACAGCCGCTTATTCTACGGTGATTTTCTCGGGCGCTATCCGCAATACTGATCGTGGCGAAATTGAAGCGGCTTATGCCTATGGCATGACCAAAGCACAAGCCATGCGTCGAGTGATTTTACCGTCTAGCTTACGTCGTGCTTTACCTGCGTATAGCAATGAAGTGATTATGACGATGCATGCGACAGCCTTGGCGTCTACGGTAACAATTGTCGAAATTACGGGGGCAGCGAGTTTCTTTAACAGTACCTATTATGAGCCGTTTATTGCTTATGCAGCGGCAGCAGTGTTATATCTGATTTTAAATACGGTATTGGTATTAGGCTTTAGACAAGTCGAGAAACGCTATTTAGCCCATTTAAAAAGTCGTTTAAGTTCAACATAGGTGATATATGCGTACAGAATTAATTCCTATCGAGTGGATGACGCCTGGTATGCAGGCGCATAATACAGCTTTGCATTTTGGAGATGAAAGCTTACCTAAGGTATATATCCAGTCAAGTTTGCATGCCGATGAAATGCCCGGCTCTCTAGCGACATATCATTTGCATAAAGCCTTATTAAAATTAGAACAAGAAGGTCGTCTAAAAGCACATATCGTGCTAGTGCCTATGTGTAATCCACTGGGATTAGGACAGTCGATTGACTATATGCATATTGGACGTTTTCATTTGCCAACAGGACAGAATTTTAATCGCCTTTATACTGTGCCGATTAAAGAGGTGTTATTGGCAGATTTAGAGAAAAATCCTATTGCCTTTACAGCCGACCCTAAAGAAAACACCAAATTAATTCGTGCACGTATCGCTAAATTGCTTGCAGAGATGAAACCATCAACCAATGTTCATTCTATGCATTTGAATTTGTTACGTCTCTGTAGTGATGCAGATATTGTATTAGATTTGCATTGCGATAATTTCTCTGTATTGCATATGTATACGACCCCAACAGGATGGGAAGTGTTATCACCATTAGCGGCTTATTTAGGTTCGGAATGCCAGATGTTATCAGCGGACTCTAATGCGAGCTCTTTTGATGAAATATTCTCAACAGTATGGGCTGCTTTACAGAAACGTTATCCAGATGTGGCGATTGATAAGCACGCTTTTGTGAGCGCTACCGTAGAATTCCGTGGTGAGTATGATTTGACGCATGAATATGGTCAGAAAGATGCGGAAGGGATTTTACAGTTCTTGGGTCATCGAGGTTATATTGATTTACCTCAGCAAGAGCCAACCCCTGCTTTAGTCAACGAACCACATCCTTTAGAGGGTTTGTACTATGTACCTGCTCCGATGACGGGTATCGTGGTTTATAAGGTGAAGCAAGGAGAATGGGTGTCGGCAGGACAAGATATTGCGGATGTCGTCAATCCTATTACGCTGGAGTCCATCACGGTAAAAAGTGAGCATTATGGCTTTGTATTTGCGCTAAGTGGTGCAAGGGTCGCCGTGGGTGAGCGTAAATTAGCCAGTATTTCTTGCCCATTTGATATTGGTAATGGTGGCTTATCGCCTTAATAGCAGATGTTAGGAGGTCATTGCCAGCCAGTGTTGGAGGGCAATGATGGTTTTTGAGTCGCGAATGCGCCCCTGAGAGAGTGCTTCGCGAACCTCTTCTTTTGATAGATAGACGTGTCTTATAAATTCATCTTCATCCAGTGATGCTTCACTATTTTTGCTTAGATTAAGAGCATGATAGAGATACATTAACTCATCACAAAATCCTGCGGCTGTATAAAAGGTATATAACAACTGCATTTCTTGCGCAGTATACGGCGTTTCTTCTGCAAGCTCCCTAAAAGCACATTGTTCGGGTGGCTCGCCGTCAATATCGAGTTTACCAGCAGGAATCTCTAATAAAATCTCAGCGCCAGCATGACGATATTGCTCAACTAATATCACTTTATTTTCCTCATTGATGGCTAATACAGCGACAGCTCCGGGGTGACGTACAACTTCGCGAGTGGCAGTATTGCCGTTGGGTAATTTGACCTTATCGACAGAAAGGCTGATGACTTTACCTTTGAAGATAGATTCTGACGATAAGACTATTTCGTTGAGTTCAGTAGACATGGGTGAGGTCCATTTGAATGAATAAGAAAAGCCAGTTTACAGAAATAAACTGGCTTTTTGAGTATAGCATTTCTCTAGGAGATGTGCTTTTCTTCACTTATAGTGTAGGCATCGAGAACTGTGCACCTTCACGAACGGTAGAACTCGGCCAGCGTTGAGTAATGGTTTTACGGCGAGTGAAGAAGCGAACACCGTCTGGACCATACATAAATAAATCACCAAATAATGAGCGTGTCCAGCCCCCAAAGCTTTGATATGCCACAGGCACAGGGAGAGGGATATTCACCCCGACCATACCCACCTTAATATTGTCAGTAAAGTAGCGAGCCGCCTCACCGTCACGTGTATAGATACATGTCCCATTGCCATATTCGTGATCATTGATGAGCTGCATTGCTTCGTCCATGGTTTTGACACGAATAACTTGTAGTA
>JAXECN010000183.1:0-5342 GCA_034093535.1 Pelistega sp.
AGAATCGGATAATATGGTGCTAAACGTGTTGCGATATAGTTCGCATTTAACAATGCCATCTGTGTCGATTTACGCAAGCCCTCTGCACCCATTAAAGCGATATACACGTAAGGGATTGGTAGAATGCTAGCTGAGCCAAATGGTGCTGCTGATACTGGACCCACTGCTTCTTCATCATCAATGCGACCTTGTTCATCAACAATACCTGGTAAGTAAGGGGCTAGGTGTGAACGAACACCAATAGGTCCCATACCCGGACCACCACCACCGTGTGGAATGCAGAATGTTTTATGTAAATTCAAGTGAGATACGTCAGAACCAAAGATACCCGGTTTAGCTAAACCGACTAAGGCATTCATATTGGCACCATCTAGGTATACCTGACCACCTGCTGCATGGATAAGCTCACAAATCTCAACGATACGCTCTTCAAACACGCCATGTGTTGAAGGGTAAGTAATCATAAATACCGATAAACGATCACCGATTTCTGCGAGTTTTGCTTTTAAGTCATCCACATCGACGTTACCGTTAGCGTCTGAAGCAACAACTTTTACTTCCATACCAGCCAATGCTGCTGAAGCTGGGTTAGTACCATGTGCAGAAGCAGGAATTAAGCAGATATTACGTTGTTCTTGACCATTGGCTTTATGGTAAGCACGAATAGCTAATAGACCAGCATATTCGCCTTGAGCACCAGAGTTTGGCTGTAAGCTAAACGCGTCGTAACCAGTGATTTCACATAAGGCTTCACTTAAGCGCTCGAATAAAATCTCATAACCTGTAGCTTGATCATCAGGTGCAAATGGATGAATATTCGCAAATTGCGGCCATGTCACAGGAATCATCTCTGCTGTCGCATTAAGCTTCATCGTGCACGAACCTAATGGAATCATCGTACGATCTAACGCCAGGTCCTTATCTGCTAAAGCACGCAAATAACGTAGCATATCTGTCTCTGAGCTAACGCTAGAGAATACTGGGTGCGTTAGGATTTCACTTTGACGTGCTAAATCAGCAGGAACTTGGATATCTTCTGCTGCATCCGCTAGGTCATTAATATCAATCGTCTCTTGACCAATCGCCTCTGCCACGATGTCCACTAAGTCTTGAACATCAAATAAAGTGACGGTTTCGTCAAGTGCAATTGCCACGCTTGTTGGACTAACATTGCGTAAGTTAACGCCATAAGAAAGTGCTGTTTCTAAAATTTCTGCGGCTTTATCTGACTCAATTTGTAGCGTATCAAAGTAAGTGCTATTCACTACTTTAACACCTAACTGCTCTAAAGCTTGACGCAATAAGAATGTGCTTGAGTAAACACGCTCTGCAATTTTACGAATGCCTTTTGCACCATGATATACGGCATACATACTTGCCATCACCGCCAATAATACCTGTGCAGTACAAATATTAGAAGTCGCTTTTTCGCGGCGAATATGTTGTTCACGAGTTTGTAGTGCTAGACGTAAGGCTTTTTTGCCTTGGGCATCAACCGATACACCGACTAGACGACCTGGCATAGTACGTTTTAAAGCATCTTTACATGCCATATAACCAGCGTGTGGACCACCAAAGCCAAATGGCACACCAAAACGTTGTGCACTACCAATGGCAATATCCGCGCCCCACTCACCTGGTGCTTTATAAAGAGCTAATGCTAATAAATCCGCTGCCGCAATGACAATAGCACCTTGTTCGTGTGCTTGAGCAGCAAGTGCCGTATAGTTCTCTACAGAACCTAAGCTATGAGGATACTGTAATAACACACCAAAACACTCTGGTAGACCGTCAGCCTCATCACCTAGCACCACCTCATAACCTAAAGGCTCTGCACGAGTGCGAACGACTTCCCATGTTTGTGGATGAACATGCTTCGATACGAAGAACACATTGCTCTTCGATTTTGAGCTACGGCGAGCCAATGTCATCGCTTCTGCTGCTGCCGTACCCTCATCTAATAAAGACGCATTAGCAACGTCTAGACCTGTCAGGTCCGTAATCATTGTTTGGTAATTCAATAAAGCTTCCAAACGACCTTGTGAAATCTCTGGCTGATACGGTGTATAAGCGGTATACCATGCTGGATTTTCGAGGATATTACGTAAAATCACATTAGGGGTATAAGTCCCATAGTAACCCTGACCGATATAGCTACGGAATACCTGGTTGTTTTCTGCAATTTCACGAAGTTCTGCCAAAATTTCTGCTTCACTCGCAGGAGCTTCTAAATCCAAACCATCTTTTAAAAGAATATTCGATGGTACGATTTGCTCAACCAAAGCGTCTAATGAGTTAGCCCCAACCACCTTAAGCATGTGTGCTTGTTCAGCTTCGTTGGGTCCAATATGACGACCGATAAATTCTTCTGTTTGTTCAATATGCGTGTGCAACATGTCTATTTCCCAAATATTTTAAGAATAATCAAGCTTGAGCGGCGTAATCTGCTGCGCTTAATAAACCGTCAACATCAGCTGGGTTAGCTGCTTTAATTTTAAAAATCCAATTAGCATATGGATCTTCGTTGATTAATGCTGGGTTAGCATCTAACTCTTCATTAAACTCAACGATTTCACCTGCGATAGGGGCATAAATATCAGAAGCTGCTTTTACTGATTCAACCACTGCTGCTGTATCACCAGCGGCTAGTGTTTCACCAACTTTTGCATCACCGACGAATACTAAGTCACCTAATTGGTCTTGTGCGTTGAATGTAATACCGACTTTGAATACATCACCGTCTTGTAAAACCCACTCGTGTGATGCTGTATATTTGCGATCTTCAGGTAAACTCATTTTTAACTCCTTGAATTAAGGTCACGTTGCACACGTGCCATATTTGAAACTTGTAAAACGACTATAAATACTTATTCAACTAAGGCTTTGCCATTGCGAACAAACGGTAATTTTGTTAATACGGCAGGCACCCACTTACCACGGATTTCTACTTCGACATTTTCACCCGCTTGAGCACCCTCAGGCATACGCACAAAACCCACAGAGAAACCTAATGTAGGAGACATCGTGCCACTGCTAATCTCGCCCTCTCCTGACGCAGAGCGCACCTTCATATGAGCACGCATGACGCCACGCTCTAATAATTTAATTCCTAAGAAAGCATTACGCACAGGTGCTGTTTCTAAAACTGTACGACCGACAAAGTCACGGCTTTCGTCTTTGAGGCTAACCGTCCATGCAAGACCTGCTTGATAAGGCTGAATATTCTCGTCCATATCTTGACCATAGAGGTTCATCCCAGCTTCTAGACGTAAAGTATCACGAGCGCCTAATCCACATGCTTGAACACCGGCTACTGATAAGTCTTTCCAGAAAGCGACAACCTCTTCACTTGGTAATACAATCTCAAAACCGTCTTCACCGGTATAGCCTGTACGAGCAACGATAGTATTATTTTCTAGTAATGCTGCCACAAATGGTGTCAAGTTCTCTGTTTTTGCTTGCCATTGCGGACGAACAGACCATACAAGTTCTCTAGCTTTTGGACCTTGGACGGCAACCATCGATAAATCACGACGAGGTGTTACTGTGACATTGAAACCTTCTGCTTGTTTAGCCATCCACGCTAAGTCTTTTTCTGCTGTGCCAGCATTGACTACAACACGCCATTCGGTTTCTGAGAAGAAGTAAACGATTAAATCATCAACAATGCCTGCTTTTTCATTAAGCATGCAAGAATATAAGGCTTTGCCAGGTGTACCAATGATTTTACTTACATCATTGGCGATAAGTTTGCGTAAGAAAGGATAAGCGTCTGCGCCTTGTACGTCGACATTCAACATATGTGATACATCGAACATACCTGCTTTAGCACGTACGGCATGGTGTTCTTCGATTTGAGATCCATAAGAAATTGGCATTTCCCAACCACCGAAATCGACCATTTTGGCACCTAAATCTAGGTGAGCTTGATAAAGTGCAGTGCGGTTTAGTGAAGTTGATGACATAGCGTCCCCCTAGATATGTTGGGTTGTTCATTAAAAAAATCACTTCACCCCTCTGTCCGTTTGCCTGAGAGTTTTAATATCACCTTCGGCGTCTGCTCATGCAGATCTCTCCAGAGTACCTACTGCCAAGATAGCGATGAGTTACAGTACCTTTTACCTGAGCGATTCTGGGTCATTGCGCCTTCGGTGGTAGCCATACAGCTACTCTCTCCTGTATCCCATACATAGATTACGGTTATTTTAATCTATTTTTGAGAATGACGCTCTCTTTCACATTGCTGTAATACATTTTTGAAAGAGCTACCATCTGTCTGAATAATATCCTCCACCAAGTACTGTTTCCCATCAAAGCTCATAATATAGATAAGCTCCTGCTCCTTTCCAAAATTGGTAAAGTTCACGAGAACCTTATTCGTTAAGGCCTGAAAACTCAAACTAGTTTTGAGTTCATCTGCTTGAAAATCTTGTGCCTGCATGACAACATCATAATCCACACAACCTATCTCACCACTTTGCTCTGCTGCCTCAATATCTTTTTTGAGTAATGTTTTTAGCTCTGGAGAGGCATATTTTTTTAAATCATAAGGTATGTCTTCATTCAGTGCTTCTGTATATAGCTGTTTAATGGTATCTACCATAACCACAATATCTGGTTTCGCCATCGCAATATTCATAAGTCCCAATGATACCAAGCTCGCTAATAGGATTTTTTTCATCACATTCTCCTTATACTGAATTCTATCGTTGTGCCTGTGCACATGCCATAGCACTTGACCACGCCCATTGGAAGTTATAACCACCCAACCAGCCTGTAACGTCCATCACTTCTCCGATAAAGTATAGACCAGATACTTTCTTACTTTCCATCGTTTTCTGATCTAAATCTGCTGTATCTACCCCCCCTCTCATTGCCTCTGCTTTTTTGTAACCCGCTGTGCCTTTAGGCTGAATCTGCCACTCTTTAATCGATAAAGCCAGTTGACGTAATGCTTTATCAGCGACTTCAGCACAGTTCACCTCTTCTTTTAAGTGATTCATACGAATAAAGTGTTGTGCTAATCGTTTAGGTAAATATTGAGACAATACCGTTAGTAATTGTTGCTTACTCCCTTGTTTGTCGGTAATTAACACCTTCTCCAAATCAATCTGCGGACACAAATCTAAATAAAGTGAAGAATGACCATCCCAATAAGAGGAGATTTGTAGAATGCCCGGACCAGAAAGACCTTTATGCGTAAATAAAATATCTTCAATAAAAAACTGAGCTTTCTTACCTACACCGTCAGCAATACGTGCCTCAAGTGAAATACCTGCAAGCTCTTTATAAGGTTCCCATAAAATACCATCAAAAACCAAAGGAACAAGTGCGGGTCTCGG
>JAXECN010000184.1:0-4953 GCA_034093535.1 Pelistega sp.
TTTTAGTGATATGGATGAGGATGTCCCATTCTAGAGTGATTATTCGCTTTACGATTTAAAAAAATACCGTTTGAGGCGTTGGTTTCAAACGGTATTTTTATAGGTTATACGGTCTTTAGCAAGGCAACATGTATAAGTGAAATGGATTAGGGATGTGTGGTTTTAGGGGATAAAGATGAGTGAATTAATTATTTACAATACCGATGATGGTAAAAGCAAAGTGTCGCTCTTGGTGAAGGATAATGAAGCATGGTTGACTCAAAGTCAGCTTGCTGAACTTTTTGCCACCTCTGTGCCAAATATCACAACACATATTAAAAATATCTTATCTGACAATGAGTTAGAGGAAAATTCAGTTATTAAGGATTATTTAATAACTGCCGATGATGGTAAACAATATGTGGTTAAGCATTATGCTTTAGCGATGATTTTGGCGATTGGTTTCCGAGTACGTAGTCCTCGTGGTGTGCAATTTCGTAAATGGGCAAACTCCACCTTGCAGACTTATTTAGAGAAGGGTTTTTTAATCGATAGTGAGCGCTTGAAAAATCCACAAGGACGGTTGGATTATTTTGATGAGTTGCTTGCCGAAATTCGTGATATTCGTGCGAGTGAAATGCGGTTTTATCAAAAGATACGGGAATTGTTTAGTTTATCTAGCGATTATGATAAGACCGACAAGGCAACACAGATGTTTTTTGCCGAAACACAAAATAAATTATTGTATGCAGTTACACATCAGACGGCGGCAGAATTAATTGTTCAGCGTGCCGATGCGACTAAATTAAATATGGGGCTGACAAGTTGGAAAGGGAAGGTCGTGCGTAAAGGTGATGTGATTATTGCTAAAAATTATTTGCATAGTGATGAGTTGGACTCACTCAATCGTTTGGTCACTATTTTTCTTGAAAGTGCAGAGCTTAGAGTCAAAAATCATCAAGATTTGACGTTGGCATTTTGGCAACGTAATGTTGATGCCTTATTGGAGTTTAACGGCTTTGAAGTGCTAGGGCATCGTGGGGGTTATACCAATCCTCAAGCAGAAAAATTTGCGCATGAGCAATATGAAGTGTTTCATCAAGCGCGCCGACAACAAAAGCAGCAACATGCAGATATTGAAGACTTACATGAATTAGAGGCTTTAGAAAAAAGTTTGCTTAAATGAGGTAACAGTCACCACGAGTGATGAACATTGAGTGAAATAAAATATCATTTGTACCCCCATAAGTAGTGTCCAACTTATGGGGGTAGTTCATTGAGGCGTTGGGTTTCAAACGTTATTTTTTCGTAATGGGACAATTTTTCTGTCAAAAATTTTTCTGAAATTCATTTTTCATTTGAAAAAATGTATTAATAACGCACTTTTTCCTTTGAAAAAATGTAAATTCATACTAAAATTTATTTGTAAAAATGTATTTGGTGTGCTATGAAAAGAAAAATTATTCAGTCATTGGAGCAGTGGAAGCAAAAAAAAACCGTAAGCCATTGATTATTCAAGGAGCAAGGCAGGTTGGTAAGACGTGGGCGATGCAACACTTTGGTGAAAAGTCATTTGCTAAGGTAGCTTATATTAATTTTGATAGAAATCACCGTATGCAGACATTATTTTCCGGTGATTATGATATTAATCGTCTGATTTTAGGTCTAAAAATTGAAAGCGGTGTCGATATTCAAGCGGAAGATACCTTGTTAATTTTTGATGAAATTCAAGAAGTGCCTCAAGCTTTGTCATCGTTGAAATATTTTTATGAGAATGCCCCACAGTACTATATTGTGGCAGCAGGCTCTCTATTAGGCGTATCGTTACATCATCAAGTTTCCTTTCCTGTTGGTAAGGTTGATTTTTTATCGCTTTATCCGATGGATTTTTATGAGTTTCTGACAGCGCTTGGTAAGCAAGATTTGGTTTCGTTATTAGAAATGCAGGACTGGTCATTGATTTCAGCGATGAAAAGTACCTACATTGATTTATTACGTCAATACTACTTTGTTGGTGGCATGCCTGAAGTAGTTAAAACTTTTATTGAGACACAAAATATAGAGCAAGTCCGACAAACTCAGCGTAATCTGCTGATGGCGTATGAGCAAGACTTTTCTAAACATATTCAAGATGGGCAGACTGTACAAAAAGTCCGTTTATTATGGTCGTCTATTCCCAATCAGCTTGCTAAAGAAAATAAAAAATTCATATATACTCAACTTCAAAAAGGCGCAAGGAGTAAGGATTATGAAGTTGCTTTGCAATGGTTAAAAGATAGCGGTTTGGTGCATAGTGTGCCACGCATTAAAAAACCACATTTGCCATTTTCTGCCTATCAAGACGGTGCGTTTAAACTGTATGGACTGGATGTTGGCTTACTGGCTGCTCAAAGCCATTTAGATGCGAGCGTGTTATTAGAAGGTAGTCGTATTTTTACTGAGTTTAAAGGGGCATTGACAGAACAATATGTGTTGCAGCAGCTTATTGCTACGCAAGAAAATCCTGTGTTCTATTGGGTAAATGAAAAAGGTACAGCAGAGGTTGATTTTGTCTTACAACGTAAACAAGCGGCTATTCCGATTGAAGTGAAAGCCGAAGAAAATCTGAAAGCGAAAAGTTTAAAAGTATATGTGGAGCAATTTCAGCCAGAACAGGCGATAAGACTCTCCATGGCTGATTATCGAGAACAGGATTGGCTGGTGAATATACCGTTGTATGGGGTGAATACTTTATTCTAAATTACTTGCTTCATTTTGATGCTTTTGATATGCCCTAATTAATTGAGGAGTTATCTAAACTCAAAGACATCGGTAAGCGGGTAGAAGTCTAATGAAACAGCAGTCTTCTTGGAAAGTAGGGGATGGCTTTTTTTATGCTCGAAAACACTTTAACATAGAGAATAGATAAAAATTTGTTTGTGTTTATTAGGAGCAAGAATATGAGCTATACCCCTCCAGCAGTTTGGGATTATGAAGCGGTAAAAGCACAAAATGGTGGTAAGTTTGGTGGCACGAATCGCCCAACAGCAGGCGCTACACATCAACAAACCTTACCTCAGGGTGAGCATGTCTATCAGCTTTACTCTTTAAATACACCCAATGGCGTAAAGGTCAATATCCTGCTCGAAGAGTTAAAAGCCTTAGGTAAAATCAGTGGCTTTGACGCTTATAAAATTGACATCATGAAAGGTGATCAATTCGGTTCGGATTTTGTCGGTATTAATCCAAACTCTAAAATTCCTGCCTTGTTAGATACTTCGACAACACCAGCGACACCAGTGTTTGAGAGTGGGGCGATTTTGTTATATCTCGCTAATAAACACCAGATATTTATGCCTCAAGAGCCGGCTAAACAAGCGCAACTATGGTCATGGTTGATGTGGCAGATGGGGTCAGCTCCTTTTGTCGGTGGTGGCTTTGGTCACTTCTATGCTTATGCCCCATTCCCTCAAGAGTATCCGATTAATCGCTATGCGATGGAGACCAAGCGTCAGTTAGATGTGCTGAATCAACATCTTGCTAAAAACACATATATCGTAGGTGATGATTACACGATTGCGGATATGGCTATTTATCCTTGGTATGGTCGCTTATGTTTAGGTGAGTTATATGTGAGCGAAAACTATAATGCAGCTCGTTTCCTAGCGGTGCATGAGTATACGCATATCATTCGTTGGGCGAAAATGCTTGCTGAGCGAGAAACGGTACAAAAAGCACAGGCACTTGAATTAAACCCCATTGCCTAAGGAACTCTTCCGCTGATGAAATTATCTATCTTAAACCTTGTTCCTCTACGTGAGGGGCAAGACTATCGTCAAGCGATGGAAGCCATGGTGCGTCTAGCCCAATTAGCTGAAGAGCTTGGTGTAGAGCGTTATTGGATTGCTGAGCATCACAATATGCCGAATTTGGCGAGTTCGGCGACACAATTGCTTATTCAACATGCTTTGGCGAATACCAAGACACTTAAAGTTGGTTCGGGTGGGGTGATGTTACCTAATCATGCCCCTTATTTGGTAGCAGAGCAATATGGTACATTGGAAACCCTCTATCCCGGTCGTGTAGAGCTTGGCTTAGGGCGTGCTCCAGGTACAGATATGCGAACTGCCAGAGCTTTGCGTCGCGGTCCGATTAATCCAGAGTTTATTGATGATTTGCTCGAGTTACGCGGTTATTTTGAGAATACTAACCCAGTATCGGCTTATCCTGCAGCAGGTTTAAATATTCCGTTTTATATCTTAGGCTCAAGTACAGAAAGTGCTTATTTAGCCGCAGAGTTAGGCTTGCCTTATGCTTTTGCGTCTCACTTTGCTCCAGAGATGATGGAGGCGGCAGTAGAGATTTATCGCTGCTTATTTAAACCCTCGCAACACTTAGCCAAACCCTATGTGATTTTAGGGGCGAATGCTATCTTAGCCGATACGCATGAGCATGCTTTACATCTTGCTACGACCTATAATGCCTTTGCGCTCGGTATTGTGAAAAATGCACGTCGTAAATTACAGCCACCACTAGTCTCTCAAGAGGAAGTGTGGGAGCGTTTTGAGGCTAGTCCGCAAGAGCAAGCATGGGTGGCTCAAAAAGCCGCTTGTGCCTTGATTGGTACGCCGACTACGGTAGCATTTCAATTAGAACAATTGCAGAAACGTGTGCAGTTTGATGAGTTGATGGCAGTAAGCTATATCTTTGATGAGCAAGAGCAAGCGTATTCGTATCGATTGCTCAAGCAAGTGATTGAGCAGGCTTAATAAAGTAGGTAAAAAAACGCCGTCACTATTCACTAGGGACGGCGTAAGTCATTTTTATAGGAATGAATGTTTTTTATAAATAAGGCTTATTGGACAATTTGACCAAAGCGACCGGTTTGTACGTCCATAAAGGCTTGACGAATTTCATCTTCAGTATTCATCACAAATGGACCGTAACCGACCACAGATTCATCAATCGGTTCGCCGCTGAGTAATAAAATTTTAG
>JAXECN010000185.1:0-7582 GCA_034093535.1 Pelistega sp.
AACCCTGCAGGTTTAGACATCAGCATCCTCTCTCCTGTAGAAGCGTGCAAACTGTCTATCAAACGTATCCGTGAAGGCAAAGACACTATCTCTGCAACAGGTAACGTATTACGTGACTACTTAACTGACCTATTCCCAATCTTAGAATTAGGCACATCTGCGAAAATGCTTTCTATCGTTCCATTAATGAACGGCGGTGGCTTATTTGAGACAGGGGCAGGTGGTTCAGCTCCAAAACACATCGAGCAATTCATCGAAGAAGGCTACTTACGTTGGGATTCATTAGGTGAGTTCTTAGCATTACAAGCTTCTTTAGAGCATGTTGCTCAGACTCAAAACAATGCAAAAGCACAAGTATTAGCTGATGCACTAGACGAAGCCAACGCGAAGTTCCTAGACAATGACAAATCACCAGGTCGTAAATTAGGCACTATCGACAACCGTGGCTCACACTTCTACTTAGCTATGTACTGGGCAGAAGCATTAGCTAACCAAACAAAAGACGCTGACTTAGCAGCTAAGTTCAAACCAGTGGCAGCCGCCATGCAAGCCTCTGAAGCGAAAATCAACGAAGAACTCATCGGTTCTCAAGGATCACCAAAAGAAATCAAAGGTTACTATCAACCAGATTTCGCAGCAACTTCAGCGGCTATGCGTCCATCAGCAACATTAAATGCCATCATCGATAGCATCTAATCGCTGATTGATTAGCTGATATGACAATACCTCGCTCATATGGGCGAGGTATTTTTCATTAATACCCTAACAGTTGCTCTTTAACTTCACGGGCAAAGCCCTCATACACTTCATCGCAGATAAATCCCCAGTGCCCTGTCATCACCACATTATGTAACTCATAAAATGGACTATCACTAGGTAGCGGCTCTTCTTCAAAGACATCCACCCCATAAGTCGCCTCGGGATTTGCTCGTAAGAATTCCAATAAACTCGCCTGATGAATGAGTTCTGCCCTCGCCGTATTCACTAAACAAACATTCGCTTTCATCTGAGCAAAATCCTCTGCCTTAAGCAGATATCTCGTCCGCTCTGATAACACCATATGTAAACTAATCACATCTGCTTGAGTCAGTAGCTCCTCTTTAGTCACATAGGCTACGCCATGCGGTTCAGCTCGCTCTACCGTCAAATTAGGGCTCCAGGCGATAACTTTCATCCCAAATGCTTGTGCAATACTAGCCACTCGCTGACCAATGTGTCCTAAACCAATCAAGCCTAAGGTTTTATTTTTTAATTTACGAGGGATAAAAATCTCTTCACCTCGCCAAGCACGAGACTCTGGTCGTAATGCCAAACTCGCCAATCGCTTAAAAGCCGCCACTAATAACAACCAAGTTATCTCACAAGTACTCTCTTTAGAATTCCCACCCTTGGCATAACTCACCTCAATACCCATTGATTGTGCAGCCACCGTATCCAAATTACGCGTCTGCGCACCTGTACAAATAATACGCTTTAAAGATGGGCAAGCCGATAAAATCTCTTTATCAATCGCCGTACGCTCTCTAAATAGCACTAAGATTTCTGCCTCTTTTAAAGCAGCTAATAACGCCTCGCGACGAAGAGACTCACGATAAACCGTAATTTCAAAAGAAGCTAAATCCTCATCCTCAAGCAAAGATTGTTGGAACAAAGACTCCCAATCGTCCAAAACTACCACATTAACCTTTTTCAACACAAACTCCTTTAGTCATTGATTTCATTATATTATTTTGATTTTCAACATAGTCATACTAGTGAATACCATTAGAATATTTTTGTATTTTTTTGTATACAATAACATTCGTTTATGATATTTTCAAAAATAATTTCAGTTTATTACTCACGTAGGAGACGCTTATGTCGATTATCAAAAAATCACTTTTAGGCTCGTTATTTGCTAGTTTATTTATGGTGAGCCCTGTTCAAGCACAAACACCCCCAACTAAACCAGAATGTATTGCTCCCGCACAACCTGGTGGTGGCTTTGACCTCACCTGTCGTATTGCCGTGAATAGTTTCCAAACCTCAAAACTACTCGATACACCTATGCGCACCATCTATATGCCGGGCGGTATTGGTGCTGTTGCCTATAACAATATCATCAACTCTCGCCCTGCTGATCCTAATGCTATCGTGGCATTCTCTGGTGGTTCATTACTTAACCTCGCCCAAGGCAAATTCGGTAAATTCACCAGCAAAGATGTTCGTTGGTTAGCTTCTGTGGGTAGCGACTATGGTTCAATCGTGGTCAAAGATGATTCACCATTTAAAGACCTCAAATCACTAATGGATACCCTCAGTGCCGACCCATCAAAAGTGATTTTTGGTGCCGGTGGCTCAGTCGGTAGCCAAGACTGGATGACAGCCGCACTAACCGCAAAAGCAGCAGGCGTAGACTACAAAAAAATGCGTTTTGTGGCATTTGAAGGTGGTGGTGAGAGTGCCACAGCATTACGTGGCGGTCATGTCCAAGTATTAATTACCGGTGTTGCAGAAGCTCGCGGCTTAATCGAAGGTGGTGCTCCAGTACGCGTATTAGCCGTTTTCAGTGACGAACGCCTCCCTGGTATTTTTGAAAATACACCAACCGCTAAAGAGCAAGGCTATGATATCGTCTGGTCAATTATCCGCGGCTTCTATGTCGGTCCAAAAGTTTCAGATGCCGACTATAACTGGTGGGTTGATGCCTTTAACAAACTCTATAAAACAGAAGAGTTCCGTAAAATCCAAGAGCAACAAGGCTTATTTGTCTTCGATAAGACTGGCAAAGAGTTAGACGACTATGTACAAACCCAAGTACAACGTTTCCAAGAGCTCGCTGACTCATTTGGTTTAATCAAAAAATAATTAATAGCCAAACTTGACTGTACTGCCTCATGGTAGTACAGTCTTTTTCTTTAGTATTACCCTGTCTATCCCATGCCACATCTGACACGCCCCCTTGTTTTAGGTTTTTGCATTGCACTCGTCGGTGCCATCATTGCTAAACTCATCGGTGCACCAATTCCGTGGTTACTGGGCTCTTTATTAGCTACCCTAATATGTCGTGTTAATCACGCCCAAATTCACTCCCACCCATTTTTCCGTAAGATGGGTCAGTGGATTATTGGGATATCTCTCGGGCTCTACTTCACCCCAACGACTATTGCAGCACTCACCCCAATCATAGGCTATATTGTGCTTGCCTGCCTGTTCACCCTCGCACTCGGTGTGGCAGGCTCTATCATTATCCAAAAATTAGCTAAAGTTGATTACAACACGGCATTCTTTTCCTCGACTATCGGTGGTGCTAGTGAGATGGTGGTGCTCGCCGAGCGCAACCATGCCGATAAACAGTTAACCGCCTCTGCACACAGCCTACGTATCCTAATTGTGACGATTACGCTGCCATTATTCTTTCAGTTGATGAATTATCATGGCACGAGTCCCAGCAGTACAACAGTGAGCACATTCTCACTAGGTGGACTGCTCTTACTATTAGCGAGTACCTCCGCTGTTGGACTATTGTTTGATAAACTCAAATTCCCAAATGCCTTTGTGCTGGGTAGTATCGCCGTCACAGGCATATTAACCGCTAGCGATATCCATTTGAGTAGCTTACCGACTAGCTTACTTAATCTATCCCAATTACTAATTGGTTGGTCATTGGGGAGTAATTACACCCCCAACTTCTTTAAACAAGCCCCAAAATTTCTCAGCGTGATTTTTATCACTATCGTCTTCTATCTCGTGATGACGATTGCTTTTGCCCTATTATTATCATCGATTAATGGTATCTACTACCCGACCAGTATTCTGAGCCTAAGCCCAGGGGGGATTGCAGAGATGGCAATTACGGCTAAAGTACTTATGCTTGGCGCACCAATTGTGACGAGCTTCCAGATTTCTCGGCTTATCTTCGTACTCGTACTAGCTGAACCTCTCTATAAATGGGTTAAACGGTTATTTTAAAATTTTGGCGTACCAGCTACGCTGGTACGCCGAAAATCACTCCTTAAATAAAAACTTATTTAAGCGTTCTTTGTAAGCATTGCTGATATGATCACTGGCAACTTTTGCGGCGCGCTCAGGGTCTCTGGCTTCCAATGCTTCCACAATCTGTTGGTGCTCTTTGTGGGCATGATCGGAGCGAGTTTTATTCTCCAATGTACTACTGCCTAGCAATAACATTGAGTTTTGTAGTGCCTGCAATGTTTTTAATAAGTAGCGGTTATGCCCGCATTTATAGAGTACTTGGTGGAACATCTTATTGTTTTTGCTAATTTCTTGAGCAGTAGTCGCTTTAGCGTCATTTTCCATTAGCGTACGTAAGACTGAAATCTCCACATCCGTGGCATGACGTGCTGCCAAGCCTGCCGCCGTACTCTCCAATACACGACGCATTTCATATAACTCACCCACCATCGTCTGGTCTAACTCGGTAATAATCAGACCACGGCGAGGATCATTACTCACCAAACCCTCATTAATTAATCGGTTCAGTGCCTCACGGATGGGCGTCCGACTAATTCCAATCGCTGAAGCTAACTCTGCCTCGCGCACACGAGTTCCTGGTTGCATAGTCCCCTCGGTGAGTGCATTAATCACATAAGCATAAGCCTGATCAGCTGCGGTTAAGCCCTTATCATAAGCCTCACTGTGATCCATCTCCTCTTTGGATAAATCATCTAGTTTGCTGTTTTTTTTACTTGTTGCCATAGAACATTTTTCTCTTAAAAACTAATGATACCTAAATAATATACCTCATCACTCTCTCTTTCAAACAATAATTGACGTTTTAATATTATTGTGTACAATAATATACATATGTATTCAATGATTGAGGCGTAAACAAATATGAGCAAAAAATATGATGTCATCGTAATTGGCGGAGGTAATGCAGCACTCTGTGCCGCAATTTCTGCAAAAGAACATGGCGCACAATCCGTTTTATTACTCGAAAGTGCTCCAAAAGTATGGCGTGGCGGTAATAGTAGTCATACCCGTAACTTACGCTGTATGCATGATGCCCCTACAGACGTACTCGTCGATAGCTATCCAGAAGATGAATTCTTCCAAGATGTTTTCCGCGTAACAAAAGGACAAACCAACGAAGAAATGGCTCGCTTCGTTATCCGCTCAACAGCGACCTGTACCTCATGGATGAAAAAACATGGCGTGCGTTTCCAACCATCTCTTGGTGGTACCCTCCATCTCGGACGTACCAATGCCTTCTTCCTCGGTGGGGGTAAAGCTCTTGTTAATGCTTACTATAAAGCTGCTGAGCGTCTAGGTATCGAGATTCGTTATGAAACAGAAGTCACCGCCTTAAATATGACAGGCAACCAGTGTGACTCTATTACGATTAAAGCCAATGGTGTTGAGTCTACCCTCAGTGCCAATGCTTACGTCATCGCTGCTGGTGGTTTTGAATCGAATCGCGAATGGCTAGAAGAAGCCTGGGGTCCAGCCGCTAAGAACTTCCTCATCCGCGGCACCCGCTTTAACCAAGGTAAGATGCTCAAAGAATTGATGCGTAACCAAGCGATGATTATCGGTGACCCAACCCAAGGTCATGCCGTCGCTATTGACGCACGCTCTCCACTCTATGACGGTGGGATCGTCACTCGCGTAGACTGCGTATCACTCGGTATCGTACTCAATAAGCATGGCGAGCGTTTCTACGATGAGGGCGAAGATTTCTGGCCAAAACGCTATGCTATCTGGGGTCGTCTCGTAGCACAACAGCCAGACCAAGTGGGCTACTGTATTATTGACTCAAAATCTATTGGTCGCTTTATGCCTTCAGTCTTTAAGTCAATTAGTGCCGATACCCTCGAAGAGCTGATGGAAAAACTCGGTTTACCTGTTGATAAGGCAATGGAAACTATCCGCAACTATAACGCAGCCGTACAGCCAGGTAACTTTAACCATAATGAGTTAGATGACTGCCGTACCGAAGGCTTAACCCCGAACAAAACACACTGGGCACTCAAAATTGACCAAGGTCCATTCTACGCTTACCCGCTCGCCACAGGGATTACCTTTACCTATATGGGCGTCAAAGTTGACAAAAAAGCCCGTATTACGATGGCTGATGGACAACCGTCAAAGAACCTTTTTGCTGCCGGTGAAATCATGGCAGGTAATATTTTAAGTCAAGGCTATGTTGCTGGTTTCGGCATGGCTATTGGTACCGTATTTGGTCGTATCGCAGGCGAGGAGGCCGCAAAAAATGAAAGTCATTAAAATCGTTGAAGAAGCTAAACACTCAGTTGGCATCTGTAACTCTTGCCGCTACTGCGAAGGCTTCTGCCCCGTATTCCCAGCGATGGAAAAACGCCTCTCTTTTACTGACGGCGATATCCATTACTTAGCTAACCTATGCCATAACTGTAGCGAGTGTTTTTATGCGTGCCAGTTCGCACCACCGCATGAATTCCAAGTCAACATTCCACAACAATTAGCCAAAGTACGTGCCGATACCTATCGACAATACGCTTGGCCAGGCTTTATCGGCAACTGGTTTAATAAAAATGGATTGATTTCCTCATTAGTATTTATCCTCGGTCTGATTGCCCTCTTCTTCTTTGCTAGCCAAGGCAGCGAGGCATTACCAGGAGAGTTCTACGCTATTTTCCCACATAACTTCCTCGTAACCGTATTTGGTGCGAGCTTCTTGTGGGTTGCCGTTTGTATCTTCTTAGGCTTTAATAATTTCCTAAAAGATATCGGCGAATCGTTTGGCTCACTCTTTAAAATGAACTATATCAAACAAGCCCTAGCCGAAGGTCTTAGCCTCAAACACCTACATGGCAACGTCAAATCAGGCTGTACTTACCCTGACGACAATATCTCACCATGGAGAAGACGTTTCCACCACTTTACCTTCTACGGCTTTATGCTATGTTTCTTAGCCACAGCCTCAGGTACCGTGTTGCACTATGTGTTTGATATGCAAGCCCCTTATGCTTTCTTTAGCTTACCAAAGCTCAGCGGTACAATTGGCGGCATTTCATTAGCGATTGGTACAGCAGGCTTATTCGTATTAAAAACAAAAGCCGATGAAAACATCAAAGATATCCGCCAAATGGGTATGGACTATGCCTTTATCGCTCAATTATTCTTAGCAGCGATTACAGGTTTACTATTGATGGCATTCCGCGAGACAGCCGCACTTAAAGTATTGCTAATTGTACACCTCAGCGTGATCTTATCATTATTTTTAACAATGCCATTTGGCAAGTTTGTACATGGCTTCTACCGCCTAGGCGCCCTACTCAAACACGCCAAAGAAGAGCAAGAACACGCTCACTAATCACTCGCTAGTTTGTACTCAACCCCCAATTCGTTGATGGACGGATTGGGGGTTTGGTTTTTGGGGGAACATAACCAAAATCGAATGTAGTCATCCCATACTACCTAATTTTTTTAAAAAAAGGATAATGAAAGAGTTAGTAGTAATTAACTGGGAGATACCAACGATGGCAAAAAAAGTTTTCCATACGCCACCATACCCTTCCACTCACAATCTAGGCACATGCCGCATGAGTGAAAAACCGGAAGATGGGGTATGCAATAAGTTTGGACAAAGTCATGAAAT
>JAXECN010000186.1:0-5626 GCA_034093535.1 Pelistega sp.
CCACGACCTTTGCTATCTTTGGTTTTTACCGGTTTTGGAGTTGGTTCTAGACCTGGAATAACATCCGTTTCAATCGTTTGACCGATAAATTGTTCGATACGACGTACTTTAAAACGTTCACTATGTGTTGCGAGAGTAAAGGCTAAACCATTGCGACCTGCACGACCTGTACGACCGATACGGTGAACATAGTCTTCAGGCTGCATAGGTAAATCATAATTGATAGAGTGAGTAATGCCTTGTACATCAATACCGCGTGCAGCAACATCAGTCGCCACTAAGACTTGGATACGACCTTTTTGGAGGAGGTTTAATGTACGTGTACGTTGGCGTTGATTCATATCACCATGTAAAGCCGCTGCTGCAAAGCCGTCGTCTTCAAGACGCTCGGCCAAATCATCGGCACCGCGTTTTGTTGCTGTAAAGACAATCGCTTGTTCTAGGCTTGAGTCACGTAATAAGTAATCTAATAAACGGAACTTATGGCCATGGTCATCTGCATAGAGTAAACATTGTTTGATGTTGTCATGCTTATTCTTTTGATCAGCAATCATAATGCGTTGTGGTTCATCTAGCATTTCTTCCGCTAGACGAGCAACGCTACCTTCAAAAGTCGCAGAGAACATTAATGTTTGACGGCTTTTGGGTGTTTGAGCCACAATGCTTTCGATATCATCAATAAAGCCCATATCCAACATACGATCGGCTTCATCTAAGACAAGACTGTGGATTTTAGATAAGTTAACGCGTTTAGCTTGTAAGTGATCGATTAGGCGACCCGGTGTCGCAACGAGAATATCCACACGGCGAGATAGTGCTTTAATCTGCGCACCATAGGGCATACCACCGACGACTGTTGCGATACGCAAGTCTTTCATACCTGCACTATAGACCTTAGCGGCTTCCGCGACTTGTAGGGCGAGTTCTCGTGTTGGCGTCAATACAAGCATTTGTACACTTGGATTTTTCTCTTTGCTTGGTACGGCTTGTGTGGCCATTTTTTGTAAAGCAGGCAGCATAAATGCCGCTGTTTTACCACTCCCTGTTTGTGCGGTGACGATGAGGTCGTGACCTTCTAATGCCATAGGAATGGCTTGTTCTTGTACTTTTGTTGGGTTTGTAAAACCAGCTTTTTTAATCGCGTTAAGCAAAACGGGGGCTAAGCCCAGATTGTCAAATGACATGGCTAATTGTTCCTATTGTCGGTACATCGTGCCGACCAGAACAACCAATTACCGATAGAGGTAAGGCCAAGAAGGTAGGAGCGATGAAATCATGTAAAAGATGACAAGCATACCTGAAATTTATCGTAAGGTAAACAAAAATATAGAAAAATCAATAATTTATGTTGTATTAAAGTGTTTCCAATGCGTCTTTGAGTGCTTGGTGATATGAGCTGAGAAGGTTGTTCTGCAAGGCTATTTGTTCTTTGTAACTATTTTCTTGAGGGTCATGAGTGGGTGAACTCCAGAAGGATGAGGGATAATGTAAATCCCATTTAAAACGAGGAATAATATGCCAATGAATATGAGGCACCATGGTGCCGAATTGTGCAAGATTAATCTTGTCGGGTGATAAGCATTCGCGTTGGACTTTTTCGACAAGGTAGACGTATTCCATGAGACGATGACGCTCTTCAGTGGTGAGGTCGGTCATTTCGGCAACGTGTTTTTGTAATATCACGCGAGTAAAAGCAGGGTAATGGGGCTCATTCGCATTAATGACGCGGATAAAGTCGTTTTGGTAAATTAATGTGCCACCAATTTCTTGGCCAAGGATGCAATTGCTCAGTGTTGTGGGTCCTTGTTGTTTGCGAATTAATGTTTTTGTGTCATACCGTCCCACACTGCAGACAGTTCACTCTTGCTCCGGAAAGTGCTTCGCCGTTTCCAATGTCGCTGCGAGTGAATGTCTCTCCGTGTGGTCTGGTGCTAACTAGTACTATCAACCAAGCCAATCTGCCGGAGAGGTTTTTGATCACAAAGCGAGTTTGGCGAGCGAAGCGAGGCGCTGTTTGAGCGACTGACAAAAACCTGTAGGTGGATTGGCGTATATACAGTAGTGCCAGTTAGCATTTAAGAGCAATTACGCAAACAATCTTTCTAGTGCCTCACCAGGATTATCCTCACGCATAAACGCCTCGCCCACTAAGAAACCGTAGACATTATGACTATTCATACGTACCACATCATCACGCGTATGAATACCGCTTTCTGTGATAAGCATACGGTCAGCAGGAACAGCGTCAATAAGGTCAATCGTGTTTTGCAAGTCGACTTCAAACGTACGTAAGTTGCGATTATTAATGCCGATAAGAGGGCTTTTTAAGTTTAAAGCTCGCTCAAGCTCATCACGGTCGTGTACTTCAATGAGTACGTCCATACCGAGACTTAGACTCGCGTCTTCTAACTCTTTGAGCTGACTATCAGATAGCGCCGAGACAATTAATAAAATACAGTCTGCTCCCATCGCACGTGAATTAATGATTTGATAAGGGTCAATCATAAAGTCTTTACGTAAGACAGGTAATGAGCAAGCAGCACGTGCTTGGCGTAGGTAGTCAGGCGAGCCTTGGAAAAACTGTTTATCTGTCAATACCGATAAGCAAGCAGCACCATGAGCGGCATAGCTTGTGGCGATTTCGGCTGGCTGGAAATTCTCTCGAATAATCCCTTTAGAGGGAGAGGCTTTCTTTACCTCTGTGATGACAGCATTTTTCTTGGCTTCAATACGTTCACGTAAGGCATTTGCAAAGCCACGAATATCTTTGCGTGCATTGGCTTCGGCAAGTAAGTCAGCTTCACTACGTAGTTTTTTTAAAACAGCAATTTCCTCACGTTTAACAGTGAGAATTTTTTCTAGAATATCTGACATTATTGAAATTTCCTTGTGTATTCACAGAATTGATGTAGCTTAGCGAGTGCTGCACCGTTGCTGATAAGTTCGTCAGCGATTTTAATACCTTGTTCAATACTATCGGCTTTATTACCTGCATAAATGGCTAAACCTGCATTTAGCATAACGATATCACGACAAGGTCCGGGATTATTATTTAATACACCGCGGATAATATCGCGTGACTCCATGCTATCTCTAACACGCATATTTTTAGTGGAAACCATTGATAAGCCAAAGTCTTCAGGGTGAATTTCATACTCACGGATAACGCCGTCTTTTAGCTCACCAATGCGTGTTTTCGCACCTAAAGAGGCTTCATCTAATCCATCCATACCGTGCATGATAATAACGTGACGAGCACCTAATTGCTTAAGTACACGAACTTGGATACCTACGAGGTCAGGGTGGAAAACTCCCATTAACTGATTGCGAGCGCCAGCAGGATTGGTGAGAGGTCCGAGAATATTAAACATAGTACGTACCCCAAGGATTTTGCGAATAGGGGCGACATTTTTCATACTACTATGATGGTATGGGGCGAACATAAAGCCAATATTTGTCGCTTCTAAACACTCTTTAACTAGTAATGGGTCTTTGATATCGATATTAGCCCCTAGTGCTTCGAGGACATCAGCACTACCTGAAGATGATGAAGCACTGCGATTGCCGTGTTTAGCGATAGGTACACCAGCCGCTGCTGCAACAAACATCGCTGCTGTTGAAATATTAAAGGTGTGGCTACCATCACCACCTGTGCCGCACATATCGAGAGCGTCATCTGCATTATCAATCGGTACAGGTGTGGCGAATTCACGCATCACAGTAGCAGCTGCGGTGATTTCGCCAACGGTTTCTTTTTTGACACGTAAACCCATCAATAGGGCAGCAGCAATAGGTTCAGGCATTTCTCCACGCATGAGAGAGCGCATTAACTCGACCATCTCTTCATGGAAAATTTCTCGGTGTTCAATACAACGTGTTAAAGCTTCTTGATAAGAAATCGTCATCATTACACCTTTAAGTTTAAAAAGTTTTGGAAGAGTTTGTGTCCATATTCACTGAGAATTGACTCAGGATGGAACTGTACACCATAGATAGGTAATGTTTTATGAGCTACCCCCATAATTTCGCCATCTTCGGTTTCTGCTGTGATTGTCAAGCAATCTGGGATAGTTTCGCGCTCAATCGCTAATGAGTGATAGCGGATAACGCTGTATGGTGAAGGGATATCTTTAAATAAATCGGTATTGCGATGAGTGATTTTGCTTGCCTTGCCATGCATAATGGTTTTAGCACGGATAATTTTTCCCCCAAAAGCCTCACCGATAGCTTGATGACCTAAGCAAACACCGAGGATAGGTTTTTTGCCGGCAAAATGTTTAATCACATCTAATGAGATACCTGCTTGTGCGGGATCGCATGGGCCGGGTGAAATACAGATATAGTCAGGGTTAAGCGCCTCAATCTCTTCAATACTAGTTTGGTCATTGCGTAAAACACGGACATCTTGACCGAGCTCGCCAAAGTATTGCACGATGTTATAAGTAAAAGAGTCGTAATTATCTAACATTAATAACATGATGATTCCTTTAGATAGGTTGGTCTAGACCATATTGAACTTGCTCTGCTGCACGTAATACGGCACGAGCCTTGTGTTCGGTTTCTAACCATTCTTTTTCTGGGTCTGAATCAGCTACAATACCTGCTGCTGCTTGTACATATAGCATGCCGTTTTTAATTAAGCCTGTGCGGATAGCAATAGCCACATCCATCGCACCGTTATAACTTAAGTAACCGGCAGCACCGCCATAAATACCACGGCGGACTGGCTCAAGCTGGTCGATAATTTCCATGGCTTTGACTTTTGGTGCACCTGTGAGTGTGCCTGCAGGGAATGTCGCACGTAGCACATCAATGGCATCCATATTGTTGTTAAGTGTGCCTTCGACGTTGGATACTAAGTGCATGACATGAGAGTAGCGTTCGATCGTCATTTGGTCAGTCACTTTTACAGAACCAATTTTTGCCACACGACCAACATCATTACGCGCTAAATCAATGAGCATTAAGTGTTCAGCAATTTCTTTAGGGTCATTGCGTAGCTCTTGTGCGAGTGCTGCATCTTCGCTTGGACTATCACCACGTCGACGAGTACCGGCTAATGGGCGGATAGTAATACGAGATTGTTCAGCTTGATGTTCATCGGTAAATTGTTCTTGGCGAACGAGAATCTCAGGAGAAGCACCAACGACATGGAAATCACCGAAGTTCCAGTAGTACATATACGGTGATGGATTGAGGCTACGTAATGAACGATAAAGAGAAAGCGGTGAATCGCGGAAAGGTTTGGCGATAACTTGACCAATCTGTACTTGCATTAAATCGCCAGCTGCGATGTGTTCTTTGGCTTGTTCAACTGCTTTAAGGAAGTCTGCTTTTTTAAATGAGCGAATTTCTTCGGTCACTAAGCTTGGTAAGCTGTATGGAATATCGACTGGTTTACGTAGATGAGTACGTAATTCTAATAAGCGTTTTTGTGCTTTTGAAAAGGCTTCCGGTTCATTTGGATCGGCATAGACGATGAGATAGGTACGCCCAATAACATTGTCCACAATAACCATTTCATCAACTTGCATTAATAAGATATCTGGAATACCGTCTAGTCCTTCAGGGAATGGTTTGACGGCAGGTCCTAGCTTGCTTTCGATATTGCGAATGGTATCGTAAC
>JAXECN010000187.1:0-1562 GCA_034093535.1 Pelistega sp.
TTTGTCTGTTGGATCAACGATGTCCATTAGACGTTGGTGTGTACGGATTTCGAATTGGTCACGTGATGTTTTGTTTACGTGTGGTGAACGTAAAACGTCATAACGTTTGATGCGTGTTGGTAGTGGTACTGGACCGTGAACAACTGCACCTGTACGTTTAGCTGTATCAACGATTTCAGCCGCTGATTGGTCGATTAATTTGTAATCGAAAGCTTTTAAACGAATACGAATTTTTTGGTTTTTCATTTGAATAATCCTAAAGAACAGATTTAAAGAACAATAATAAAAGAACGATTTTATTATGTGACAAACACGACCACCCTTACGGGTAGTCGTGTCGACCTAAGTCTTTATACTAAATGTATAAAATTACTTAGTGATTTTTGATACAACGCCAGCACCTACTGTACGACCGCCTTCACGGATCGCAAAGCGTAGACCTTCTTCCATCGCGATTGGCGCAATCAATTCAACTTCCATAGCTACGTTATCGCCTGGTAATACCATCTCTTTGTCCGCTGGTAATGTGATTGTACCTGTTACGTCAGTTGTACGGAAGTAGAACTGTGGACGGTAACCTTGGAAGAATGGTGTGTGACGACCACCCTCTTCTTTTGAAAGAATATACACTTCTGCTGAGAAGTTTGTGTGTGGCTTGATTGAACCTGGTTTCGCTAATACTTGACCACGCTCTACATCTTCACGTTTTGTACCACGAAGTAATAAACCTACGTTATCACCTGCTTGACCTTCGTCAAGTAACTTACGGAACATCTCAACGCCTGTACATGTCGTTTTCGCTGTTTCACGGATACCAACGATTTCAATCTCTTCGCCCACTTTAATGATACCACGCTCAATACGGCCTGTTACCACTGTACCACGACCAGAAATAGAGAATACGTCCTCTACTGGCATCAAGAATGTACCGTCAACAGCACGCTCTGGTGTTGGGATGTAAGAGTCTAACGCTTCTGCTAACGCTAAAATCGCTTGCTTACCTAATGGACCTTCGTCGCCTTCTAACGCTAATTTCGCAGAACCTTTAATGATTGGTGTATCGTCACCTGGGAAGTCGTATTTAGATAATAACTCACGAACTTCCATCTCTACTAATTCTAATAACTCAGCGTCATCTACCATGTCCGCTTTGTTTAAGAATACCACGATGTATGGTACGCCTACTTGACGTGATAATAAGATGTGCTCACGTGTTTGTGGCATTGGACCGTCAGCCGCTGAACATACTAAAATCGCACCGTCCATTTGTGCCGCACCAGTAATCATGTTCTTAACATAGTCAGCGTGGCCTGGGCAGTCTACGTGTGCGTAGTGACGGTTCGCTGTTTCGTACTCTACGTGCGCTGTGTTAATTGTAATACCACGTGCACGCTCTTCTGGAGCCGCGTCAATTTGTGAGTAGTCTTTCGCTTCACCACCGAACTCTTTCGATAATACTGTAGTGATTGCTGCCGTTAATGTTGTTTTACCGTGGTCAACGTGACCAATTGTACCTACGTTTACGTGCGGTTTGGTACGTTCAAACTTACCTTTTGCCATGA